>NZ_JFHC01000004.1 GCF_000698595.1 Caballeronia glathei | reverse complement strand
CTTCGACGCGCACGAGCCGTGCGGCGCCCAGGCGAACATGGCGAAGCTTCTGGCCGCGGATGCGTCGTGGGAAGCGGCGAACGCGTGCCTGCAGTTTCACGGCGGCTTTGGGTTCGCTTCGGAATACGACGTCGAGCGCAAGTTCCGCGAGACGCGTCTGTATCAGGTGGCGCCGATCTCGACCAACCTGATCCTGTCCTACGTGGCCGAGCACATCCTCGGTTTGCCGCGTTCGTTCTGAGGCGAGCCATGACGAGACCACTCGACGGCATCAAGGTCATCACGCTCGAACACGCGATCGCGGCGCCTTTCTGCACGCGCCAGCTCGCCGATCTCGGTGCGCGCGTCATCAAGGTGGAGCGTCCCGGCAGCGGCGACTTCGCGCGCGGATACGACGAGCGCGTGCACGGGCTCGCGTCGCATTTCGTGTGGACGAACCGTTCGAAGGAGAGCCTATCGCTCGACGTGAAGCAGCCCGAGGCCGCGAAGATCCTCGACGCGTTGCTCGCCGACGCGGACGTGCTCGTGCAGAATCTCGCGCCGGGCGCGGCCGAGCGGCTCGGGCTCGGCTACGACGCGCTGAGCGCGACGCACCCGAAGCTGATCGTCTGCGACATTTCCGGCTACGGCGCGAACGGCCCGTATCGCGACAAGAAGGCCTACGACCTGCTGATCCAGAGCGAATCGGGCTTTCTCTCGATCACGGGTTCGCCCGGCGCGCCCGCCAAGGCGGGCTGCTCGATCGCGGATATCGCCGCGGGCATGTACGCGTATTCGAGCATCCTCAGCGCATTGCTGCTGCGCGGGCGTACGGGCCGGGGCAGCCGCATCGACGTGTCGATGCTGGAGAGCATGGTCGAGTGGATGGGCTATCCGATGTACTACGCCATCGACGGCCAGAACCCGCCCCCGCTTGCCGGCGCATCGCACGCCACCATCTATCCGTACGGCCCGTTTCCCGCCGGCGATGGCAAGGTCGTGATGCTCGGCCTGCAGAACGAACGCGAATGGAAGCTCTTTTGTGAAACCGTGCTGGAGCAGCCGGGGCTCGCGAGCGATCCGCGCTTCGCGTCGAATTCGAAGCGAAGCGAGGCACGCGATGCGTTGCGCGACGTGATCGTCGGCGCGTTCGCGGGCATGAGCGCGGCGCAGGTGATCGAGCGGCTGGACAAGGCCGGCATCGCCAATGCGCAGATGAATACGCTTGCCGACGTATGGGCGCACCCGCAGCTTGCGGCGCGCGAGCGCTGGCGCGAGGTGGGCATCTCGATGGGCACGTCCGCGGGCACGGTGCCCTCGCTGCTGCCGCCGGGCATGCCGTCGGGCGTCGAGCCGCGCATGGACCCGGTGCCCGCGCTCGGGGAGCACACCGACGCGATCCTTCAGGAGCTCGGCTACGAGCCGACGCATATCGCCGCGCTGCGCGCGGCCGGAACCATCTGAACCCTCCATCATCATGACCGATCATCCCAGCCAGACCCTTGCCACCTTCGCCTCGCAACTGCGGTTCTCCGACATTCCGGGCGCGGTCGTCGAGCGCACCGTCAACCTGTACGTCGACTGGCTCGGCTCCGCGCTCGCGGGCAAGGGCGCGCGGCCCGTCGAGAGCATCGCGCGCTTCGCGCGCAATGCGGGCGCGCCCGGCGGCGGCGACGCCGAGATCCTGACCGACCGCTCGCGCGCGACGCCCTATTTCGCCGCGATGGTGAACGGCGCGGCGTCGCACTTCGTCGAGCAGGACGACGTGCACAACGGCGCCGTGTTCCATCCGGCGGCGGTCGTGTTCCCGGTCGCGCTCGCGCTCGCGCAGGCCACGGGCGCGTCGGGCCGCGACTTCATCGCGGCCGCCGTGGCGGGCTACGAAACGGGCATCCGCATCGGCGAGTTTCTCGGCCGCTCGCACTACAAGGTCTTTCACACGACGGGCACGGCCGGCACGGTCGCCGCCGCCGCGACGGCGGGCCGTCTGCTCGGCCTCTCGCCGCTGCAGATGCTCGACGCGTTCGGCTCGGCGGGCACGCAGGCGAGCGGCCTGTGGGAGTTCCTGCGCGACGCCGCCGATTCGAAGCAGCTGCACACCGCGATGGCCGCCGCGAACGGCCTGATGGCGGCGCAACTCGCCGCCGACGGCTTCAAGGGCGCGACGCACATCCTCGAAGGCGCGAAGGGGATGGCGGCGGGCATGTCGAGCGATGCCGACCCGGCGCGGCTCGTCGACCGGCTGGGCGAGCGCTGGGCGACCGTCGAGACCTCGTTCAAGTACCACGCGGCGTGCCGCCACACGCACCCCGCCGCGGACGCGCTGCTTGCCGTCGTCGCGCAGCACCGGCTCGCGCCGGAGGACATCGGGCATGTGACGGCGCAGGTGCATCAGGGCGCGATTGACGTGCTCGGCGCCGTCACGAATCCGGTGACGGTTCATCAGGCGAAGTTCAACATGGGCACGGTGCTCGGCCTGGTCGCGCATTACGGCTACGCGGGCGTGACCGAGTTCGAGCAGTACTTCGCGAGCGAGCCGATCGTGGCGTTCCGCGACCGGGTGGAGATGGCGCTCGACGATGAAGTCGACCGCGCGTACCCCGCGCGCTGGATCGGCAAGGTGACGGTCACGACGCGCGACGGCCGCGTGCTGTCGGGCCGCGTGGACGAGCCGAAGGGCGATCCGGGCAACACGCTCTCGCGCGACGAGATCGCGACCAAGCTGCGCAGGCTCGCGGCGTTCTCGGGCGCGGCGTCCGGGGAAGAAGCCTCGGCGCTCATCGACGAGGCATGGCAGATCGCCTCGCAGGAGCGCGTGGGATCGGTCTTCCGGGCGGCGCAGTTCGCATGAGCCCGCGCTCCTATCTCTTCGTGCCGGGCAATCGCGCGGAACGCTTCGAGAAGGCGCGCGCAGCCGGTGCGGACGCGGTGATCCTCGATCTCGAAGACGCCGTGCAGCCGGCTCAGAAACCCGCGGCGCGCGATGCCGTGCTGGCGCACGCGCACGCGTCGCGGCCCGCGTTCGTGCGCATCAACAGCGCGGACACGCCCTGGTTCGCCGACGACATCGCCGCGCTCGCCGCGCATCCCGGCGTCGCGGGGATCGTGCTGCCGAAGGCCGAGACGCGCGAGCAGGTCGACGCGGTGCTCGCGCGCGCGCACGCGGGGCTCACGGTGCTGCCGATCGTCGAGACGGCGCGCGGCTTTGCCGGGCTCGATGCGCTTGCCGCCGCGCCGCGCGTGGAGCGCATCGTGTTCGGCACGCTCGACTTCCAGATCGACCTGAACATCGAAGGCGACGGCGAGGAACTGCTGATGTTCCGCTCGCAGATCGTGCTTGCGTCGCGGCTTGCGGGCATCGCCGCGCCGGTGGACGGCGTTTCGACCGTGATCGACGACCCCGCCGCGATCGAAGCCGACGCCCGGCGCGCCCGCCGCCTGGGCTTCGGCGCGAAGCTCTGCATCCATCCGAAGCAGATCGACGCGGTGCATCGCGCGTATGCGTGGAGCGAGGCGGACGAGGCGTGGGCGGCGCGCGTGCTCGCCGCGGTCGCGCAAAGCGGCGGCGCGGCGGTCGCCGTCGACGGAAAGATGGTCGACATGCCGGTCATCCTCAAGGCCCGGCGCATCGCGGGTGGCGCGGGCAATACGTGACGCGGCGACCATGACGGGCGCGGCGGGACCCGCGAGCCGCGGGCTTTTCGGTGATCTGCTTCACGGGCCGTTAAGATTGTGGTCCGAGCATCCCCGAATCCCACCCGTTCTCGCCATGCATTTCGATTTCGTCGACCTGACGCTCATGGTCACCCTCTCGGACACGAAAAACCTCGCGCGCGCCGCCGAACGCTGCCATCTGTCCGCGCCGGCGGCGAGCAATCGCGTGAAGAATCTCGAAGAGGGCCTCGGCTTCAAGCTCCTCTACCGCACGAGCCAGGGCATGACTCTCACGCCCGCGGGCGAAGCGTTCGTGCACCACGCGCGGCTCGTGCTCGAACGCGTCGAGCATCTCGCGGGCGACATGCAGGAATACGGCGACGGCATCAAGGGCCACGTGCGCATCTGGGCGAACACCACCGCGATCAGCGAATTCCTGCCCGCCGTGCTGAGCGGCTTCCTGCGCGATCATCCCGACATCAACATCGACCTGCGCGAAGTGCTGAGCGGCGAGATCGTCAGGGGCGTGGCGGAAAGCGCGACGGATATCGGTATCGTGGCCGGCAACGTGCACGCCGATCATCTGGAGATGCTGCCGTACCGCGACGACCGCCTCGTGCTCGTCACGTCGCAGGATCACCGGCTGGCGGCCGGGAAGTCGGTGGATTTCGCGCAGACGCTCGCCGACAACTTCGTCGGCCTGCCGACGTCGAGTGCGATCCACGCATTCGTGACGAGCGCCGCCGACGCGCTCGGCGCGCGCCTCAAGCTGCGCATCCAGGTAGGCAATTTCGAGGCGGCGTGCCGGATGATCGAATCGGGTGTCGGCATCGGCATCGTTCCCGAATCGGTCGCGGTGCGGCATGCGAAGACGCTGAAGATCGCGATCGTCGGACTCAACGACGCCTGGGCCGAGCGCAAGCTGAAAATCTGCGTGCGCAGCCTGAAGGACCTGCCGCCGTTCGCGCGCGCGCTCGTCGACCGCCTGACCGGCAGCGAGTGACGCGCGGCGTCACTCGCCCGGCGGCACGGCCTGTTTCACGTTGGCCTTGTTTCCCGCGAGCGGCGAGCCGTAGCCGCCGCTCAGCGCGTTGTTCGGCAGGCCGTTCACCAGCTGGGCGCGCGGGTCGCTCGGATTGAGGTTCAGTTCGCCGGCCTGCTGGTTGCCGTGCGTCGGGTACTGGCTGCCGAGCGCCGCGTCCGGCATCAGCTTCGTGCTGTTGGCGGGCGCATACATGTCGGTTTCGGCGCTCGGGCGCGCCGGCTGCGCCGCGGCGGCTTCCGACACGATCCAGAGCGCGGCGCCCATCGATACGGCAACGCCCGCGCGGACGATAGCGTTCATGTCTGAACTCCCGGAGTGGTTCGAGTATCGTGTCCATCCACGCGCGCGTCGTTGTCTTCGATGCGGCCGCGACACGGGCGCATAGAACCAGTCTAGGCGATCAGCGCCCGCTGCTGCGGCAAGTCGAGCCTTTGTCCCGCGTGCGCGTCCTATTTCCCGTGTTTCTTCAGCTTCGCCTTGCGTTTCGGTCGTTCGTCGATGATCCGTCTACGGTGCTTGTCCTTCAGCTTCTTCCATTGCTTGCATTCGTCTTTCGTGCGCAGACACCCGATGCACAGGCCCGTCTTCTCGTCGAACTTGCAGATGCTGATACACGGCGATTCAACGGACATGGCAATTCCAGGAAAACATGGGCGGCGGCGCGCTCCGGGGCTTCCAATCTCGCACGGCGCGTGCCCGCGCATCAAACTGATTCTTTCAATTGCAGCGATAGAGGCGCGCGTTTTGCCGGATGCTAAGATGCCCGCATCTCGTTGCGCATTCGAACTGCCGCGCGCCGGCTGCGCGTCCTCGTCTTCCATAACATGCGGCGACCACTCGTTTTTTCAACGTTGAGCCAGCTCGAATTCGAGCGCGCGGTGCTCGGCCGCGTCGTGGCAGGCATGCCGCTTCACGAAGTGCTCGAACACGTCATTCATCGCGTCGAGGCGCTCTCGGACGAGCGCATGTATGCGTCGATCCTGCTCGTCGACCCGAGCGGCAAATGCCTCGTTCACGGCGCCGCCCCGAGCCTGCCCGCGAGCTACAACGACGCGATCGACGGCGTCGAGTTCGGCCCGATGGCCGGTTCCTGCGGCGCGGCGGCATACAACGCGGTGCCCGTGATCGTCGACGACATCGAGACCGATCCGCTCTGGGAACCGTTTCGCGATCTCGCCCTCGGCCACGGGCTGCGCGCCTGCTGGTCGATGCCGATTCGCGCCGCCGACGGCAGCGTGCTCGGGACCTTCGCCAACTACTATCCGATCCCGAAGAGCCCGTCGAACGACGACCTGGAGGAAATCGCGTTCGTCGCGAGCGTGACGGCGCTCGCCATCGAGCGCTACAAGAGCGACCGCGCGCTGCGCGAAAGCGAGGAGCGGCTGCGCATTGCGCAGCAGGCGGGACGCATCGGCACGTTCGAGATTTTCCCGGAGCGCGGGCGCATCGCGGTGTCGGAGGAGTTCTGCCACCAGTGGGGCCTGCCGACGCAGCCCGAGTTCGACATCGCCGACCTGATGGCGCTGATTCATCCGCAGGACCGCACCCGCCTGCTCACGGGCAACCGGGAGATCCCGAACGGCGCGCTCGAATACTTCGAATACCGGATTCGCCGTCCGGACAACGGCGAGGAGCGCTGGATGGGCCGCCGCGGCGAGGCGATCGACGGCGGCACGCTCGGCACGCGCTATCTCGGCGTGTCGTATGACATTACGGACCACAAGCGCGTCGAGGCGCGGTTGCGCGTGAGCGAAACCGAACTCAGGCGTCTGAACGATTCGCTCGCCGCCGAAGTCGAGGCGCGCACGCGCGAGCGTGACAGCATCTGGCGCAATTCGCGCGACCTGTTCATCGTGACGAGCGAAGACGGCGTGCTGCGCGCGGTCAATCCGGCGTGGACGTCGATTCTCGGCTTCCGCGAGGACGAGCTGATCGGCCGCTCGTTCGAGGACATCGTGCATCCCGAGGACGCCGAGGCGACGCGCGCGGCGCTCCACGCGGCGGTCGATGCGGGTCTCACGCGCTTCGAGAACCGCAACCGGCACAAGGACGGGTCGTACCGCTGGGTGTCGTGGGTGGCGTCACCCGAAGGCGACGCGCTCTACGGCAGCGGCCGGGACGTCACGCGGGAGAGGGAGACGCAGCGCGCGTTGCGGCAGACCGAGGAAGCACTGAGGCAGGCGCAGAAGATGGAAGCGCTCGGGCAGCTGACGGGCGGCATCGCGCACGATTTCAACAATCTGCTGCAAGGCATCACCGGGCCGCTCGAACTGATTCGCCGCTTCGTGCAGCTTGGCCGCACCGACGAAATCGACCGTTTCGTCACGATGGCGATGGGTGCGGCCAATCGCGCGGCGTCGCTCACCCACCGGCTGCTGGCGTTTTCGCGCCGCCAGCCGCTCGACCCCAGGCCCGTCAACGCCGACGAACTGCTGCACTCGATAGACGACCTGCTGCGCCGGACCATGGGCGAGGCGATCGAAGTGAAGGTGATCCGCAACGATCATCTATGGCTCACCCGTTGCGACACCAATCAGCTCGAAAACGCGCTGCTCAATTTCGCGATCAACGCCCGCGACGCGATGCCCGACGGCGGGCAGCTCACGCTCGAAACCGACAACGCCGAACTCGGCGCGGATTTCGCCGCGCGTCATCCGGACGTGGTGCCGGGGTCGTATGTGGTCGTGTCGGTGTCGGATACGGGCGGCGGCATGACCGACGACGTAAAGGAGCGCGCCTTCGACCCGTTCTATACCACCAAGCCGCTCGGGCAGGGCACGGGGCTCGGCCTTTCGATGGCGTACGGGTTCGCGAAGCAGTCGGGCGGGGTCGCGACGATCGAAAGCGAACCCGGCCTCGGCACGACGGTGCGGCTCTACCTGCCGCGCCATCAGGGTGGCGCGCAGGTGCTGGAAATCGCCGGCGAGCTGACGGAGGCGCACCGCGCGTCCGGGCGGCAGGCGATTCTGGTCGTGGAAGACGATCCCGCGGTGCGCGAACTCGTGTGCGAGATCCTGCGCGATCTGGACTACGAGGTGATGGAAGCCGTCGACGGCCCGTCGGGGCTCGCCGTGCTCAATTCGCCGGCGCGCATCGACCTGCTCGTCACCGATGTCGGCCTGCCGGGCCTGAATGGCCGCCAGCTCGCCGACGCGGCACGCGCCACGCGCCCCGGGCTCAAGGTGCTGTTCATGACCGGCTACGCGGAAGCGGCGGCGCGCGGCAACGGATTTCTCGATACCGGCATGGAAATGATCACGAAGCCGTTCACGCTGGAATCGATGGCGAGCCGGATTCGCAGCATCGTTGCCGCACGCTGGCCCGGTTAGCATCGCTTCCCGTATTGCCTCACCGTTCGGCTCCCGCATACACTCACCTCAAGGCTGGCGCACGCGCATCCGGTGCACGGGATGCGCCGCCAGATCGTGAATCCGTTGCCATTCGCGTGCCGATGGCACACGCCTTGCTCCATCCCTCGGGCGACCCGCCCGTGCCTCCTCTGAGAGAACCGCTTCCATGCCGCAACAGACCGGCCCCCGCAGGCCGACGCCCAAGGTTCTGCCGCCCGACGCGCCCGGCTTGCGGGCGCTCACGTCGCTGATTACCGGCGTCGTGGTGATCTGCGCGCTCTATTTCGGCCGCGCCGTGATGATTCCGATCATCCTCGCCGTGCTGCTGAGCTTCCTGCTCGCGCCGTTCGTCGATTTCCTGCGGCGGTTCAGGTTCGGCCAGGTGCCCTCGGTGATCGTGGCGGTGCTGGTCGCGCTGTCGGTGCTCACGGCCACCGGCGCGCTGATCGGCGCGCAGGTCGCGCAACTGGCCGGCGACCTGCCGAAGTACCAGGTGGCGGTCGAGCGCAAGATCGAAAGCGTGCAGAAAGTGACGATCGGCCGCGCGGACGAATATCTCGGCAAGGCATCGCGGGCGTTGAAGCGCCTGTCGCCCGCGCGCGAGCAGGAAGCGCGCAAGGACGAGAACGACCAGACCGTGTCGCCCATCGACACGCCGATGCCCGTCGAGGTGCACGAGCCGTCGCCGTCGCCGCTGGAGCTTGCGCAGCGGTTCCTGTCGCCCGTCATCAGTCCGCTGGAAACCACCGGCATCGTGCTCGTGGTCGCCATCTTCATCCTGCTGCAGCGCGAGGACCTGCGCGACCGGCTGATCCGCCTGTTCGGCTCGCGCGACCTGCACCGCGCCACCACGGCGATGGACGAGGCCGCGCGGCGGCTTTCGCGCTACTTTCTCGCGCAGCTCGCGATCAACGCCGGCGTGGGGATCGTGATATCGATCGGGCTCGCGATCATCGGCGTGCCGGGCGCGCTGCTGTTCGGCGTGCTGACCGCGCTCTTGCGCTTCGTGCCATACGTCGGCACGTGGATCGCCGCGCTGATCGTGGTGGTGTTCGCCGCCGCCGTCGGCCCCGGCTGGACCATGCTGATCTGGACGGCCGCGCTCTTCGCCGTGACCGACGTGCTCGCGGGGCAGGTCGTCGAACCGCTGCTCTACGGCCACAGCACGGGGCTCTCGCCGTTCGCGGTGATCGTCGCGGCGATCTTCTGGAGCTGGATCTGGGGGCCGATCGGCCTCGTGCTCTCGACGCCGCTCACGCTGTGCCTCGTGATCCTGGGCCGCCACGTGGACCGGCTCGAATTCCTCGACGTGCTGTTCGGCGACCGTCCGGCGCTCACGCCGGCGGAGAACTTCTACCAGCGGCTTCTGGCGAACGATCCCGACGAGGCGCTCGTACAGGCGGAAACGCTGCTGAAGGACCGCTCGCTCACCGCTTACTACGACGAAGTGGCGCTCGAAGGCCTGCGGCTCGCGCACAGCGACGTGCTGCGCGGGGTCGTGACGGCGGACCAGTTGCGGCGGATCAACGAGGCGGCGCTGGATATCGTCGAGGGGCTCGAGGACGCCGAGGATCTGGCCGAGGCTCCCGGGCCCCACGAGGCGCCGCCCGCGGCGCTCGACATGACGGACGATCAGGCGGGCGTCTTCCACGAGTTGCCGCCCGCGCGCTTCGATGCCGCCGCGGAAGGCCATACGGCGTCGGTGCTGTGCATCGCGGGGCGCGCCGAACTCGACGACCTCGCCGCCGCCATCGCGGTCCAGCTGTTCAGGAAGCACGGCCTCGCGGCCGATTTCGCGCCTTACGCGCGCTTTTCGCGCCACCGTATCGGCGAAGTCGATCTGGCGGGCGTGTCGATCATCTGCGTCGTTTCATTCGACGCCGCTGAGCTGCCGCCTTATCTGCGCAACCTGCTGCGACGCCTGCACCAGCGCGCGCCGGCGGCCGACCTGATCGCCGGGCTCGTCGACCGCGACGCGACGCTGCAAGGCGAGGCGCTCGTGCAGACCATGTCGGGAGCGACGACGTTCAGGGAACTCGTCGACGCCTGCGTCGGCGCCGCGCGCCGCCAGTCGAACGACGGCGTGTCGTGGACCGGGCTCAATCCGCCGGACGGCGAGGCCGTCGAGGGCGGCAAGCTGGACGACGCGACCGCGGTCGCCGAACTGCGAAACGCCTGACCGCGCAAACGGCGCGCAAACGCACGCAAGCTTTGGCGCCACGCAAGCGCACGTGAAAACGCCGGTCAGCGGTTGCCGTCGAAGAGGTCGTTCAGCATGGTGTCGAAGGCGGCCTGCGCTTCTTCGAGTTCCTGCAGCGCGGTGTCGAAGGTCTGCAGCGCGATCTGCGACGGCCGGCCGTCGCCCTGCGGCGGGAAGTGCGCCTGGAGCGCCGTGAAGGCGGTCTGCACCTGCCGCGTTGCATTGACGATCCGTTCCATCGCTCGCGCTTCTTCCACGCGATTATTTTCGGCGCTCATCGAAGGCTCCTCTGTGGCAATGCTCCGATAGTACCAAGCGGCGATGGCGCCGGCGTCACGTCGCTGTCGCGGACCGGGGCGCGGCCACCGTGAAAAGTCGCACGGCCTCGTCCAGCACGCCCGCCTGCTCTTCGAGACGCTGCGCCGTGGCTGCCGCCTGCTCGACGAGCGCGGCGTTCTGCTGCGTGGAGTCGTCGAGATGGGCGACCGCCTGGTTCACCTGCCGGATGCCCTCGGCCTGCTCGCTGCTCGCCTTCGCCACTTCGAGGATGATCTCCGACACGCGGTGGACCGCCGCGTCGATCGTGCGCATCTGGCTCGTCGTGCGCGCAACGAGGTGCGTGCCTTCCGTGATCTGCGCGACGCTGGCCGCCACGACGCCTTCGATTTCCTTCGCCGACGCCGCCGAGCGCTGCGCCAGATTGCGCACCTCGCTCGCGACGACGGCGAACGAGCGCCCGGCCTCGCCGGCCCGCGCGGCTTCGACGGCGGCGTTGAGCGCGAGGATGTTGGTCTGGAACGCAATGCCGTCGATCACGTCCGTGATGTCCGCAATGCGCCGCGACGCCGCCGTGATGCCCGCCATCGTCTGCTCGACCTGGCTCGCGATGCGGCCGCCGTCGCCGGCTGCGGCTTGCGCTTCGCGCACGAGTTCGAGCGCCCGCTCGCTCGCTTCGGCGTTGCCCTGCACGGTGGTGGTGAGCTGGTCCATCGTGGCGGCGGTCTCTTCGAGCGACGCCGCCTGCAATTCGGTGCGCCGCGACAGGTCCGTGTTGCCGCTGGAAATTTCGCGGGCCGCGTCGAGCACTCCGCCGATCTGGCCGCGTACATCGAAGACGATCGCCGCGAGATTTGCCTTCAGCTGGTTGAGCGCGCGCTGCACGTCGCCGAGATCGTCGTGGTGGCCGGGCGGCATCTCGACGGAGAGGTCGCCCGCGGCCATGCGCGCGGCGAAGCCCGACATCGCGCGCACCGGCGTCTCGATCCGGCGCGCGAGCGACGCCCAGGCGCACGCGCCGGCCGCGACGCTCGCACCGGCCGCGATCCAGAATGGCAGCGGCGGCGCGCCGCGCCAGGCGGCGAGGCCCGCAACGCAAAGCGCGAGCGGCCCGGCCGCATAGCCGGCGGCAATGCGCGCGGCGAGCGGCATGCGTCCGAGCGCCGCGAGCCTGCGCGCGATGCCCGTGCGCACGAGCGCGCCCTGCTGCAGCCGGTGCGAGCGCAGCGTGCCTGCGCGCATCTGCGCGTAGAGCGCCTCGGCCGCGCGCACTTCGCCGCGTTCGGGCTTCACGCGCACGCTGAGAAAGCCGACCGCCTTGCCGTGCTCGATCACGGGCGTCACGTTTGCGCGCACCCAGTAGTAGTCGCCGTTCTTGCGGCGGTTCTTGACGAGCGCCGTCCACGAACGGCCCGCGCGGATCGTCGACCAGAGGTCGGCGAACGCTTCGCGCGGCATGTCGGGATGGCGGATGAGATTGTGCGGCTGGCCGACGAGTTCGTCCTTCGAAAAGCCGGACACCGCGATGAACGCCGGATTGCAATACTGGATGTTGCCGGAGAGATCGGTGGCGGAGACGAGCATCTCCGTCGGCGGGAAAGCGTATTCGTGCTGCGTGACGGGCTGGTTATTGCGCATTCGTATGTCCTTGCTTCTCGTTCGGGCGCGCCGGAAGGCCGGCGCGCTTTTCCTGAATCACAAGGGCATAACGGACATTAACCCCACATTCTTTAGGGGAATCCGACTAAAGCGCTCGGGTAAACGAGCGGCTTTAGCCCGATTTCACGCTTCATTTCACGTTTCTTATTGCGCGCTCCACCCGCCGTCGATGGTCAACGCCGAGCCGCGCATTTCCGCCGCACCGTCCGAGCAGAGGAACACGGCCATGTCGCCGATCTGCTGCGGCGTCACGAATTGCGCCGACGGCTGCTTGTCCCCCAGCAGCTTCGCGCGTGCCGCATCGGGCGAAAGCGACTCGCGCGCGGCGAGGTCGTCGATCTGTTTCTGCACGAGCGGCGTCAGCACGAAGCCGGGGCAGATCGCGTTGACGGTCACGCCGGTGCGCGCGTTTTCCAGCGCCGCGACCTTCGTGAGCCCGACGATGCCGTGCTTTGCCGCCACGTACGCCGATTTCCCCGCCGATCCGACGAGCCCGTGCACCGACGCGATGTTGATCACGCGGCCCCAGCCGCGCTCGCGCATCGCGGGCAGCGCGACGCGCATCGTGTGGAATGCGGAGCTCAGGTTGATCGCGATGATCGCGTCCCAGCGCTCGACCGGGAACGTATCGACGGTCGCGACATGCTGGATGCCCGCGTTGTTCACGAGCACGTCGACGGCGCCGAAGGTGTCGGCTGCGAAGGCGATCATCGCTTCGATTTCGGCGGGCTTCGACATGTCCGCGCCGTGGTAAGCCGCTTTCACGCCGATCGCTTCGATCTGCGCGAGCGCGCCCTGCGAGTCGCCGAAGCCGTTCAGCACGAGATTGGCGCCCGCCTGTGCGAGCGCGGTCGCGATGCCGAGTCCGATGCCGCTCGTCGAGCCGGTGACGAGGGCGGTCTTGCCGGCGAGCGGCTTCGATGCGGGTGATGTCATGAGGCGGTGTCTCCTGTTGTTGGCGGCCGGCGGGCAGCGCTGCCCGCCGGCCTGTCTTGTCGATCGGCAGGTCCGGCGGCCTTCGTTCGTTTCGTCAGACGAGGCCGGTCATGTAATAGACCGCAATCACGAAGAAAACGGCAAGTGTCTTGATGATCGTGACGGCGAAGATGTCGCGGTACGACTCGCGGTGCGTGAGGCCCGTGACCGCGAGCAGCGTGATGACCGCGCCGTTGTGCGGCAGCGTGTCCATGCCGCCGCTTGCCATCGCGACCACGCGGTGCAGCACTTCCAGCGGGATGTGCGCGGCTTCCGCGCCCTTGATGAAGGTGTCGGACATCGCCGCGAGCGCGATGCTCATGCCGCCCGACGCCGAACCGGTGATGCCGGCAAGCGAACTGACCGACACCGCCGCATTCACGAGCGGATTCGGAATGCTCTTGAGTGCATCGCTCACCACGATGAAGCCCGGCAGCGCCGCGATGACGCCGCCGAAGCCATATTCCGACGCCGTGTTCATCGACGCGAGCAGCGCGCCCGCGACCGCGGCCCGCGTGCCGTTGGCGAAACGCTCGCGCACGCGGTTGAACGCCGTCAGCAGCACGAGCACGATGCCGAGCAGCAGCGCGCCCTCGACAGCCCAGATCGCGACCACGGTTTTCACGGACGTCGTGACCGGCGCGTGCACGCCCGGCAGCACCTCGGGCGGGACGGTGTAGCTCGTGCCGTACCAGGTCGGGATCAGCTTCGTCAGCGCGAAGTTCGCGACGCCGACAAGGACGAGCGGCGCGATCGCGAGCAGCGGATTCGGCAGCGACGTCGCCTCCACGCGCTCCGGCTCGTTCACGAGCGACGTGCCGTAGCCTTCGCCCTTCGCCATCGCCGAGCGGCGGCGCCATTCGAGGAACGTCAGCCCGACCACGATGATGAACGCCGAGCCGATCACGCCCAGCCAGGGCGCGGCCCAGCCGGTGGTCTTGAAGAACGTCGTCGGGATGATGTTCTGGATCTGCGGCGTGCCGGGCAGCGAATCCATCGTGAACGAGAACGCGCCGAGCGCGATCGCGCCGGGCATCAGGCGCTTCGGAATATTGCTCTGGCGGTACATTTCGGCCGCGAACGGATAGACCGCGAACACCACCACGAACAGCGACACGCCGCCATAGGTGAGCAGCGCGCACACCGCGACGATCACCGCATTCACCCGCGACTTGCCGATGTAGCGGATCGCCGCGGCGACGATCGACTCGGAGAAGCCCGAGAGTTCGATCACCTTGCCGAACACCGCGCCGAGCATGAAGACGGGGAAGTAGAGCTTCACGAAGCCGACCATCTTCTCCATGAAGATGCCCGAAAACACGGGCGCGACGGCGGAGGGGTCGGTGAGCAGCACCGCGCCGAGCGCGGCGATCGGCGCGAACAGAATGACGCTGTAGCCGCGATAGGCGGCCAGCATGAGAAACGCCAGGGCGGCGAGCACGACGATGAAGGACATTGAGTCTCCGTTGATGATTTTTCTGGGGACGCCGCCGGATGGGTTTCTTGTGGAAACCCCGATGCGCGGCAGGTGACGCGCCGGGCGTGCCCTAAAGCAGGTTTTGTGCCATATCCCGTGCGCCGGGCCGGAAGCGGAATCCGCGGGCGCGCAGGCGCGGATCGACGCGAAATTGTACCGAAAGTCCACGATTCGAGACGAACGAACTGATCGGGATTTCGTCATGAAGCCCGCGATCGTTTGTGGTGCAAGTCCTTGCAGCGTGTCTCGATGGTGAGATATGCTGTCTCGATAAAGAGACTAACGGAGACGTGCTCCCCATGCACAACGACTGGACCAACGTGCCCGCCAATTACAGCGACGTGCTGCGGCGGGCGATGGAGTCGCTGTTCAAGACCTTCGAAAACTTCAGCGAAGGCACTTTCATCGTCGACGCCGACGCGCGCGTCGTGTGGATCAACAAGCGTTATGCGGCGCGCTTCGGCTTTTCCGACCCGGAACAGGCCATCGGCCGCGACTGCGAATCGGTGATTCCGAACAGCCTGATGCGCGAAGTCGTCATGACCGGCAAGCCGATCCTGCTCGACGTGCTGGAGACGGACCGCGAGCCGCTCGTCGTCACGCGCCTGCCGCTCAAGGACGACCTCGGCCAGACGGTGGGGGCGATCGGCTTCGCGCTCTTCGATGAAATGAAGGCGCTCACGCCGCTCTTCACGCATTACTCGCGCGTCCAGCAGGAACTGATCGCGGCGCGCCAGTCGCTCGCGCAGGCCCGGCGCGCGAAATACACGTTCGCGAGCTTCGTCGGCACGAGCGCGGCGAGCCTCGAAGTGAAGCGCCAGGCGCGGCGCGCGGCGCAGGTCGAATCGCCGGTGCTGCTGCTCGGCGAAACCGGCACGGGCAAGGAGCTGCTCGCCCATGCGATCCACGGCGCCTCCACGCGCGCCGCGCGCCCGCTCGTCACCGTGAACGTCGCGGCGATCCCCGACACGCTGCTGGAAGTGGAGTTCTTCGGCGCGGCGGCGGGCGCCTATACGGGCGCGGACCGCAAGGGGCGCGTCGGCAAGTTCGAGCTGGCGGACGGCGGCACGCTCTTTCTCGACGAGATCGGCGACATGCCGCTGCCGCTTCAGGGCAAGCTCCTGCGCGTGCTGCAGGACAAGGAGTTCGAGCCGCTCGGCTCGAACCGCATCGTGCGCGCGGACGTGCGCATCATCGCGGCGACGTCCGCCGATTTGCCCGCGCTCGTCGCCGCGGGCCGTTTTCGCGCGGACCTCTTCTATCGGCTGAACGTGCTGACGATTCACGCGCCGCCGCTGCGCGACCGGCTCGGCGACATCGAGGCGCTCGCGTACGCGATCCTCGAAGAGCTGTCCGCGCAGGCGCGCCCCGGGCACGCGGGCCACTTCGTGCTGCAGGACGACGCGCTGCGGGTCCTGTGCGCCTGCCCGTGGCCCGGCAACGTGCGCGAGCTGCGCAACACGCTCGAGCGCGCGCTGATGCTGTCGGACAGCGAGCACATCGATGCCCGCGCGCTTGCGCCCTTCATCGGATCGGCGGGCGTGCAGACGCAGACGCCGGCGCAGGACGAGCCGCGCAGCGCCGAGCCGCTCACGTCCTACGCCGACGCGATGGCGCAGTTCGAAAAAGGCTTTCTCTCCGATGCGTTGCGCGCGAGCGGCGGCCGGGTGACGGAGGCCGCGCAGCGCATCGGCATCGGCCGGGCGACGCTGTACAAGAAGATCGTCGCGCTCGGCATCGAGGTTTAGCGGCAACGCGCGGGGTGAACACGCATCGCCGCAATTGGGCAGAAAGCTTTGCGTGGCATACTCGCGAAATCAAAAAAAACAGCGTTCACAAGGGGTTGGGATGAATCTCGGCAAACGAACCGGCGTAACTGTTTCGCTCCTCGCGATGGTTTCGGCGCTCACCGGGTGCAGCAGCGCCCCGCCGCTTTTTTCCGCCGACGGCCGCCCGACCACCCTGATCCAGTGCCCCGCATACGGCGGCTGGACCCTCTGTCAGCAGAACGCGCGCGCCACCTGCCAGGGCGCGAGCTACGACGTGCTCGAACAATCCACCGACAACGGCCAGAACGGCCTCCTGATCGCCTGCAAGGCGCAGTAGCCCGCCTGATGCCCGGCGCGCGGCACGGCTTGCGGTGTGGCATTGTGTGCGCGACAGCACCGCCGCGCCCGATGGCCGGGGTACATTCCGTTCACCAGGACGAAGGAACGAAAGCCCGCAAGGGCTTTCGAAGGCTTCAGCGTCTGAAGAACAGGAGAATTCATGCAGCAAACCGGCTTTGATCCAGAGCGGCTCGCCCGCGTAACCGGCGCGATGCAGCGCTTCGTCGAATCGGGCGACGTCGCCGGCATCGTCACGCTGACCTGGCGCCGCGGCGAGATCGCGCAGGCCGATGCGCTCGGCTGGCGCGATCTCGAAACGCTCAGCCCGATGACCCGCGACACGCTCTTTCGCATCGCGTCGATGACCAAGCCGGTGACGAGCGCCGCCGCGCTGATGCTCGTGGAAGACGGCCTGCTCGACTTTCAGAGCCCGGTGTCGGCGTGGCTGCCGGAGCTTGCGAACGTCGCCGTGCTGACGAGCCCCGACGCTCCCCTCGAGCACACCGAGCCGCTGCGCGCGCCGATCACGCTTCTCGACCTGCTCACGCACCGCGCGGGTTTCGCCTATCACTTCACGGCGGAGGGCGCGCTGGCCGACGCCTACGAACGCGTGTTCAACGGCTTCGACATGATGGTCGACCCCGGCCGCTGGCTCGAACACGTCGCCGAGCTTCCGCTGATGTTCCAGCCGCGCACGCGCTGGCATTACGGCATTGCGACCGACGTGCTCGGCGCGCTGATCCAGCGTGTAGCGGGCATGCCGCTCGGCGAGTTTTTCCGCACGCGCATCTTCGAGCCGCTCGGCATGCACGACACGGGCTTCATCGTGACCGCCGACAAGACCGGGCGCCTCTCGACCTCCTACGCGTTCGATGCGGCGAACCGGCAGCTGGTCGTCGAGGATCATCCGGCGTCGAGCCGCTGGATCAATGCCGCGCGCTTTCAGAGCGGCGGGGGCGGCCTCGTCTCCACCGCCGACGACTACCTGCGCTTCGCGCGCCTCCTGCTCGGCCGCGGCCGTCTGCAGGGCGACGCGGCCGAGCGCACGCAGGGTCCGCGTCTTCTGTCGCACAAGTCGGTCGACCTGATGCGCTCTAACTTCCTCACCGCCGAGGAACGCCGCATTCCCGCCTTCGGCTATCCGGTCTGGGAGAGCCAGGGCTTCGGACTCGGCCTTGCGATCATCGACGACCCCGCGCGGCAGCAGTCCGCCGGCTACCGGTCGGCGGGTTCGTTCGGCTGGCCCGGCGCGCTCGGCACGAGCTGGTTTGCCGATCCCGTCGAAGACATGATCGGCCTCTTGATGATCCAGCGGCGCTCGGAAGATCCGTTCCCGCTCGCTCGGGAATACGAGCGCATTCTGTACGACGCCATCGACGATTGAAGGCACTTTTCACCGCGCGAACGGTCTTTTACCGCAAGCGAATTTTACGGAGCACGTTCATGGCGACCTACAAGCAACTGACCGCGCAACTCGAAAAACTCCAGTCCGAAGTCGCGGCGGCGCGCGAGAAGGAAGTTGCCGATGCGATCGCCGAGATCAAGGCGAAGATCGCGGAGTACGGGCTGACCGCCGAGGAACTCGGCTTTCGCACGGTGCGCCCGAAGGCGGCGAAGAAGGCTGCGCTCCCGGCGAAATATCGCAATCCGAAGACCGGCGAAACGTGGAGCGGCCGCGGACGAACACCGGCCTGGCTCGCAGGCAAGAACAAGGAGCGCTTCCTGATCGAAGGGTGACCGGCGCTCACTCGTGCTGCGTTTCGCGCAGCATCGTGACGTCGTAGCCCAGGCTGCGCGCGCGCTCGAAGAGTGCCTTGCGTTCATCGGCCGACGGCTTCGCGTCGCGCGTCAGGATCCACAGATAGCGGCCGCCCGGCTCCCCGACGATCGACCACGTGTAGTCGTCGGCACGATCGAGCACCCAGTAGTCGCCGATATAGAACGGCCCGAAGAACGACACCTTCAGCTTCGCGTTGCCCGAATCGGGAACGATCTTCGCGCGTCCTTCCGATGACCTGAACGGTCCGGACAATCCGCCTTCCCTGCACGCGTTGACCACCGAGACAAGGCCGTCGCCGCGAATCGCGTAGTCGGCGCTCACGGCTTCGCAGCCGCGCTCGAAGCGGTTCTCGTAACGCGCAAGCTCATACCAGCGGCCCATGTAGCGATCGAGATCGACGGCCTTTGCCGGCTGCGGCACCTTCGCGTTGCCGCTTCGTCCGCTGCCTTGCGATGCGCACGCGGCAAGCACCCCAAGCCCGCCGGCGACGACAAGCGCGGCGGCGCCATATGTCCAGGATCGTTTGATGTTCATCGTTGCGCTCTTGCGTGGTGGCGGAAGACGTGAACCCAGCAAGCGCCGTTCCGCGCGATCCCGCAAACCCTCACCTTTGCGCTTGCCCGGCGCATGCGCGATCGCGCTCACGGTTGATCTCGCGGTGCTTCATCAATCGCGCAAACCCTTGATGCGACTGGGTTTGCGGACATCGGCCGAAGTAGCGGCGCATGCTCTAGCGCATGCGAACGTGCCGTTCGAGGCGTGCATTTCACCGGTCCCGTATTCCCTCACCTGAAGCGTTTTCGTGGCATTGCGCATGCGCATGCCTGCATCGCGACGAACACGATGCGGTGCGTCTGCGTGCCAGGCCGCACGCCTGTCGATTCGGCACAAACCCTTATGGAACAAAGGCTTGCACGATACTGTTCACGCCCTGCAAGAAAGCTTAGCCATACTGGTCATCCATGAATCGTGAGCTTTCGACGCGCATCGCCGCTCACCCTGCCGCGCGTCCCGAAACGTCTCACCTTTGCGTTTGGCTGACTGCCGCGAACGACTTCAGGCGGTATCCTTGCGCACCTGCTCGTACGAATCCCTCTCGCTCCCGCTTCTCATGTCATCGCTGGTCTCGTCGATTTTCACGCCGCTTCTCACCATCATCCTGCCCGTCTTCGGTCTGATCTTCGCGGGCTATGCGGGCCGCAAGACGAACAAGCTCGGGCCGAACGCGTCGTCGGAACTGAACCGCTTCGTCGTCTATCTCGCGCTGCCCGCGCTTCTCTTCGACATCATGGCGAAGACGCCATGGAGCATGCTCGACCAGCCCGGGTTCATCGCGGTGTTCGGCATCGGCTCGGGCGCGGTCTATCTTGCGACGCTTCTCGTGCGGCTCTGGCAGTCGCGCCATCTCGCCGATGCCAGCATCGACGGACTCAACGCCGCCTATCCGAACACGGGCTTCGTGGGCTTGCCGCTCTGCCTGCTCGCGTTCGGCCAGGCGAGTCTCGCGCCCGCCGTCATCGCGACGATCATGACCGTATGCGTTCTGTTCGCGATGGCGATCGTGGTGATCGAACTCGGCCTGCAAACGGAGAAGCACATCGGCGCGACGATGGGCAGGGTCGCGAAGTCGCTGATCACGAATCCGCTGCTCATCGCGCCGCTTGCCGGCGCGTTATGGAGCGGCGCGGGACTGCATGTGTCCGGCGGCGCGGAGGTGTTCCTCAAGCTGCTCGGCGGCGCGGCGAGCCCCTGCGCGCTGGTCGCGCTCGGTCTCTTTCTCGGCGAGAAGGCGAAGGCACGCGACGCGAGGACGGCGAGCGCGCTGGTCGCGCTTAAGCTCGTCGTGCAGCCGTTGCTCACGTGGTGGCTTGCGTTTCATGTGTTCGACCTGCCGCCGTTGTGGGCGAAGACGGCGGTCATCCTGAGCGCGCTGCCGACGGGCACCGGCCCGTTCATGTTGGCGGAGTTTTATCGGCGGGAGGCGGCGGTGACGTCGGCAGCGATTCTCTTCTCCACGCTGGTCTCGCTCGTCACGGTGACGTTCTGTCTCGCGGTGCTGCTGTGACGCGGATCATGAAAGCGGCAGACGAAAAAAACCCGGCCTGAAGCGCCGGGTGAAGCCACCTTCGGTCGAGGGTGGAGGAGGCCTGCTTGACTTGCCTTCGCAAATGTCGGGCTGAATGCGGGAAGCCTGTCGGGGAAAGCTGTTGCGCCGCGTATTGGCTAGTTAGTCGGCCGTTTCTGCGCCGTTCGCCGCGACGCGCGATAGCGTCGCGCGACTCGCCGCCAGTTCCGCATGACGCGCCTGATACGGCAGCAGTTGCGGATACGTCAGCTCGTTGACCGGCTCCAGATCGCCGTTGCGGCGCGCCTCGGCCAGTTCCGCCCTGACCTCGGCGCGTGTCTTGGCGCCATACGGCGCGGCTTGCGCGACGCTCTGCGTCTGCGGGGCGGAATAGGGTGCGGCGTCGTCCGCGAAAGCGGGCGCGGCTGCCACGACCGCCGACACGATCAGGCCGCTGATGAGTGCATTTTTCATTTGAAAACCTCCTGTTGCTGCATTTCGAAAGCGGCGACGTTGACCGCTGATGAGTGCAGTTTAGGAGATAAACTATGAGAGATTGATAGTGATTGGGCTAATTGATTGTTGCTGATGGTGGACTAATGCTGGCATGCCCACGCGGGTATCCAGCATTAAGTTAAGGGTTAATGCGGAAATAAAATGTCCTGAATCGGCGCTGATGGGCGAGTCTGGATTTCGATGGCGGGTATTATTGCGCTCCCGGTAAGAATTAATTCCTGGTAGTGGGATGTTTCTGCGAACGCTCCATAGTTAAGCTTGCTTCATCGATCAAACGTGATCGCGCAAACATTACGGAGCCGCCCCATGAAACGCATTCTTTCCGCACTGATCGCATCGGTTGCCTTCTTCGCCGTGGTCGGTGGCGCTCAAGCCGCCGAATCGCAGACGTCGACGTGCCAGGGCCCGCCGTCGCAATGCAACGTGTTCTTCGGCCAGTAAGCGGCAGCACCGATCGGAATTCGATCACAAAAGAGGGCGCCATCCGGCGCCCTCTTTGTTTATCGGCGGCCAACTAAACTCGACGCCGAAATCTCGCCAAGTTATCCACAATTTCTGTGGACAACCATGTGGAAACAGCCGGCCGAATGGCGCGGGGCGGCGCCCCGCGCCGGGTCGGGCCTGCGCTGCGCAAAGTCGGGCCTGCGCTGCGCAAAGGGCGGCGCGCCGTGCGTGGCAGCGTCTGCGGCAACGGCCTATGATGTGCGGTTGAATGTCCCAGCAGTCGTTGTCGTGCCCTGTTTCACTCATCGATATATTTCTTCACGGGAACAAACCATGGCCTACAAAGTTGCGGTTGTCGTCGGGAGCCTGCGTCGTGACTCTTTCAACAAGCAACTCGCGCATGCGCTCATTTCGCTCGCACCTAGCGATTTCTCGTTCGAGTTTCTGGAGATCGGCAACCTGCCGCTCTACAGCCAGGACTACGATGCGGACTTCCCCGAATCTGCACGCACGCTGAAGCAAAAGCTGTCCGAGGCCAACGCGCTGCTTTTCGTCACCCCCGAGTACAACCGCTCGATGCCCGGCGTGCTGAAGAACGCGATCGACTGGGGTTCGCGGCCGTGGGGACAAAGCGCATGGGGCGGCAAGCCGGGCGCCGTGATCGGAACGTCGGTGGGCGCGATCGGCACGGCCATCGCGCAGTCGCATCTGCGCGGCGTGTGCGCCTATCTCGACATTCCGCTGCTCGGCCAGCCGGAAATGTTCATCAAGCACGACGAATCGCGCATCGATTCGAGCGGCAAGATCGTCAGCGAAGACACCCGTAAATATCTGCAAGGCTTCATGGACAAGTACGTCGCCTGGGTGAAGGACCACGCGGCGGTGTAGGCGCAGGATTGTCCGGACAGAAAAGCCAACGGCCCGCTTTCGCGGGCCGTTGGCCTTGAGCGATGCACCGGTCAGCGATGCATCAGACGTGGTGGTGGCCCGTCACGCGATCCCAGCCGTGACGTATCGCGGCCTTGAAGCGGTCCCAGGTGTCGAGTCCTTCGGGATGCCGGCCCTGCCATTCGCGGCGCAGTTCATATTCCATCTGTTCGTCCCACTTGCGGCTGCGATACCGGTCGTCGTTGCCGAGCGTCGCGCCGTATCGGTACGCGCCTTCGTAGTCCTCGTACGGCAATCCGGTCGCGGAATAGTTCGACTGATAGTCGCTGCGGAAATCATCTTCATATTCCATGTACTCGTCCGGGATCGACTGCGGGCCTGCGGGCTGCGAACCGGATGCCGCCACGCGCGACGCGTCGGACGCGGCTTCGGAATCCGCAAGCGAGGCGAGAGGATCGACCGGGCGCCAGCCGCGCGCCGAATCCGTTCGCATGTCCGGCAGCGGATCATGCGGCGCGAGCGGGTCGTCCTCGGCGGGCCGGCCGCGTTCGGCGAGCGGATCGCGGCCCGTGACCGGGTCGCGGCCTGCGAGCGGATCGCGCACGAGGGTATCCGGCTTCACGTCCATGTGCGGGGCTGGCGGCTCGTCGAGCGGCGCGAGCGGATCGCGGCCTGCGAGGGCGTCGCGTTCCGACAGCGCGCTACGCTCGAACGTGTCAGGCGGCATGGCCGCGGCGCGTGTGCCCGGAACATCGCGCTCCATCAGCGGATCGCGGGAGAGCGGGTCGGCGGGATTGCCGGTGAAGGTGTCGCGCGGCGCCACCGTCGCGGGATCGCGCGGCGCAAGCGGGTCGAGCGCCGGATCGCCGACATCGGCCCGTGGATACGCACGGGCGCGGCTCACGTCCTGCGCGGGCGCATTCACCGGACCGGTTCCCGGCACGCCGCTGCCCCGGCCAAGGCCCAGTTCGTCGAGAATCGAATGATCGCGATTGTCGGACGCCGACCGCGAGGTCGAAAGCCCGAGCGTGCCCCAGCTCGCCGCGCGTTCGTCGATGTCGATCGCGCCCTGGCTGGTGAGCGTCGTGCGCGCGACGTCGGCCTGGGCTTCGGTGTCCGTGTCCACGGCGACCAGCACGGCGCCGCGCCTCACGGCTTCGGAGTAATGCGCCACTTCGGGCGGCGGCTCGCGGCCGCCGAAGAGCATGCTGAAGAACCGCTCGATATTCGCGAGGATGCCCGGCTCGGCGTGCGCGGGGTCGTCGGGGGCTGAGACCGGTTCTGCGGCGTCGTCGCGTTTCGGATTCGCCTGCAGCTCGATCGCGGAATGCAGGAATCCGGCGGCGACGAGTGCGGTGCGCGCGCCCTCGGCCTGTGAAAAGGTATCGAAAATTCCGATGACGGTGTGTCGCATGTGTGCCTCCTGCCGATGGTCCGATGTCGGGGCGCAGCACGCTCGAAGTGGTGCGGCGCATGCCGGAAGGCATACGCAACTCGCGTGCCGGGTGCGCGCAGCGCGCCGTCGGGTGCGTGAAACGGCGTGCGCGGGTATGCGAAAAATGCGCGGTTTTACAAAACCGGTAGAAAAGGGCGGGCAGAGGAGAACAGGGCCGGACGTTCAGTCAAGCGGGGCTGCCGGTCTCGCGGCCGGCCGGACGCGTCGCGTCGCGGCTGCTGTCCGCCGCCATCACGGCCTTCGCGTCCTTGCGGATCGCCTGGAGCAGCGAGTCGAGCAGCGCGATGTCGAACGGCTTCGAGAGCACCCGCGCGTCGACGTGGCGCGCACGGTCCAGTTCCTCCGCGTAGCCGGTGACGAGAATCACCGGCACGTGCGGCTCGAAAGTCTGGAGCACTTCCGCCAGATCGATGCCGTTCAGCCGCCCGGGCATGTGGATGTCCGAGAGCACGACATCGAAAGGGAAACCGGCGCCGTGCGCGGGCAGGGCGTCGCGGGCGGCCTCCAGCACCGTGATCGCGGCGTCGGCGTTGAAGACGTAGGTGACGCGGTGGCCCATCATCGTGAGCAGCGCTTCGGTGCCCGCCGCGACTTCCTCGTTGTCTTCGACGAGCAGCACGCGCAGTCCCTGCGACTCGCACGGCGCGGCCGGTTCGCTCGCGACGGCCGCGCCCGGCAGGTCCGCCGCACCCGCGCGCGGCAGATAGAGCCGCACCGATGTCCCCGCGCCGATCGCGCTGTCGATGGTCGCGAGCCCGCCCGCGCGCTCGCAGAACGCGAAGACCTGCGGCAGGCCGAGACCGGTGCCCATGCCTTTCGGCTTGGTCGTAAAAAGCGGCTCGAACGCGCGGCCAAGGACGTCGGAACTCATGCCGGCGCCGGTGTCCTCCAGCGTGAGCTGCACGAAGTCGCCGGTGATCGGGAAGCCGTCTTCGTGGCGAAAGCGGATGTTGTCCGCGCTGACCGTGAACGTGCCGCCGTTCGGCATCGCGTCGCGCGCGTTCACGGCGACGTTGATGAGCGCGAGTTCCAGTTCGGCCGGGTCCACGCGGACCGGCCACACGTCGAGCGCGACTTCCAGGTTGAGCGCCACCTTGGCGCCAAGCGACGCCCGCAGCAACTCGCGCCCGGCCGGCACCCATTTGCCGATCGCGATGGTCTCGCTGCGCAGCGGCTGTTTGCGCGCGACGCCGAGCAGCTGGCGCGTGAGCGACTGGCCGCTCTTCAACGCGCGCTCCATCGCGGCGAGTTCGCGGTCGAGGCCGAGCGCGCCGCGCCGCCGCGCGATCTGCACGTTGGCCGAGACGATCATCAGCAGGTTGTTGAAATCGTGCGCGACGCTGCCGACGAGATTGCCGAGCGCCTCCATCTTGCGCGCCTGCCGGTAGGCGGATTCGATCGAGCGCCGCATCGACGCTTCCGCCTGCCAGCGTTCCCACGCCTCCTCTTCGGTGGCGAGGCGCCGCAGCGACAGCCAGATCACGCCCCACAACACGACGCACGGCGCGAACAGCGAGAGCGCGAGCACGCCCATGTGCCGGTACCACGCGGCCCAGATCGTCGAGATCGGATAGCCGCTCGACACGTACACCGGATAGTTGCCGATGCGCCGGTACGCGACGATCTTCATCTCGTCGTCGAGGCCGGAGCGCATCTGCACCACGCCGCTGCGCGCGCCTTCGCGGTACACCGCGCGCAGCGGCGAACTGGCGGCGAGCGCCGGGCGTCCGGCGGGGCGCGGCGGATACCACGCAAGCACTTCGCCGTCGGCGCGCGTGAGGCCGAGCGAGACGGTCGGCTGGTCGCCGAGCAGTTCGCGGTAGAACGCGCCGAAGTAGGCGGGGCGCAGCGCGATCGACACCATGCCGGCGAACTCGCCGTCCGGCGCGCGCCGCGCGACCGCGGTGTTGAAGACCGTCTCGCCCGCGATGCGGCCCTGCATCACCCGCGACACCTGTTCGATCGACTGGCCCCCGCGCAGCCCGGCGAAGTCCTCGCGGGTCGCGACCGACAGGTCGGGGGTCGGAAAGGCGCGGCTCGTCGCGACGAGCCGGCCGTCGGCGCCGAACACCGACACCGACGCCACTTGCGGATAGCCGCCGCCCATCGCCTTCAGCTTGTGGTGAATTGCGGCGTCGTCGCCGCGGATGGCGTCGTCGTCGAAGCCGTCGAGCAGATCGACCACGCGCTCGATGAGCGTCACGTTCATGTCGAAGACCTTGAGCGCGTGCTCCTCGGCGACCCGCGCGTTGCGGGTGGCGACCGCGGTGGCGTCGGCTTCGCGGGCGTGGAAATCGGTGAAGCCCGTGACGACGACGTAGACGCAAGGCAGCACGATGGCCGCAATCAGCAGCGCGTAAAGCGTCAGCCGCTGGGCCGCGAAGTTGCGCTCGGGCACCACCGGAAACGGCGGATCGTCCTGCCACTCTTCGGTGGCAGGCCCGGCGTCGGCCTCGTCACGTTGCGGCGTCATCGAATGAATAAGAAAACCTTGGGAGTGCGGCGAATCATCTTAAACGGAATTTATCGGCGCGCGTGGCAAAACGCCGCGAACTGCGGCAAACGTTTGGGCGCGGCGATTTTGAAACAAAAACCCTTATTCGTTCAAAACAATAACTTTACGCACAAAACGTGCCGAAAAAATCGAAGCTTTAATCGACCGGCTTTCGAATATCCGATTAAAAAGGCAAAAACAGCGAGAATTCCGGAAGCGCAAACGTACACAAAAGAACGAGCGATTTGCAGGATGAAGGGCCTGAGCGAAAACCACTCATCGATGCATATTTTTGATGAGTTTGGCGTGATGAAGCCGTTTTGATGAGTTGCTTTGACATCCTTTTGGCCGGACAATTGAATCGTCTGATGGCATGTGCCCGAAGAGGCGTAGCCGGAGAGCATTAGAGACCTTGCGCTTCGTTTCCGGGGAAGTACGGCGAGAAGCGGCGACAAGCCGCCAGGCCACGCGAGAGCGTAAAGGAAAACTAGAAATGATCCGGGCCGAATGGCCGGATTCTGCACGGGACTGGCTTCCATGATGCCGAACGAAACCGTCATTGCTGCGCGCGCGCCGACCACGCCGCGCACGCCCGCCGCATGGCGCGCCTACGCGCGCATGCGGCGGTCCGCGTTGTACGTCGCGCAGGGGCGCGTCAATCCGCACGGCCGGCAGGAGCCGCTCGTGCCGTCGCAGGTGGTGCCTCCTCGGCCGGGCCGGCCTTTATCCGCGTTTCCGGTGCATTTTTAGGCGAGCGATCGACGCGTTTTCAATCGATCAAGTAAAGAAATGCGGCTCGTGTGCGGTTTGCGCCTTCGCAAGGAGGACGCTGGAACGCCCGAGTCAGATAAAACCGTTTATCGATCCCGCCGACCATGCCTCTGCCGATTGTTATTGCCGACGATTCCCTGCTCGCGCGCAAGGTGCTGACGCGCGCGCTGCCCGAGGACTGGGACGTCGAGATCTCATATGCGACCAACGGCCGCGAGGCGCTCGAGCTCTACCGGGCGGGCCGCGCGGCCGTCATGTTCCTCGACCTCACGATGCCGGACATGAACGGCTACCAGGTGCTCGACGCCCTCCAGCACGAGGACCTGAATACGTTTGTGATCGTGGTGTCGGCGGACGTCCAGCCGATGGCGCAGGAACGCGTGCGCGCGCTCGGCGCCGTTGCCTTCCTGCCGAAGCCCATCACGCCCGAGGCGGTGCGGCCTGTCCTGAAGGAGTTCGGTCTCCATGTCTGAGCCAGCCCTGAACGAAGACCAGCGCGATGCGCTGCAGGAAGTCGCCAACATGGCAATGGGCCAGGCGGCCACGCGCCTTTCCAAACTGCTCGGCACGTTCATCGAGCTCTCGGTGCCGCGCGTGAAGGTGGTGGGCGTCGCCGAGGCGTCCGAGACGCTGCGCGCGATGACCGGCATCACCGAGACGGTCACGGCCGTGCGCCAGGGCTTTCGCTCCGACATCAAGGGCGAGGCCATCGTGCTGTGCCGAAGCGGCAGCGTCGGCCAGCTGTGCGCGCTCGTCAACGATCCGTATACCAAGTCCACCTACGAGACGACCACCCAGACCGAGCTCATCTTCGACGTCGCCACCGTGCTGATGGGCGCGTGCGTCTCGTGCATCTTCGACTGTCTCGGCCGCGCGCCGATCTTTTCGCCGCCGGGCATGCTCGGCATGAGCATGCCGCTTGGCGACGTGTTCCAGCCGGCCACGCTCGCGTGGAAGACCGCGCTGCTGCTGGAAGTGAATTTCGCGCTGGAGGACCACAGTTTTCGCGCCCACCTCGTCATGCTGATGGCGGAGGAGTCGATCCTGCACATGAACGAAGCGCTCGACGCGCTGCTCTCCCGTCTATGAACGAGCTTCGGCATGTTCTGAGCGAGCTGGTCGTCGAGCGGGTCGGCTTCGGCATTTTCGTGCTGGACCGCGACCTCAATGTCGTGATGTGGAACCGTTTCATGCAGGACCACAGCGGCAAGACGGCCGAACAGGTGATCGGCAAGCCGATTTTCATGAGCTTTCCGGAACTGCCGCGCGTGTGGCTCACGCGCAAGGTCGAGAGCGTGTTCCAGCTGGGCAGCTTCGCGTTCAGCTCGTGGGAGCAGCGCCCGTACCTCTTCAAGTTCGACCACGACCGGCCGATCACGGGCGGCGTCGACTTCATGCAGCAGGACTGCACGTTCATGCCGCTCACGCGCGAGCGCGAGGTCATGGCCGTCTGCGTCACGATTTCCGACGTCACGCACGCGAGCATGATGCAGCGCGCCCGCGACGAAGCGGTGGCAAAGCTGCAGGAATACGCGGACCGCGACGGCCTGACGGGCATCGCGAACCGCCGTTATTTCGAGTTGCGGCTCGCCGACGAATTCGCGCGCTGGCAGCGCTACGGCGGCGAACTGTCGATGCTCTTGTTCGATCTCGACCATTTCAAGCGCATCAACGACGAATTCGGCCATCTGGTCGGCGATACGGTGCTGCGCGTGATGGCGGAGCGCGTCGCGCGCGGCGTGCGCGTGCAGGACGTGTTCGGGCGCTTCGGCGGCGAGGAATTCGCGCTGCTCCTGCCGTGCACGGGCTTCTCCGACGCGATGATCGTCGCCGAAAAGGTGCGCCGCGCGATCTGCGAGACGCCGATCGACGTGCAGGGCACGCGCGTGCCGGTGACCGCGAGTTTCGGCGGCGCGCAGGCGCGCAAGGGCCTGACGTCGTCGTACGAGGCGCTGATCAACGAAGCCGACGCCGCGCTCTACAGCGCGAAACGGCAGGGCAGAAACCGCTCGATCGGCTTCGTCTGACGCCCGCGAGCCCGCCCGCCGCGCCGCGCGGATGTGGCCCCAAAGCCGCCAGCCGCGGCGCTCAAGCGCAGGTCCGGCCAAACATTGATATACTTTTCGCCGCTTCCGGCGCTGTTTCGGCCGGTGCGCGCTGGTTTGCCAGGCAACTTCTCCCTCGCCCCCTCGTTGATTGCGTGTCGTAACAGCCAGCGTCCGATCCCTTAATCTGCCCTTTGGGGGCGCCACAGCGGAGTCCGTCTTGGCCGTTTCCAATCTCACCGTCGGCGATCCCGCCCCCGATGCCGCCAAGGTCACGTCGGGCAGCTCGTTCTATCTCGCCATGCGCATCCTGCCGGTTGCGCAGCGGGACGCGATGTACCAGATCTACGCGTTCTGCCGCGCGGTCGACGACATCGCCGACGAAGGCACGCTGCCGCGCCGCGAGCGCGCGGTCGCGCTCGAGCAGTGGCGCGCCGACATCGACGCCTGCTACGCCGGGGCGCCGAAGAAGTCGCTCGAAGCGCTGACGCGCCATATCCACGCGTTCCAGCTCTCGCGCGACGACTTTCACGCGGTCATCGACGGCATGGCAATGGACGCCGCCGCCGATATCGTCGCGCCCGACGAAGCCACGCTCGACACGTATTGCGACCGCGTCGCGAGCGCGGTCGGCCGGCTGTCGGTGAGGATATTCGGGATGCACGAGGACGCCGGACGGCGCCTCGCGCACCATCTGGGCCGCGCGCTGCAGCTGACCAACATCCTGCGCGACATCGACGAGGACGCCGCCATCGGCCGCGTCTACCTGCCGCGTGAGCTGCTGTCGCGCGAAGGCATCTCCACCACCGATCCCGCCTCGATCGTCGCGGACGCACGGCTGCCGCGCGTGTGCGCGGTCCTCGCCGAGCGTGCGAAAGGGCATTTCGCGCAGTCCGACGCGATCATGGCCGCGTCGCCGCGCGCCCAGGTGCGCGCGCCGCGCATCATGGCGGGCGCCTATCGCTGCGTGCTCGAAGCGAACCTCAGGCGCGGCTTCGATATGCCCCGCACGAAGGTCCGCACGCCGCGCTCGCGTCTGCTGTGGATCGTCGCGCGCAACATTTTCTGATGTCGCGGCTTGTTCATGTCGTCGGCGCGGGCCTGTCCGGACTCGCCGCGGCGGTTCAACTGCAGCGGCGCGGTGCGCGCGTCGTGTTGCACGAAGCCGAGCCGCACGCGGGCGGGCGCTGCCGCTCGTATTTCGACAGCAAGCTCAACGCGACCATCGACAACGGCAATCACGTCCTCTTTTCCGGCAGCCACGCCGCGCTCGGGTACGCCCGCGCGATCGGCGCCGCCGACGAGCTGGCGGGCCCGACGCTCCCCGATTACCCGTTCTTCGACCTGAAAGACAGCGCGCGCTGGACCGTGCGGCTGTCATCGGGCCGGCTGCCGAAATGGATCTTCGATCCCGCCGCGCGCGTGCCCGGCACGCAGCCGGCCGATTATCTGTCGCTCGCGCCGCTGCTCTGGGCGAAGCCCGGCCGCACGGTCGGCGAAACGATGCGCGCGCAGGGCCGGGTGTGGGACGCGCTCGCGCGCCCGTTCCTGCGCACGGTGCTGAACGTCGAGCCGGCCGAGGGCTCGGCGGTGCTTGCCGGCAATGTGCTGCGCGAGACGCTCGTGGCGGGCGGCCAGGCGTGCCGGCCGCTCATCGCGAAAAGCGGGCTCGGCCGCGCGTTCGTCGAGCCGGCGCTGCGGCTCCTGCAATACGGCGGCGCGGAAATCCGGCTGGCGGCGCGTCTTCGCGGCATCGGCCTGTCGGGCACGGACTCGCAGGCGCGCGTCAGTTCGCTCGATTTCGGCGACGGGCCTGTCGCGCTCGCACCGGGCGACGGCGTCGTGCTTGCGGTGCCGCCGGACGTCGCCCGCGCGCTTGTGCCCGGGCTCGTCGCGCCGACCGAATTCCGCGCGGTCGCGACCGCGCATTTCGCCGTGGAGCCGCCGCTCGGTTTCGAGCCGATGACGGGGCTTCTCTACGGCACCGCCGACTGGCTGTTCGCCTCCGACGGCCGCCTGTCGGCCACGGTGAGCGGCGCCGACCGCTTCGTCGGAGCGCCGCCGGAAGAACTCGCGCACACTATCTGGCAGGACGTGGCAAGGGTGACGGGCCTGCCCGCCGGCGCCATGCCGACGTGGCAGACCGTCGTCGAGCAACGTGCGACGTTTGCCGCCCTGCCAGGCCAGGAGAGCCTGCGCCCCGCCACGCGCACGCGCTGGCCGAATCTCATGCTTGCAGGCGACTGGACCGCCACCGGTCTGCCCGCGACAATTGAGGGCTCGATCCGCTCCGGCCAGAAGGCCGCGGACAAGCTGATGAACCGATCGATGGAACGCTGAATGAACGATACATCCCTCCCGGGCCTTTTCCGGCCGGTGCCCGCCGCCGCGCTCGACGCCTCGGTCGCGAAAGCCGCCGACGCGCTGCTCGCCGCGCAGCACGCAGACGGCTACTGGCTCTACGAACTCGAAGCCGACGCCACGATTCCCGCCGAATACGTGCTGCTCGTGCATTACCTCGGCGAGACGCCCGACCTGACGCTCGAAGCGAAGATCGGCCGCTATCTGCGCCGCATCCAGCTGGAAGACGGCGGATGGCCGCTCTTCACCGAAGGCGCGATGAACGTGAGCGCGAGCGTCAAGGCGTATTTCGCGCTGAAGATGATCGGCGACTCTCCCGACGCCGAGCACATGCAGCGCGCCCGCCGCGCGATTCTCGCCGCGGGCGGCGCGGAGCAGTCGAACGTCTTCACGCGGCTGCAGCTCGCGCTCTTCGGCGCGATGCCGTGGCGCGCGGTGCCGATGATGCCCGTCGAGATGATGCTGCTGCCGATGTGGTTCCCGTTCCATCTCACGAAGGTGTCGTACTGGGCGCGCACGGTCATCGTGCCGATGCTCGTGCTCAATGCGAAGCGCCCGATCGCGCGCAACCCGCGCGGCGTGCGCATCGACGAGCTGTTCAACGAAGCGCCGGTCAACACCGAGCTGCTGCCGCGCGCCGGGCATCAGAGCAAGGGCTGGTTCGCGTTCTTCCGCGGCGTCGATTCGGTGCTGCGCACGGTCGACGGGCTCTTTCCGCGCCGCAGCCGCGAGCGCGCGATCCGCGAGGCGGTGCGCTTCGTCGACGAGCGGCTGAACGGCGAGGACGGTCTCGGCGCGATCTATCCGGCGATGGCGAACTCCGTGATGATGTACGACGTGCTCGGCTATCCCGCCGATCACCCGAACCGTGCAATTGCAAGACGTTCGCTGGAGAAACTGCTCGTTATCGACGAATCGCCGGAAGGCGAGGCATATTGCCAGCCGTGCCTGTCGCCGGTGTGGGATACGTCGCTCGTGGCGCACGCGCTGCTCGAAACGGGCCTTCCGAAGGCGCGGGCGGCGGTGTCGCGCGGGCTGGAATGGCTGCGTCCGCTGCAGATTCTGGATGTGCGCGGCGACTGGGTCTCGCGCCGCCCTAACGTGCGGCCGGGCGGCTGGGCGTTCCAGTTCGCGAATCCGCACTATCCGGACGTCGACGATACGGCGGTGGTCGCGATGGCGATGGAGCGCGCCGACCGCGAAAACGGCACGGCGATCTACACGGAAGCGATCGCGCGGGCGCGCGAATGGGTCGTCGGCATGCAGAGCAGCGACGGCGGCTGGGGCGCATTCGAGCCGGAAAACACGCATTACCACCTGAACAGCATCCCGTTCTCCGACCACGGCGCGCTGCTCGATCCGCCGACCGTCGACGTCTCGGCGCGCTGTCTCTCGATGCTCGCGGAACTCGGCGAGACGCCCGCGAACAGCGAGCCGGCCCGCCGCGCGCTCGACTACATCCTGCGCGCGCAGGAACGCGACGGAAGCTGGTACGGCCGCTGGGGCATGAATTACGTGTACGGCACGTGGTCGGCGCTGTGTGCGCTGAACGCGGCGGGGCTGCCTGCCAGCGACGCGCGCGTGCGCCGCGCGGCGGAATGGCTCATCAGCATCCAGAACGAAGACGGCGGCTGGGGCGAGGGCGGCGAGAGCTACAAGCTCGACTATCGCGGCTACGAGCAGGCGCCGAGCACGGCGTCGCAGACGTCCTGGGCGCTGCTCGGGCTCATGGCGGCGGGCGTGATCGACCATCCGGCCGTCGCGCGGGGCGTCGCCTACCTGCAGGCGACCCAGCGCGCGCACGGCCTCTGGGACGAAGCCCGCTTCACCGCGACCGGCTTTCCGCGCGTCTTCTATCTGCGCTACCACGGGTATCGCAAGTTCTTCCCGCTGTGGGCGCTCACGCGCTATCGCAACATGACGCGCGACGACGTTTCGCGCGTGACGGTGGGCATGTGAACGGCCGCGACGTCCGTGCCGCGGGTGTGCCCGTGGTGGCCGTCACCGGCATGGCGTTCGAGGCGAAGATCGTGCGCGGGCGCGGCGTGGTTGTCGTGTTCGCGGCGCGCGCCGACTGGCTCGAGCGCGCGCTCTCCGAGGCGGTGGCGCGCGGCTGCGCGGGCATCGTGAGTTTCGGGACGGCGGGCGGGCTTGCGCCGGAGCTTGAGCCGGGCACGCTGATCGTCGCGGACGCGGTGTCGGGGCCGTTCGGCCGCCTCGTGACGGACCCGGGCTGGTCGAACCGCATCGTCGATGCCTTCGCCGGCACGCCGCTCGCGGCCATCACGCGCCGCGGCACGATGGCCGGCGTCACCGCGCCGGTGACGAGCGAGCAGGAGAAGCGCTCGCTGTATTCGTCGACGGGCGCGCTCGCCGTCGACATGGAATCGCATATTGCCGGCGCCATCGCGACGGCACGCGGGCTGCCGTTCGCGGTGTGCCGCTCGATCGTCGATCCGGCGTGGCGCACGCTGCCGAGCGCCGCGACGGCGGGCCTGCGCGACGACGGCCACACGGCCATCGGGCCGATCCTGCGTGAACTGATGCGCGAGCCCTCGCAACTGCCCGCGATGCTGCGGCTCGCCTCGGATGCCCGCGCCGCGCGTACCTCGCTCGTTCAGGCGCGCCACGCGCTCGGAACGGCGCGGGCACTGGCGTTCGACTGACGCCCCCTTATTTCCCGGCAGGCGCCGGGTCCTCGTACTTCGGCAAACCCGCACCCTCGCTCGAACTGGGCGACGGCGCCGCACCGGGCGATGCGCCCGGCGCCGGCGGCGTGGCAGGCGCCGGACCGGACGGCGCGGCACCCGGATCGTCGTAGGTCGGCAGGCCCTGCTCCTGGCTGCCGCCGCCCGTGCCGCCCGGCGCGCTCGCGCCTTCCGGCGCGGCTGCGCCGTCGCCGGTGTCGTCGCCGTAGTCGGGCAGGCTCGTGCCGGTGCCGCCCGTCAGCAGGTATTGCCGGCGCTGCGTGTAGGCGTCGCGCACGAACGCGTACTTGTCGAGCGCCGCCTGCGAAAGGATGTCCGTCGCGCCGATCAGGTCCGCCCGTGCGCTGACGAAATTCACGCCGAACAGGATGTTGCGCACGGCCGGATCCATGTAGGTGATCGGATCGAGACGGAATGCGACGAGCCAGTTGGTGGCGTCGCGGAAGGAACTCGGGCCGAACACCGGCAGGACCAGATACGGCCCCGACGGCACGCCGTAGTGCCCGAGCGTCAGCCCGAAGTCCTGATGGTGCTTCGGCAGGCCCGCCTGCGACGCGATGTCGATCAGCCCGCCGATGCCGAACGTCGAATTGAACGCGAAACGCACGAGATCCTGCGTCGCATCGGTGATCTTCAGCTGCAGCAGGTTGTTCGCGAAGTTGCCGATGTCGCCGAGATTGGAGAAGAAGTTGCTGACCGCCGTGCGGAACGGGCTTGGCGTCACGTTCACGTAGGCCTGCGCGACCGGACGGGCGATGTACTTGTCGAGGCCGTCGTTGAACGAAAAGATCGCCCGGTTCATCGGTTCCAGCGGATCGCCGGGCCGGCGGTCCGGGCCGGTTGCGCAACCGGCGGTTGCCAGGAGGCCTGCCATCGCGACGCTTACCCCGAGCGTCCGGAAGTTACCGGCAGCCAAAGCCGTTTTCATTCTTCAATTCCTCTTAGGTTGTCGTGTCGGCGGCTCGCCTTCAGCCCCTCTCTCGTCGCCGCGCGAGCCTTCTTCAGGCGCGGCTTGCCCATCAGCACCGGCTGGAAAACCACCGCGCCGATCAGCGTGCACAGCAGGGACAACGCGAGCAGGCGCCCCATGCTGGATGTTCCCGGATGATGCGAAAACCACAGGCTGCCGAATGCGGTGGCGGTCGTCGCGGCGCTGAACATGACGGCGTGCGTGAGGCTCGACTGCAGGAGCCCCGTCTGTCCCGAGCGCCACGCCATCACGAAATAGATCTTGAACGCCACGCCGACCCCGAGCATCAGCGGCAGCGCGATGATGTTCGCAAAGTTGAGCGGCATGTCGAAGACGACGCACAGTTCCAGCGTGACGATCGCGGAGACGAGCAAAGGTATCAAAGTTCTGAGAACGTCGCCGAAACGGCGCAGCGTGATCCACAGCAGCACCGCGATGGCGAGCAGCGACCACACGGCCGCGTGCTCGAACGCGGTGATGATGGTCTGCGCCGAATGCCGCACCGAGATCGGGCCGCCGATCGCGCCGGGCTCGGCCTTCTGGACGGCGTCGGCGAAGCGGGCGAGCATGTCGTCGTCGTTTTCGTCCCCGTTCGGCGCCGCTTTCGGCGACACCTCGACGAGCGCCTTGCCGTCCGCCGTCAGCCAGTTGTCCACCATCGATTGCGGCAGCGTGTAGCGCGTGATCTCCGACGGCTGGAGCAGCGAGCGCAGTTGCGCGAGCGCGATGCGCAGCGGATCGGACATTGCGTGCTCGGCGCGGTCGCGCGTGGCGGCGTCGGCCCGGGCCAGCTTCGCGAGCGTTTCCGACAGATGCTTCGCCTCCGCCGCGCCGGGGCCGGGATGCTCGTCGGCGGCGAGCGACAGCTGGTTCGACAGGCGCTTCAGGGCCGCCACGCGCACTTCGTCGCTCACCGGCGACGCGATCCGCTGGTTGAGCGCGGGCAGCAGTTGCGCGGCGGCGGCGGCGATCAGTTCGAGCTTCTTCGGCTGATCGTCGGGAATGAGCGTGCCGAGGGTCGTCACGCGGCCCACTTCCGGCAGCCTGGCGAGCTTCTGCGCGGCGCGCTCGGCGTCCGCGAGCGTCGGCGCCAGCACGGCGACGTCGTTCACGGCCGCTTCGGGCGAGTCCTTCAGCGAGAGGAGCGTCGCCATCGATTCGGTGTGCGGGTCCTTCAGGTGCAGCGGATTGAAGTCGAAGCGCAGGTTCAGGAGCAGCGGCAGCGCGCCGATCACGACGATCAGCGTGGCGATCAGCACCGGCTTGCGGTTGCGGTCGAGGAAATCGTCGAGGGGCGCGAGCATCGGAAAGCCCGGCGTGCCCGCTTCGCCCGCCGGCGCGAAGACCTTCAGCAGCGCGGGCAGCAGCGTCATGTTGGTGATGTACGCGACGAACATGCCGACGCCCGCGATCAGGCCGAGCTCCGAGACGCCGCGATAGGCGGTCGGCAGGAACGAGAAGAAGCTCGCGGCGGTCGCGGCGGCGGCGAGCGTGAGCGGCACGGCGACGTGCCGCGCGGTCTCGGCGAGCGCGACGTCGAGCCGCCGGTGGCGGAAGCGCTCCTCGCGGTACCGCACGCCGAACTGGATGCCGAAATCGACGCCGAGCCCGACGAACAGCACCATGAACGCGACCGAGATCATGTTGAGCGCGTGGACCATCATCAGGCCGAGCGCGGCGGTGATCGCGAGCCCGACCAACAGCGTGATCAGCACCGCGCCGATCATCTTGCCCGAGCGCAGCGCGACCCAGAGGATCATCAGCACGACGAGCAGCGTGAGCACGCCGTTCAGCACGGCGCCGTCCTTGACCGAGGCGAATTCGTCGTCGGCGAGCGGCTGCGCGCCCGTCAGCCGGATCGTCGCGCCGTATTTCTGCGCGAGGCCGAGTTCCTCGGCGCTCGCGCGGATCGCGTCGTAGGCGCTGGCGCCCGCTTCGAGCGCGTTGAAGTCGAGCATCGGCAGCACGGTGACGAATGCGCGTCCCGGCCCGTTCGCGGGGGCGGAGTCGGCGAGATTGCGCCACGAGAACGCCGCCGGCTGATTCGCGAGCACGCGGTCGAGGACGGTCGCGCTCTGGTTGAGCAGCTTCGACATCTGGCCGAGGCTCACCTGGCCGAGTTGCAGCGGCAGGTTGAGGCTCGTGTTGAGCGTCTGGGCGAGGCCGGTGAGCGTCGGATCGTGCGCGAGGGTGTTGATGAGCGGCCGTGCCTGGACGAGTTCCTGCGTGGTTTGCGCGACCTTGTCGGCCGGCAGGTAGAGCAGCCCGTTGTGCTCGAAGAAGTCGCCGCCGGACGGTTCCGCCACCGACTTGAACATGTCCGTGCGCTTGGCGAGCGCGCCCGCTAGCTCGTTTGCGGCGGCATCGGCGAATTCGGGCGCCGGCGCCTCGACCACGATGAGCAGCGTCGCGCCGCGCTGCGGAAAGGCCTCGTCGAGCGCATGACTTCGCTCGGCCCATTCCGGCTCGGATTCGATCAGCTGGCTGACATCGGTGCTGATCTTGAAATTATGGACGACATAGATAGAGCTCAGCACGCCGAGCAGCAGCGAAACGGCGATGACCCACACCGGGCGGCGGATGGCCAATGTAACGAAGCGTGTAATGTGGGACGTCAGCATGAAGACAGGTACCTCGGGATGCTTTTTGGGTGCAAACTGCACTAGCCGAATCCGACAGCGAGTCGCGCAAGTATACCGGGCGGGAGCGGCTCGCTTCCGTGAACTGTCGGGCCGCGGACGAGTCGATATACTGGCTTGCCGCAGCGCCGAGTGCCATCGAAGCCCGCGCCGTCAACTTCCAATAGAGAACGGGTCCTTATGAAACGCTATTTATCTGTTTGCTTCGCTTTCCTCCTTGCCGCGATGTCCTTTTCGGGCGAGGCCCTCGCGCAGTCCAGTCCTGAAGTGGTCGTCAAGGCGGCCGTCGAGGGCACGGTCAACGCGATGAAGGCCGACCCGCAGGCGCGCGGCGGCGACATGGCGAAGATCACACAACTCGTGCAGACACGCTTCGTGCCCGCCACCGACTTCCAGCGCACCACGCGCATCGCGGTCGGCAAGGCGTGGGCCACGGCCACGCCGGAGCAGCAAAAACTGCTCTACGACCAGTTCCAGACGCTGCTCGTGCGCACCTACGCGTCGTCGATGTCGCAGTTGCGGGACCAGGACGTCAAGTTCATCTTCGACGCGCCGAAAATCGACAGCAACGCGAAGGACGCCGTCGTCGAGTCCCACGTCATTTCCACGGGCGGCGACAATCCCGTGCGCTACCGCCTCCAGAAGACGCCGCAGGGCTGGAAAATCTACGACATCGACATGATGGGCGCGTGGCTCATCCAGGTCTACCAGCAGCAGTTCTCGGGACAGCTCGAAAAGGGCGGCGTCGACGGCCTCATCAAGTTCCTCACCGAACACAATGCCCGCACGGCCGGCTGACGGCTAGATCCGGCGGTGCTCCACCGCGAACTTGATCAGCTCGGCCTGCCCGTCGATATCGAGTTTGCGCTTCAGGTTCAGCCGGTGCGTCTCCACCGTGCGCACCGACAACCCGTGCTGCTGCGCGATCTGCTTGCTCGACAGGCCGAGCGCGAGCGCGTCGAGAATGTCGCGCTCGCGCGGCGTCAGGCGTTCCAGCGGCGTCTGCATCGACTGTGCCTGGATCATGCGCGCGGCGAGCCCCGCGCTGAAAAACGTCTTGCCCGCGAGCACCGCGTCGATTGCGTGGATGATTTCCGTCGCCGGCGAATCCTTCAGCACATAGCCGCCCGCGCCCGCCCGAACCGCCTGCGTCACGTATTCGATGTTGTCGTGCATCGACAGCATCAGCACGCGGATGCCCGGAAAGCGCTCGTGAAAGAGCGCGGCGAGCTGGATGCCGCTCATGCCCGCCATGCCGACGTCCATCAGCGCGAGGTCGGGGGGATTCGCCTCGTCGGCGGCGAGTTTCAGCGCTTCGTCGGCGTTGCCCGCCTCGCCGATCACGGTCAGGTGCGGCGCCGCCTCGAGCCTCGCGCGCAGGCCGTCGCGCACGAGCGGATGGTCGTCGATCAGAACGAGCCGCGCGGGTCTAGAGGTCATCGGAAAATCCTTGCATGGTCGGGGCGGCGAGCGGCAGCGGGACCGTCGCGGCGATCACCGTCCGGCCAATCTGCGATTCGATTTCGAGCGTGCCGCCGAGCGCATCGAGCCGCTCGCGCATGTTGCGCAGGCCGACGCCGCCGCGCAGATCGGCAAGCGCCGCGTCGACGTCGAAGCCTTCGCCGTTGTCCGCGATGGTGAGCGTCACGCCGCCCGGCGCGAGTTCTAGCGTGAGCGCGGCGCGCGTCGCCTTCGAATGCTGCACGATGTTGGTCAACGCTTCCTGAGCGATCCGAAAGAATACCGTATTGACGGGGTCGGGTAGCGCCGCGCGCGCGCCCGAACGCGCCGTCACGGACTCGAAGCGCACTTCGATCGCGCCCTGTTCGTCCAGTTCGCGCGCGAGCTGTTCGAGCGCCGCGGCGAGGCCGAGGTCGTCGAGCATGGCGGGGCGCAGCGCGTGCGAGATGCGCCGCACTTCGCGCAACGTGCCGGAAAGCCTGCCGAGGCCGGTGGCGAGCGCGGCTTCCGCGGCGGGCACGCGCGTCTCGCCGCGCTCGAAGCGCGCGAGCGCGGATTCGAGCAGCAGCTTTACCGAGACGAGCATCTGGCTGATGCCGTCGTGCAGTTCGCGCGAGAGCCGCGCGCGTTCCTGCTCCTGCGAATCCACCACCTGCCGCGCGAGGCGCTTCAGCTTGGCGTCGGCGCTGCGATGCTCGCTGATGTTCAGCACGGCTGCGCACGCGGCGATGACGGCGAGCGCCGCGAGCGCGATTGCGCCGATCCACATCACGGTGCGGTCGATGTTCGCGGAGGCGCGCTCGTCGATGCGCGCGAGCGTCGTTTCGACGTCCTCGAGATAGATGCCCGTGCCGATCATCCAGCCCCAGCGTTCGAGCGGCACGACATAGCCGAGCTTCGGCGCGAGCTGGCCCGTCGACGGACGGCGCCACACGTAGCGCACATAGCCGCCGCCGCGCGAGGCTTCGCGGATGAGCTGCTGGATCGTGAGTTCTCCCGCGGGGTCGCGCATCGTCCAGAGGTCGCGGCCGACGAGATCCGGCTGGCGCGGGTGCATCAGCGAGGTGCCGTGCATCGTGTAGACGAAGAAATAGCCGTCGGTGCCGAAGTCGAGTTGCTGCAGTGCGTCGAGCGCGAGCTTCTGCCGCTCGGCTTCCTCGCGCGGCGTGCCGGGGGGCACGTCGTAATACGGCGCGATCGCGCTTTGCGCGAGCTCGACGTAGTGCCTCAGCTCGATTTCCTTGCTCGACATGTAGGCGGCCTGCATCGTCGCGTGCTGCGACTCGGCGAGCGTCGTCGCCTGCTGGCGCACGCCATATTCGATGCCCCCGATCGCAACCGCGAACGGGACGATCGCCAGTAGAAAGATCTTCGCTTTGAGATTCATGACGGGCAAAAACCGCGTTGTGCTACGTAATTTTACGTAGATGGCTTACGTAGTTGTCCGCTTGTAAGGGATGCGGCGAAGGCGAATACTACACGGCCAAAGCGCCCACCGGCGCGGTGCGCCCGAAGTGTCCATCAGACAAATCGGGCATTTCAAACTAAAAAACAGGAGACGCCATGAATCGGGCATCCGGATTCCTGGTCTGGATCGCGCTCGCGCTATTGGGCGCGTTCGCATTCGGCACTATCGCCTTGGCGCACGGTGAGCGGATCAGCGCGCTCTGGATCGTGATCGCCGCGGTCTGCGTGTACTTGATCGCGTACCGCTTCTACTCACGCTTTATCGCCAGCAAGGTGCTGCAGCTCGACGGGCTGCGCATGACCCCGGCCGTGCGGCACAACGACGGCCTCGACTACGTGCCGACCAACAAGTACGTGCTGTTCGGGCACCACTTCGCTGCGATCGCAGGCGCGGGGCCGCTCGTCGGCCCGGTGCTCGCCGCGCAGATGGGCTACACGCCCGGCATGCTGTGGATTCTCGCGGGCGTCGTGTTCGCGGGCGCGGTGCAGGACTTCATCGTGCTTTTCATCTCGACGCGCCGCGACGGCCGTTCGCTCGGCGACCTGATCAAGATGGAGCTCGGCCTCGTGCCCGGCGTGATCGCGCTGTTCGGCGCGTTCCTCATCATGGTGATCATTCTCGCGGTGCTCGCGCTGATCGTCGTGAAGGCGCTGACCGGCTCGCCGTGGGGTACGTTCACCGTCGCCGCGACGATACCGATCGCGATCTTCATGGGCGTGTACACGCGCTACATCCGTCCGGGCAAGATCGGCGAGGTGTCGATCATCGGCTTCCTCGGCCTGATGTTCGCGATCGTGTACGGCCAGCACGTCAGCGAATCCGCGACGCTCGCGCCGATGTTCACGTTCACCGGCACGCAGCTCACCTGGATCCTGATCGGCTACGGCTTCATCGCGTCGGTGCTGCCGGTGTGGCTCCTGCTCGCGCCGCGCGACTATCTCTCGACGTTCCTCAAGATCGGCACGATTCTCGGCCTTGCGATCGGCATTTTGATCGTTGCGCCCGAGCTGAAGATGCCGGCGTTCACGAAGTTCGTCGACGGCTCCGGCCCCGTCTGGGCGGGCAACCTGTTCCCGTTTCTCTTCATCACGATCGCGTGCGGCGCGGTGTCGGGCTTCCACGCGCTGATCTCGTCGGGCACGACGCCGAAGATGATCGACAACGAAGTCAACATGCGCCTCATCGGCTACGGCGCGATGCTGATGGAATCGTTCGTCGCGATCATGGCGCTCGTCGCCGCCTGCGTGATCGAGCCGGGCATCTATTTCGCGATGAACAGCCCGGCGGCGCTGCTCGGCACGACGCCCGAAGCGGTCGCGGCCACGGTGAGCGGCTGGGGCTTCGCGCTCACGCCTGACATGCTGACGTCCACGGCGAAGGCGGTCGGCGAAACGACGATCGTCGCGCGTGCGGGCGGTGCGCCGACACTCGCGGTGGGCATGGCGCAGATCCTGCATCAGGTGATCGGCGGCCCGGCGATGATGGCGTTCTGGTACCACTTCGCGATCCTGTTCGAAGCCCTCTTCATCCTGACCGCGGTCGACGCCGGCACGCGCGCCGGACGCTTCATGCTGCAGGATCTGCTCGGGACGTTCGCGCCGGCGCTGCGCCGCACGGATTCGCTGCCGGCGAACCTGACCGCGACCGCGCTGTGCGTCGCCGCATGGGGCTACTTCCTGTATCAGGGCGTGGTCGATCCGTTCGGCGGCATCAACACGCTGTGGCCGCTCTTCGGCATCTCGAACCAGATGCTCGCCGGTATCGCGCTCACGCTCGGTACGGTCGTGCTGTTCAAGATGAAGCGCGAGCGCTACGCATGGGTGACGGTCGTGCCGACGGTCTGGCTGCTGATCTGCACGCTGACGGCCGGCTGGCAGAAGATTTTCGACCCCAGCCCGAAGGTGGGCTTCCTCGCGCACGCCTCGCGGCTGAACGAGGCGCTCGAGGCGGGCAAGGTCATGGCGCCGGCGAAGTCGCTCGACGAGATGCGCCGGATCATCTTCAACGACTACATCGATGCGGCGCTTGCGGGCCTCTTCATCTTCGTGGTGGTGAGCATCGTGATCTACGGCGTGCTGGCCGTGATGCGCGCGCGCGGCGAAGCGAGGCCGACGGTGCGCGAAACGCCGTTCGAGGCGATGCCGGCGGCAACGGCTGTGGGCGCGTCGGTTCGTTCCGGCCATTGAGGTCCAACTGGAGAACAGCATGTTCACCGATCTTCGACAGGCCGGGCGCTATCTCGGCCAGGCGATGCGCCTGATGGTCGGGCTGCCCGACTACGACGTGTACGTCTCGCACATGCAGGCGACGCATCCGGACCGCCCGGTCATGACGTATGAGGAGTTTTTCCGCGAACGGCAGGAAGCGCGGTACGGATCGGGCGCGGGGAAATGCTGCTGACGGCCTGATCCGGCTTCGGGCGGATGGTTTTGAAGAAGCGCGACGGCGAAGGCCGTCGCGTTTTTTTGTTTTTGACTCATCCGTAGCCGGCCCTTTCAGGTGTTAAAATGACCATAGTCATGTGACCAGGGGCGCAGTATGCCGAACAAGCAGGTTTCCAAATCGGAATTCAAGGCGAAGGCGCTTGAATATTTCCGGCTAGTCGAATCATCAGGTGAAAGTCTGATCGTGACCGACCACGGAAAGCCGACCCTGGAGGTGCGGCCGTATCGGCCGGAGGCGAAGCGTGATCCGCTGAATGTGCTGCGCGGTTCCGTGCTGCGCTATGACGATCCGTTGGAGCCCGTCGGCGAGGATGAATGGGAGGCGGGCCAGTGATTGTTCTGGATACGCACGCGCTGGTGTGGTGGGTCAACGGCGACGACCTGCTGGGGAAAAAGGCCAGGGCTGCGATCGATCGCGAGCATGACGGCGGCGAAATCATCGTTTCGTCGATCAGCGTGTGGGAGATTTCACAACTCGTCGAGCGGGGGAAGCTGACGTTCTCGATGGATGTGGCGGCTTGGCTTTCCGCCGTCAATGAAGTTGAAGCCGTGAGGTTCGTGCCGGTCGACAACGAGATCGCTACCAGTTCCGTGAAACTTCCCGGCGACTTCCACAAGGATCCGGCGGACCGAATGATCGTCGCCACGGCGCGGATGTTCGCGGCCCCGCTGATCACGAAGGACCAGAAAATTCGCGCTTATCCCCACGTCAAGACGATCTGGTAGCCCGAAACCCTCAAACCTTCGAAACCAGCACCACCGCCCCCGCCGACACGCTCTTCGCGGACCTCAACGCCTTGTCCCGCACGGCCGTCATATCCTCGACATCGCTGGAATACCGGTAGCTCGCCGGCATGAGCCGGAAATCGCCGCCGACCTGCGCGGCCTTCATCTCGTCGAATCCGAGCTTGCGCAGCGTTCGTCCGAGCAGGGTGTAGTCGTCCAGATCGGCCTTGCCGAGGTTGATCAAAACGTTGTATTGGGTCATGACTTCCAGCGCGTCCTTTCAAAGAGCGACGATCGTACTGCGGCCGGCGCGCGCCACTCGCGCGCGGCGACAAAAAACGCCAAAGCAGACGGGCAGATGAAATCGCCCGAAAAGCGACCTCATCTGCCCGTCATGTTCACCGCGTGGCCGGATCGTTAGTGAGCTGCCGCAGCCTGCTTCGATTCCTTCTTGACGCTCTTCTTAGCGCGGCCGATCTCTTCCAGCTTGATCTCGACGTGCCTCGAGAACACGTATTCCGCCGGACGCTGCTTGTCGATCGGCAGATCCTTCGCGTACGCGCCTTCCGTACGCGGGCCGCGCAAGGACACGCCCAGCGCCTTCAGCGGGTGCGCGACGGTATCCATCACCGCGGTCGCTTCGAAGCCGCTGTGGACCATGCAGTCCGCGCACTTCTCATAGTTGCCCGTGCCGTACTTTTCCCACTCGGTGGTTTCCATCAGTTCCTTGAAGGTCTTCGCATACCCTTCGCCGAGCAGATAGCACGGACGCTGCCAGCCGAACACCGTGCGCGCCGGGTTGCCCCAGGGCGTGCACTGGTACGTCTGGTTGCCCGCCAGGAAATCGAGGAACATCGCCGACTGGCTGAACGACCAGTTCTTGCCGTTGTTGCCGCGCCTGAAGATTTCGCGGAACAGCGTCTTGGTCTTGTCGCGGTTCAGGAAGTGCTGCTGGTCCGGCGCGCGCTCGTACGCGTAGCCCGGCGACACGGTGATGCCGTCCACGCCCATCGGCCCGAGCGTGTCGAAGAACGCGGCGACGCGTTCCGGGCTCGCGTCGTTGAAGAGCGTGCAGTTGATGTTCACGCGAAAGCCGCGGCGCTTCGCTTCCCTGATCGCCTTGACGGCCTTGTCGTAGACGCCGTCCTGCGACACCGAGTGATCGTGCATCGCCTGGTCGCCGTCGAGGTGGACGGACCACACGAAGTACGGGCTCGGCTCGTAGTCGTCCATCTTCTTTTCCATCAGGAGCGCGTTCGTGCAGAGATACACGAACTTCTTGCGCGCGATGATGCCCTTCACGACCTGCGGCATTTCCTTGTGCAGCAGCGGCTCGCCGCCCGCGATGGAAACGACCGGTGCGCCGCATTCGTCGACGGCGCCGAGGCACTCTTCGAGCGACAGGCGCTGGTTCAGGATAGGGTCCGGATAGTCGATCTTGCCGCAGCCGTTACAGGCGAGATTGCAGCGAAAGAGCGGCTCGAGCATGAGCGCGAGCGGATAGCGCTTGTTGCGCATGAAGTGCTGGCGCGCGATGTACGCGCCAACCCGGACTTTTTGCAGCATCGGAATAGACAATTTGCGTCCTCTCCTTAATCTTCGTAGTCTTCACGAGTGGCCGTCGCGGCGACCGCGGCAAGCGGTTGCGTCAGCTTCGCGGGGAGTTTGAATTCGACTTTCTCTTCGCGGCCGTCCATTGTCGAAACCTCGACGTGGCCGAGCGCGCGCAGCGCGTCAATTACGTGTCTGACCATTTCCTCGGGCGCCGAGGCGCCCGCCGTGATGCCGACGGCCTGCGCATTCGCAAACCACTCCGGCTTCACTTCCGACCCGTCCGCGACGAGGTAGCTCGGCACGCCGCTTTCGGCACCGATCTCGCGCAGGCGGTTCGAGTTCGAACTATTGGTGGCGCCCACCACGAGCAGCACGTCCACCTGCGTGGACAGCTCACGCACGGCGGCCTGCCGGTTCTGCGTCGCGTAGCAGATATCGCGCGTGTCGGGGCCGACGATATCGGTGAAGCGGCGCTGCAGCGCGTCGATGATGCCGCGTGTGTCGTCCACCGACAACGTGGTCTGCGTCACGTAGGCCATCGGCGTATCGACGGGCAGATTGAGCGTCGCGACTTCCGCTTCGCTCTGCACCAAGACGACGGTGCCCGGAATCTGGCCGATCGTGCCTTCCACTTCCGGATGCCCCGCATGGCCGATCAGGATCAGCGTGCGCCCCTGCGCGACGTACTGCCGGCCCTGCACGTGAACCTTCGTGACGAGCGGGCAGGTGGCGTCGAGCACGTCGAGGCCGCGCGCCTGCGCGTCCGCTTCGACGGTCTGGGCGACGCCGTGCGCGCTGAAAATCGCGACCGCGCCGTGCGGCACTTCGTCGAGCTCCTCGACGAAGCGCGCGCCCTTGCTGCGAAGGTTGTCGACGACGTGCCGGTTGTGAACGATCTCATGGCGCACGTAGACGGGCGCGCCGTGTCGTTCGAGGGCCCGATCGACGATCTCGATCGCGCGGACCACACCCGCACAAAAGCCGCGGGGTTGAGCAAGGATGATACGCATATTCGGGCGAACTCCGACTGACGCGGGTTTCGAATGGAACCGACGCGAAGGTCCTGGCGTCGGGTCCACGTGATCAATTTGTATGCTGATTGGCGGACCCAGTTTTTAAACGATCGGTAAAAAGGAACGTTTCGCTTGAACTTCGCGTCGAAGTTGACCGCGTATTCTAGCGCGTTCGCTTTTTCGATGCTCGTTGTACAGGAAAGCCCGCCGGCGAAGGAGAAACGGGTGCAAATACGGCGAGACCGGTAAGCCAGTAAACTGTCGGGTCTTCCGGCTGCGGCCGGTCTGCTTTTGTTCATGCGCGGCGCGAAGCCTCACCGCATCGCGCGCGGGCTCCCCGTGAGCCCGCGCCACGGAGCGGCGGCGTGCATGGGCGTGCATTGGCGTGACCGTTGCGCAGGTCGCATCGTGCCCGACCCTCGAATTCCCGAGTCCATCTATGCTACTGATTGCCTGGCTGTCCCTTGTCATCTGGCTGGTCCTGTTTTTCGCGCGCGGCGGCTTCTGGCGCGCCGTGCCCGCTCCCTCCCTCAGCGCGACGACACTGCACGCCGTCGGCAACGCCGAAATCGCGCGGCGCGGCGCGTGGCCGGCGCTCGTGGCCGTCGTTCCGGCGCGCAACGAAGTGGACGTGATCGGCCGCGCCGTGGGTTCCCTGCTCAAGCAGGACTACGCCGGCGCGTTCCACGTGATCGTCGTCGACGACCACAGCACCGACGGCACCGCCGACGCCGCCCAGGCGGCCGCCCGGGAACTCGGCCTCGAAGACCGCCTGACCGTGCTCACGGCCGCGCCGCTGCCGTCCGGCTGGTCGGGCAAGGTGTGGGCGCAGTCGCAGGGGATCGGAGCCGTCGATTCGCTCGGGCTGCCCGCCGACTTCCTCTTTCTCACCGACGCCGACATCCACCACCCCGCCGATGCCGCGTCGCAGCTCGTCGCGCGCGCGATTCTGGAAGATCGCGACCTGGTCTCGCTGATGGTGCGCCTGCGCTGCGATTCGACGTGGGAGAAGGCGCTGATCCCGGCGTTCGTGTTCTTTTTCGCGAAGCTGTATCCGTTCGCGTGGGTGAACGACGTGAAGAAGCCGACCGCGGGCGCGGCGGGCGGCTGCATGATGGTGCGCCGCTCGGCGCTCGTCGAGGCGGGCGGGATCGAGTCGATCCGCGGCGAACTGATCGACGATTGCAGCCTCGCGGCGCGGCTCAAGCATCGCAACGGAGGGAATCACACCCGGCCGATCCGGCTCGATCTGGCGGAGCGCAGCGAGTCGCTGCGCCCTTACGAGGACTGGCGCGACGTCTGGAACATGATCGCGCGCACCGCCTTCACGCAGCTGCGCTACTCGCCGCTGCTGCTGGCGGGCACGCTCGTCGGGATGCTGCTGATCTATATCGTGCCGCCGGTGTTCGCGCTCGGCTTCGGCGCCCGCGCCTGGCCGGCGTGCGCTGCGTGGGCGCTCACGTGCATCGCCTATGCGCCGATGCTGCGCTACTACCGCAGGTCGCTCCTCTGGGCGCCGGTCCTGCCGGTGGTCGCATTGTTCTATGTCAGCGCGACGATCGGTTCGGCGGTGAGGTACTGGCGCGGGAAGGGCGGACAGTGGAAGGCGCGCGTGCAGGCGCCGACGCAGGAAGGATCGTAGGACGGCGGGTTCCTGAACGGCCGGGTTTCGAACGAGACTCAGCCGTTCAGTTCGCGCAGCTCGCGCAGTTCATCTAGCGCTGCGTGAGCATCGCGTACATCTCGATCACCGTGTCGGGCGAGAACGTGAACGGCACCCATCCGTGCCCGGTATGGCGCAGCACGAGCAGGCGGTCGCCGTTCGATTGCTTCTGCGTCGCCATCATCGGGTTGCGCGTCGCGGCGAAGCGCCAGCCCGGCGGCAGGCCGCCCGGCTGTTCCGCCGTCATCGACGCCCGCGCATTCGACAATTCCTCGATCAGCTGCGACACGCCCTGCGGATTGAGCAGCACCGATTTCCCGCCGATCGTCATTTCGATCGCGTCGCGCCCGGGACGCGATACGTTCAGCATGGGCTTTTCGTCCTCGGGCGCGGCCGCCTGAGCGGACGGCTGCGTTGCGTCGCCGCTTGCATCCGGGGCCGCGGCGGATCCGGCGCTCACGTTTTCGGGCGCGGCGTGGAGGAGCTCGTCGAGGCTCAACTCCAGCGCGCCAAGCTGGTCTTGTAGGTTCATGCGGTTGCCCTGTGTCTTGCGTCTTGCTCGCCTTGCATCGAGGCCGCGATTTTACCCGCTGCACTCCGGCGTCGCCCGCACACGTTGTAACAAAATGCGTGCAGGGCGCTGAATCGTCAGTGCACGGCCGCTACTTCGTCAGGTACCCGTTGGCACGGAACCAGTCGAGCGCATCGCGCAGTCCCTCGCGATACGGCCGCGCCCGGTACCCGAGTTCCCGCTCGGCCTTCGCGGAGGTGAAGTACATCTTGTTCTTCGACATCCGCAAGGCATCGACGGTGACGAACGGCTCGCGTCCGCTGAACTTCGCGAACCACTCCGCGCCGATCGCGAGCGGGTAGAGCGGGCCGCGCGGAAGACGGATGGTGGGCGGCTTGCGGCCGCTCAGCAGGGCGATGTCGGCGAGCATCTGCTGCAGCGGCAGGTTCTCGCCGCCGAGGATGTAGCGCTCGCCGATCGCGCCGCGTTCGAGCGCGAGGAAATGGCCGGCGGCGACGTCGTCGACGTGCACCAGGTTGAGGCCCGTATCGACGAACGCCGGGATCTTGCCCGTCGCCGCCTCGACGATGATGCGCCCCGTCGGCGTCGGCTTGACGTCGCGCGGTCCGATCGGCGTCGACGGATTCACGATGACCGCGGGCAGCCGGTCGTTCGCCACCATCCGCTCGACGGCACGCTCGGCCAGCACCTTGCTGCGCTTGTAGGCGCCGATGGTCTGGGCGGGATCGGCGGGCTTCGTCTCGTCGACCACCGTGCCCGCGCTCGTCACCTTCAGCGTGGCGACGCTGCTCGTGTAGACGATCCGCTCGACGCCCTCGGCGAGCGCCGCGCGCATCGTCGCCTCGGTGCCCTGCAGGTTCGAGCGCTCGATCTCGCCGGGGTCCGGCGCCCAGATGCGGTAGTCGGCGGCGACGTGGAACAGGAATCGCACGCCCTTGAGCGCCGCGCGCATCGACGCTTCGTCGCGCATGTCGCCGATCACGACTTCGGCGTCGAGCGCCTCGATGTTGCGGCGTGAACTCGTCGCGCGCATGAGCAGGCGCACGTCGAAGCCGCGTTCCAGCGCGATGCGCGCCACCGCCGATCCGACGAAACCGGATGCCCCGGTGACGAGCACCCGGCCACTTGAAAAATCAGTCATTTTTTCCTCTTTTACGCCTTGCGGGGTCGCCGCGGGTAACTTGTGCCTCGCGCGAAGCGCGGCTTGAACCGGCCGCTAACCTATGTGTGACAAGGACTTGCGGGTCGTGCTAAGGTCCGTGCCTGCCGCGCTCGCGCGGCTTGCGAAATTCCAACAAAAGACATCCGCAAATGCCCAGAGAAGACTCCCGGAATCTCTCCACGTGGCTGTACTTCGCCATCGCGATCTCGCTTGCCACCGTGTTCGCCGTCGACGTGCTGCAGCCGATGCGCCTTGCGATCTGGATCTTCTACGTGCTGCCGGTGGTGCTCTGCCTCTGGGTCGACCGGCCCGCCGTTCCGGTCGTCACGGCGGTCACGGCGTCGATACTGATGATTGCGGGCTACTTCCTGTCGAACGCCGATTCCGCAGTGAACCAGGACGTGCTCCAGGTCAACCGGGCGATGGGCATTTTCGTCCTGCTCGTGCTCGCGGGCGTGGCGCATCTGTATATCAAATCGCGGCTGAACGTACAACGGAACGCGTGGCTGCAACAGGGCGTCGCGCAGATCGGCCTGCAGATGCGCGGCGAACAGTCGCCTGCTTCGATCGGCGCGAGCATCCTGCGTTCACTCGTGCCCTACGTGAGCGCGAAAGTCGGCGTGGTCTACGCGCTCGAAGGCGACGCGTTCGCGCGCATCGCGAGCTGGGCGCTGCCCGGCGAAGACGTCGCGCCGCGCGTGATCCGCGAGGGCGAGGGGCTCGTCGGGCAAGTGCTGGCGGACAAGCGCCCGATCCAGCTGCGCGACGCTCCGGCGCACTATCTGAAAGCCGGGTCGGCGCTCGGCTCGGCGGTGGCGTCGAAGGTCGTGATCGCGCCGCTCTTCGCGGACGGCGATCTGGCGGGCGCGATCGAGGTGGGCTTCGTCGGCGGCGAGGGGCGTTTCGACGACACGCGCGAACTGCTCGACATCGCCTCCGAAGGCATGGGCATGGCGCTGCGCTCGGCGCGCTACCGGACCCGGCTCGTCGAACTGCTCGAAGAGACGCAGCGTCAGAGCGAGGAATTGCAGGTGCAGCAGGAGGAGCTGCGCGTGTCGAACGAGGAGCTGGAGGAGCGCGGCCGCGCGCTGATGGATTCGCAGGCGCGGCTCGAAACGCAGCAGGCCGAGCTCGAGCAGACCAACGTGCAGCTCGAGGAGCACACGCAGAACCTCGAGCGCCAGAAGGCGGAATTGCTGCGCGCGCAGCAGGAACTCGCGGCGAACGCGCTGTCGCTCGAACGCGCGAGCCAGTACAAGTCGGAGTTCCTCGCGAACATGTCGCACGAACTGCGCACGCCGCTCAACAGCTCGCTGATCCTCGCCAAGCTCCTGCAGGACAACAAGCACGGCAATCTCACCGATGAACAGGTGCGCTATGCCGCGACCATTCATTCGTCGAACAGCGACCTGCTCGCACTGATCAACGACATTCTGGATCTGTCGAAGGTCGAGGCCGGACAAATGGACGTGCAGTTCGCACCGGTCGCCGTCGATTCGGTCCTGCAGTCGCTGCGGCAGTCGTTCATGCCGGTCGCGCAGAGCAAGGGTGTGGAACTCGTCACCGAGCATGGTGAGGGCGTGCCGCAGTATTTCGTCACCGACAACCAGCGTTTGCTGCAGGTGCTGCGCAATCTGGTGTCGAATGCGTTCAAGTTCACGGAGCGCGGGCGGGTGACGGTGGCGGTGCAGACGGCGGGCGAGCACGCGCTGCGCTTCGATGTGCGCGACACCGGCATCGGCATCGCGCCCGACAAGCAGGACCTGATCTTCCAGGCTTTCCAGCAGGCCGACGGCACGACGAGCCGCAAATACGGCGGCAGCGGCCTCGGCCTTTCGATCTCGCGCGAATTCTCGCGGCTGCTGGGCGGCTCGGTGAGCGTGTCGAGCGAAGTCGGCAAGGGCAGCGTGTTTTCGGTGACGCTGCCGCTCGCCGCGCGCGAAGGCACCGTCACGTCGAACATCGACGTGACCGGCCGCGCGAGCGAGGCGCGGCCCGCCGCCGGGCAGACGCCCGCGCCGGCGGCCGCCGCGCGGCAAGTACGGCAGGCACCGCAAGTACCGGTTACGACGTCTTCCGCGCCGCCCGCGCGATCCGTGCCGCCCGCGCCGAACATGCCCGTGCCGCCGCCGATCGCCGACGACCGTATCGAGCGCAAGCGCCCGAACCGCCTGATTCTGGCGATCGAGGACGACGTGCCGTTCGCTCATATCCTCTACGATCTCGCGCACGAACTCGACTTCGACTTCGTGCATGCGACGACGGCCACGCAGGGCGTCGAACTTGCCCGCGACCTTCAGCCGAACGGCATCCTGCTCGACATCGGCTTGCCGGACCAGTCGGGCCTGACGGTGCTCGAATGGCTGAAGCATGACCCGCTCACGCGTCACATTCCGATCCACATCGTGTCGTCGACCGATCATGCCGACGTCGCGCTGCATCTCGGCGCGATCGGCTACACGCTCAAGCCGAGCGCGCGCGAGACGCTGGCCGGCGCGATCCGCAAGCTCGAAGCGCGTTCGGCGCAGGGCATGCGGCGGGTGCTGGTGGTCGAGGACGACCCCGTGCTGCGCGAGAGCATCCACGCCCTGCTTGCGAGCGAGACGGTGGAGATCGTCGAGGCGGGCACGATCGCGGGCGCGCTGGATGAAATGTCGCGTGCCACGTTCGACTGCATCGTGATGGATCTCGCGCTGCCCGACGGCTCGGGATACGAATTGCTCGAGCGGGTGTCGACGGGCGGCGAGCACGCGTCGCCGCCGGTGATCGTCTATACCGGAAGGATGCTGTCGCAGGAGGAGGAGCAGCGTCTGCGGCGCTATTCGAAATCGATCATCATCAAGGGGGCGAAGTCGCCGGAGCGGCTGCTCGACGAAGTGACGCTTTTTCTGCACAGCGTCGAGAGCGCGTTGCCGCCGGAGCAGCAGCGCATGCTGCGCGCGGCGCGCCAGCGCGACGACGTGTTCGAGGGCCGCACGATTCTTCTCGCCGAGGACGATGTGCGCAACATCTTCGCGCTGTCGCATGTGATCGAGCCGCTCGGGGCGAAGCTCGAGATCGCGCGCAACGGACGGGAGGCGCTCGATTCTCTCGCTCGCCATCCGGACGTCGATCTCGTGCTGATGGACGTGATGATGCCGGAGATGGACGGACTTACGGCGATGGTGGAGATTCGCAAGCGGCCCGAGCATGCGCGGCTTCCGATCATCGCGCTGACGGCGAAGGCAATGCCTTCGGATCGGCAGAAGTGTCTCGAGGCCGGCGCCGATGACTATATTTCGAAGCCGATCGATGTGGACAAGCTTGTTTCTTTATGTCGGGTTTGGTTGCGGCAGCGCTGATTTTTTTTGCTCGCACTTGTGGGGACGGGCTGTTTACACCGTTTGATACGCTTGCGCTCCTATGAAACTTGCTTTGCTATTGGTTTATTAGCTTCGCCCCTGTGCGGGGCGGCAGTCACTTTCTTTGCTGCTGCAAAGAAAGTAACCAAAGAAAGCAGCTATGGGCTCAGCGGCGTTAGGACGTGACCACGTTCGAGTTTTTCAGAGTGGCCCGACCGCAGGAGTGTCCACCTCGGTCCGTCGAGCGGACAGGTCCGCGGACCCACCGCGCCCCCGCACCCTCGAACGAAGTGGTAAGGCAGTCATTCATCCGTCTTCGCTTCGCTCTGACGACAGGTGCAATCGGTGGCGCGTTGCTAAACGCGAGACTGGAGCGAAGCGCTGGTTTGTGATGTACCCGAAGTCCGAGCGCAGCGAGGAGGGAGCGGAACGAAGTGCTTACCGCTTAGTTGGAGGGTGCGTTGTCTCAGTGGGTCCGCGGGCCAAGCCGGGTGGTTTTGTGGGGGTGACACTTAGGGGCTGTGCCAGCTTGGTGGGTGGGATCAAAAGGAATTGCGGGCGAAACGGCTGCTTTCTTTGGTTACTTTCTTTGCAGCAGCAAAGAAAGTGACTGCCGCCCCGCACAGGGGCGAGCTAATAGACCGCGAACCAAGCAAATTTCATAGAGGCCGAAGCGCATCAAACGGTGTAAACCCAACCCACCCACCCGCCCACGATTAATCCAAGCGCCAGCAAAAAGCAAATGAACGTACGAACCCCCCCCGACGAGGCCGCGTTCGACATCGAACTGAAGCTCGTGCTGGAAGCGATCTACCTTAGATACCAGCACGACTTCCGGCATTACTCGGTAAGCTCGCTGCGGCGCCGGCTCACGCAGGCGCTCAGCGATCTCGGCTTCGCGACGCTCTCGCAACTGCAGGAGCGCATCCTGCGCGATCCGGCGCTCTTTGCGCGCCTGTTCCAGTACCTCACGGTACAGGTGAGCGAAATGTTCCGCGATCCGCAGTACTTCCGCGCAATCCGCGAGGAAATCGTGCCGATTCTGCAGACATATCCGTCGATCAAGGTGTGGGTCGCCGGATGCAGCAGCGGCGAGGAACTGTGGTCGCTCGCTGTGCTGTTCGCCGAAGAAAAGATCGCCGATCGCACGGTGCTCTACGCAACCGACATCAACGCCGACGCGCTGCGCCAGGCCGAGAACGGCATCTATTCGCTCGAACGCCTGGCGAGCTTCAGCCAGAACTATCTGGCGGCAGGCGGCAAGCGCTCGTTGTCCGACTACTATCACGCGGCTTACGGCGCCGCCAAGTTCTCGCAGACGCTCAAGTCGCGCGTGGTGTTCGCGGATCACAGCCTCGCCACCGACAGCGTGTTTCTCGAAGCGCATCTGGTGTCGTGCCGCAACGTGCTGATCTACTTCGACCGTGCCCTGCAGGACCGCGCGCTCGGGCTCTTCAGCGACTCGCTCGTGCGGCGCGGCTTTCTCGGGCTCGGCAGCAAGGAGAGCCTGCGCTTTTCGAAACACGCCGACAGCTTCGCGGACTTCAATCCGCGCGAACGTCTCTATCAGAAGGTGTAGCGATGAGTTCCATACCCGGACCCGCCATTGTCGAGCCGGCCGCGATCGAGGCGATCGTGATCGGCGCGTCCGCGGGCGGCATCGATGCGCTCAACCGGCTGCTCCCCGGCCTGCCCGCCGGTTTTGCGCCCGCCGTGCTCGTCGTGGTGCACGTGCGGCCGGACATGCCGAGCCTCTTGCCGAACCTCTTCGCGGCGCGCTGCCGGCTGCCCGTGATCGAGCCGAACGACAAGGACGAGATCGCGCGAGGCACGATCTACATCGCGCCGCCGGGGTATCACATGCTGGTCGAGCCGGATCGCACGATCGCGCTCTCGGTCGATCCGCCCGTGCGTTTTTCGCGGCCGTCGGTGGACGTGCTGTTCGAATCGGCCGCGTATGCATACGGCGACGCACTGCTCGCGATCGTGCTCTCCGGTGCGAACGACGACGGCGCGCGCGGCGCGCAGGCGATCCGCGAGGCGGGCGGCCACTGCTGGGTGCAGGACCCGGCGACGGCGAGCGCGACGGCGATGCCGCTCGCCGCGATCGCGAACGGCGCGGCGCACGACATTCTGACACTCGATGAAATGGCGGCGCGCCTCTTCGCCGGCATCGGCAGCAAGGCACAAGGAGCCAACTGATGACGCAACCCATTCATGTGCTGATCGTCGACGACATCCGGAACAACATCACCGCGCTCGAAGCCTCGCTCGCGCGGCCGGATCTGTCGGTGCTGAAGGCCGAATCGGGCCCGGCTGCGCTCGAACTGCTGCTGAAGCACGAAGTGGCGCTCGCCATTCTCGATGTCAACATGCCTGGCATGGACGGCTTCGAGCTCGCGGAACTGATGCGCGGCAGCCCGCGCACCGCGCACGTGCCGATCATCTTCCTCACGGCAACCGCGCAGGACGCGGGCCGTACCTTCCGCGGCTACGAAGCGGGCGCGGTGGATTTCCTCTACAAGCCGTTCGATTCGCGCATCCTGAACTCGAAGGTGGACGTGTTCATCCAGATCGAGCGTCAGAAGCAGCAGCTCGCGACGCAACTCGCCACCGTGCAGCAGCTTCTCGACGCCAACGAAATGCTGATGGCCGTGCTCGGCCACGATCTGCGCACGCCGCTCTCGGCGGTGATCGCGTCCGCGGAGTATCTGTCGCGTTTCGTGCAGGACGAGAACGTCGCGAACATCGGCACGCGCATCAAGTCGAGCGGCATGCGCATGGTGCGCATGGTCGACCAGCTTCTGAACCTCGCGCGCCTGCGTGGCGGCCGCGTGACACTGCAGCCGCGCTCGGTGGATCTGATGACGCTCGCGAAGAATATCGTCGACGAATACGAGGCGCGCGTGGGCAAGGGGCGCATCGTCCTCCAGCGCGAGGGCGACACGCTGCTGCAGGGCGACGGCGACCTGCTCTCGCAGGTGTTCTCGAACCTGATCGGAAATGCGCTGCAGCACGGCCGCGAAGGCTCCGCGATCCAGGTCCGGCTCGATGGCGGCGCGCCGCACGAAGTGGTCGTCACGGTGCAGAACGCGGGCGAGATTCCCGCGGACGTACTGCCGACCATCTTCGCGCCGTACCGTTCGGGGCGTTCGCAGCACGAATCGGGCGGGCTCGGCCTCGGGCTCTACATCACGCACGAAATCGCGCAGATGCACGGCGGCCGCGTGCAGGTGCGTTCGAGCGCCGATGCCGGCACGGTGTTCGACGTCACGCTGCCGCGCACGGCTCGCCCGGGCAGCGGCCGTTCGGAGCCGGCGCAGCCGTTCCGGCTCAGCTGAAAGCAGATGAAACGAAGGCGGAGCGAGGCCGGGATCGCGAGCCGGTTGCACGCGGCGCGCACACGTTGTCTAAAATGCGGCCTGAATGCACGATGACTCAGGAGAATGCGAAATGCCCGGCCCCGATCTGGATTCACGAATCGAAACCTACTACGTGCACGTGCGAGGCGTCGTGCAGGGCGTCGGCTTCCGGCACCACACCGTGCGGCGCGCGCACGCGCTCGGCGTGCGCGGATGGGTCGCGAATCTGGACGACGGCTCCGTCGAAGTGATGATCCAGGGTTCGGCGAATCAGGTCGATCTGATGCTCGAATGGCTGCGCCGCGGGCCGCCGCATGCCCGCGTCACCGAATTCTTCAGCGAGGAGCGCTTCATCGAAAAGCGCTTCGAGCGCTTCGAGCAGCACTGATCACGCGCGCGCCACCAGCAGGCTTTCCGCGAATCCCCACTCGTCGTCGCGCCATTGATGCGTGCGCTCGAAGCCCGCATCGGCCGCGATCGGCGCGACTTCCTCGGCCGCGTACTTGTGGCTGCTCTCGGTCCAGATCGTCTCGCCTTCCCTGAACTCCACCCGCAGACCGGCGGCGCGCACGTTCACCGTCAGCGCGCGCTTCGCGCGCAGATGCATCTCGATGCTGCGCGCGTCCGGGTTGAAGCGCGCGACGTGCGCGAACGCATCGAGCGGAAAGTCGCCGCCCAGTTCGCGGTTGATCCGCGCGAGCAGGTTCAGGTTGAAGGCGGCCGTGACGCCGATCGGGTCATCGTAGGCGGCGATGAGCGTCGGCAGCGGCTTCATGAGGTCGGTGCCGAGGAGCAGCGCGTCGCCGGGCTTGAGCATGCCGCGGATCGCGCGCAGGAACTTCGTGGCTGCGAGCCGCGAAAAATTGCCGATCGTGCTGCCGAGAAAGAGCACGAGCAGCACTTCGCCGTCGCGCCGGTTCGCGCTGACTTCCGAGAGGCCCGCCAGATAATCGCGCTCGTAACCGACGATCGAAATGCGTTCGATGTCGCCGAGTTCGCGGCGGCAGAGCTGCAAGGCGGTGCGAGAAATTTCAATCGGGTAGTAATCGGTGGGTTGCTTTTTACAAAGCGCCTCGAGAATGCGGCGCGTCTTGCGGCCGCTGCCGCTGCCCAGTTCGGCCACTTTCACGTGCCTCGGCAGGGCCGCGACGATGTCCGTGGCGTGCGCCTTCAGCACGCGTTCCTCGGCGCGCGTGACGCCGTATTCGGGCAGCGCGGTGATGACTTCGAAGAGCGCGGAGCCGACTTCGTCATACAGATACATCGACGGCAGTTCCTTCTGCGGATGGTGAGTGAGGCCGGCGTGGACGGCTTGTGCAAAGGCGTTGGCGAATCTCGGGGATAGTGCGGGCTGGGTCATGACATCTCCATCGATACAGCGTTGTTCTTTCGTGCGCAACGGCGGGCACGGTGTGAAGCGGCTGGTGAAGCGAGGTGATACGACCTGAAGCGGTGGCGCGCCATCGCGCACCGCTCGCATGTACGGAACACCGGCTGACAGCGTCCGTAAGAACCGGGTTCGCCGCGGCAAAAGCCGATTGCGCGGCGGCAAAAAGCAAATAGTGAAGCAAGAAGCGCGCGAGCGCGGCGTATCGACTGCAAGGCCCCAGTGTAGAGAGCGTTTAAAATGGCGCACTTGCGCGCCTAGCGCCCTTTGCGGTTTTTCTCCAGGTCCCCGATGAACCAACATGTACTCGGGCGTGGCATCGCGTTGTCGGTGACCGCGTCCGCGCTTTTCGCGCTGATGTCGGGCTACACGAAGTGGCTCGCGCCGCTCAATGGACTCGACATCTTCGCGTGGCGCATCATGTGGACGCTGCCGGGGGCGCTCGCGCTCGTCGCGCTGAGAAACCGCTGGCCGCAATTGTGCGCGCTCCTCGCAAAGCTTGCTCGCGAGCCGCTGACGCTCGCCGGCTTCATGCTCGTCGCGGCGCAGCTCGGCGTGCAGCTGTGGATCTTTCTGTGGGCGCCGCTGCATGGCCGTGCGCTGGAAGTGTCGCTCGGTTATTTCCTGCTTCCGCTCGTGATGGTGCTGATCGGCCGCTTCCACTACCGCGAGCCGCTCGACGGCCTCCAGTGGGCGGGCGTCGCCTTCGCCACTGTCGGTGTCGCGCATGAACTTTTCGTGACCCGGGCCTTTTCGTGGCCGACGCTCGTGGTGGCGCTCGGTTATCCGCCGTACTTCATGCTGAGGCGGCGCCTGAACGCCGACCCCCTCGTGTCCTTTGCCGTCGAGATGATGCTGCTCGCGCCGTTCGCCTTCGCGATGCTGGTGGCGGGCGGCTCGATCGAGGTCGTCGCGGCCAGGCCGGTCCTGTGGCTGCTGCTGCCCGGCCTCGGCGCGCTCAGTACGATCGCGCTGGGTTCCTACCTGCGCTCGAGCCGCTACCTGCCGCTCGCGCTGTTCGGCATCCTCGGCTACGTGGAGCCGGTGCTGCTCGTCGGCGTCGCGGTGCTGCTGCTCGGCGAGCCGTTTTCAACGGGGCAACTGGGCACCTACGGTCCCATCTGGATAGCGGTTGCGCTCACCGCCGTGCACAGCGGGCGCCTGTTGCGCGACGAGCGCGCGAAGCGCCGCGCGCTGCCGATCGCCGAGCAGCATGCGAGCGTCGAACACGAGACGGGCGCGGCGCAACTGGAAAAGGTGGACTGAGGCGCACGAGGCCGCGCACCGACGTATGCGCTTTTTACATTCCTTTCCCTCATTTGCCTGACATTCGCGCGGGACAGCGGACCGGGAAGCGGGCCGCTGCGGCTGCGCAGGCCGCTGGACGGGCGCGCCGGGTCACTGGCGCAGGGTTTGCTTGAATGCCCGATCACGTTCGCGGCACGCGAGCGCCGCCCACCGTCCGTCGCCCACCCTCGTCAGCCAAGATCGATGATCGACCGGTCCACTTCAGAACCCGCGATGGCGCGTCTCGACGACGCAGGTTCGCCAGCGTATCCCGCACCGCCGGCCATGGACGGGGCGGTGCCGGCGGCGTTGTCCTCCGCGGCAGGGCTCGCGCCCGCTCGCAGGCCCGGTCCCGCGTTCGAATCCGTGGCGGTTTCAGTGCCGTTTTTTCGCAGCGTGCTGAACGGCAGCCTGGACTGCATCGAGATCCTGCGCCGCGACGGCACGCGCGAATTCATCAACGACCACGGCATCGGCCTGCTGGAAATCGACGACTTCGCGCCGCTGCGCGGCAAGCCCTGGGCGTCGATATGGCCCGACGAAGCGCGCGAGAAGGCGAAGAACGCAATCGACGCCGCGCTCGCGGGCAGTCACGCGCGCTTCGAAGCGGCGTGTCCGACGGCCAGGGGCAACCTGAAGCACTGGGAAGTCACGGTGTCGCCGGTGCCCGATGCGCCGGGGGGCGCCGCCGGCGTCGAATGGATGGTGTCGATTGCGCGCGATGTCACCGGCCGCGTGCTCGCGCAACGCTCGCTCGATGCCGCGCTGCACGAAGGCGCCGCGCTGCGCGAGGCGCTCGCGGCACAGCAAGCGGCCTTCGACGAACGCATCGCCGACGCCGCCGGCGCGTTCAGCGCGGGCGAGGCCGAGCGGCGCGAGGCGCAGGCGATGAGTGCGCGGGCGGACAAGATGGAGGCGATCGGCAAGCTGACGGGCGGCGTCGCGCACGACTTCAACAACGTGCTTCAGGTGATCGGCGGCAATCTGCAGCTCGCGGCGCAGCACGCGCCGATGGACGAGGTCCTCATGCGCCGCCTCGCAAGCGCGCACGAAGCGGTCGAGCGCGGCGCGGGCCTCGCGTCGCAATTGCTCGCGTTCGCACGGCGCCAGCCGCTGGAGCCGGTCGCGATCGACATCGGCCGGTTCGTGCACACCTGCGAGCCGACGCTGCGGCGCGTGATGGGCGAAGCGATCGAGCTGGAAGCGGTGATCGCGGGCGGGCTCTGGAACACTTTCGCGGACCGGCATCGCCTGCAGAACGTGATCGTGAGTCTTGCCATCAATGCCCGCGATGCGATGGAAGGCGCGGGCAAGCTCAGCATCCGCGTGGACAACGCTCAGGTCGACGGCGGCGTGCACCTTGGCGAAGACCTCGCGGACGGCCAGTACGTGACGATCGCGATGTCCGACACCGGCCGCGGCATGACGCCCGGCGTGCTCGCGCACGCGTTCGACCCGTTCTTCACGACCAAGTCCGACGGACGCGGCACGGGGCTCGGCCTCAGCATGGCCTACGGCTTTCTGCGGCAGACGGGCGGCCACGTCCGCATCGACAGCGAGGCGGGGCGCGGCACGACGGTCACGCTTTATCTGCCGCGCACGACGGACGAAGAGGCGCAGCCCGAGGACACCGCGAACGAGCCCGTGAGGGGCGGCACGGAGACGATTCTCGTCGTCGAGGACGATCCGGATGTGCGCGCGACCGTGGTCGACATGCTCGCGCAACTGGGGTATCGCGTGCTGAAGGCGGCAGACGCGCAAAGCGCGCTGACCGTGCTCGACAGCGGCGCGCACATCGACCTGCTGTTCACCGATGTCGTGATGCCGGGGCCGGTGCGCAGCATCGAACTCGCGCGCCGCGCGAAGGAGATGATGCCCGCCATCGGCGTGCTGTTCACCTCGGGCTACACGGAGGGCGCCATCATGCACGACGGGCGGCTCGACCCGGGCGTCACGCTGATCGGTAAGCCGTATCGACGCGACGCGCTCGCGCGCAAGGTGCGCTCGATGTTCCGCGGCAAGGCGCCATCTCAGGCAGACGCGCCGAAGGCGCTGCGCGTGCTCATCGTCGAAGATGATGTCAACACGCGCGAGGCCACGCGCGAACTGCTGCAACTGCTGGGCGCGCAGGTGACCGACGCGCCGAACGCGCGCGCCGCGCTCGCGCTTTTCAGGGCCGATGCGTTCGACGTGCTGCTGACCGACGTGCGCATGCCCGGCATGTCGGGCATCGAGCTCGCGCGCGAAGCAAGGCGCGTGCAGCCGGGCCTGCGCGTGGTGTTCGCCTCGGGCTATGGCGCGGGCATCTCGTCGGAGCTGGGCGCGGACATGACGGGTATCGCGCTGCTGCCGAAGCCCTTCGATCTCGACGCGCTCGAAAAGGCCGTGTTCCCGCCGGGCGCGCGCGCATAAAAAAGGCGAGTCCGAAGACTCGCCTTGGCGAGTGCACATCGACGCCGCGAACCAATCACGGCGCCATGTGCGCGATGCCCGGGCGACGCACCCCTTTATTTTTTCGCTGCGTCGACCTTCGCATCGGCGGCCGCCTTGTTCGCGTCGCTTTGAGCCTCGACTTTTTCCTTGTCGGCCTTCGCTTGAGCCACGTTGGCATCCTTGGCGGCTTCGTGCTTCTTCTTGTCGGCCTTCGTCTGGGCCGTGTGCTTCTTCTGGTTCGCCTTGGCTTGCGCCTTCGCAGCATCGCCGCGTGCGTCGGAGGCTTCCTCCGGCGTGGTCGCCTTCGCTAACTTCGCGGCTTCCTTGTCGGCGTCGGCCTGCGCCGATGCCTTGTCCTCGTTCGCCGATGCCTGCGCCTTCGCGGCATCGTGCTGTGCCTCGGCCTTCTTCTTGTTGGCCGTGGCCTGCGCTTCGGTCTTTTCGCTGTTTGCCTTCAGTTGGGCCTTGCCTGCGTCGGTCGCGGCGGTTTGTGCGAACGCGGTCGTGACGAGCAGGGCGGATGCGAGAGCGGCGACAATCTTCTTCATGGTTTTACCTCCTCTGAAAGTGCACCGGGATTCGTTCGGTGCTGAGCGTAACAACGTGGGGCGGGCGAGCGTCGTTGACGGCTTTCGGGTGACAAACGGTAACGAGTGGCGACCAAATGAAACGGCGCCGGTAAGAAGATCCGGCGCCCGATAACACCTGGAAAGGAGTTACCTGATTGCGGTGTCTTTCGACGCTTGAGCCGGGGCGCAACGGGCAGAACATGGCGATGCGCAAACGCTTCATGCGCGATGAAAGCCACTCTTACCGACTCCCCTGATCCGCCATGCCAGCCCACTACAAGTGCGTCCGGCGACTTCGTGCCCGCGCTTCAGCTCGCGTTGCAGCGGCGCGGCGTGAACTCGATGGTCTACAACCCGGGCACTTCGCCGCCCGGCTGCGAGGCGATGCTCGTCTACGGCGCGACGACGGACTGGGACCACCGCGCATTCAGCGACCAATGGACCGCGTATCTTTCCGCCATCGATCTGACGCTGATGCAGCGCGGACGCATTCTCGTGACGGCCCGCTACGAGACGCGCGGCCTGAACGCCGACCGCTTTGCGAGCGCGAGCCAGAAGGTGGACGCGCTGATCGGGCGGACCGTGGTCGCGAACGCCGAATAGCGCGGTTGTACGTGTTGCGCTGCTTCCTTACCTTCGCTTACACATCGCGTAATGGAGCGCCGCGCGATGCTATTTTGCAGGCGGAGTTGATCACCGATCCCTCTTCGGCCCGCCCGCTTTCATCACGGCGGGCCGCTTTTTCGTCCCGCCCCGGCTACGCGACGAGCTTCGCGCGCAGCATCCCGGCGTCGTCCTGCATCACGCCGAGCCCCTTGCCGAGATAGTCGGCGAGGGTGCCGAAGCGCTGCTGCATCTCATCGAACGCGGCCTGCAGCGTGCCCCTTCCGCGCGAAAGAGCGGTGCGGCGGCGGGCTGGCCCGCGCGGTCGATGCGCGCCTCGATCGCCGCGGCCGCACAAGGTGTTCGTCAGAAGATAGTCCTCGATGATCACGTCGCACGCCGACAGCAGGTTCGCACCGAGTCCGGACAGGATCACGGCGCGTGCGCTGCCGTGGAGAAACGCGCGGCGCGTCAGGCACGCCGCGCGCATGGTCGATGCAAACATCTCGTGGTCTGGTTTTTGTCTTGACGCGTTCAAGCGAGCGGCTGCGCGTGAGCGGAGGCCGGCGCCTGCTGGCCGGCGGGTATCGAGATCCGCACGACGAGCCCGCCGTCTGGCGCGTTCGTCACGTCGCAGCGGCCGCCGTGGTCGCGCGCGAGACGATCGACGATCGCGAGCCCGAGGCCGCAATGGCCGTCGCCGCTGCGCGCGGGATCGAGCCGCACGAACGGCCGCTTCGCGTCTTCGATACGCTCCGCCGGAATGCCGCCGCCGTGATCGCGCACCTCGACGATCCATTCGCCGCCGCGCCGCGCGCTGCGAATCTCGACGGGCGGTTCGCCGTGTTCGAGCGCGTTGTCGACGAGATTCGTCACCAGCCGGTCGATGAGCGTGCGCGGCAGGCGAAACGCGTCGCCCGCTTCCAGCGACAGCGCGAAAAGCGGCGTGTCGCCATCCTCGGGCAGCGAAAACTGCTCGGCGAGAAAACTGTCCACGCCGACCTCCGGTCCCGTCGATGGCGCGCGCGCCGCGAACTCCAGGAACTGCTGCACGATGCGCGTGAGCGAATCGATGTCACGGATGAAGTTGCCGCGCTCGGTGTCGTCGTCGACCAGCACGCTCGCGCGCAGCTTGAGCCGGGTGAGCGGCGCCTTCAGGTCGTGCGCGATGCCGGCGAGCATCACGGCCCTTTCGTCGTCGGCGTCGTTGATTCTCCGCATCATCTGATTGAACGCGCCGATCAGGTCGCGCAGCTCGCGCGGCCCCTGTTCCGCGACCGGCACCGGCCGCTCGCCGCCGCCGAACTGCCGCGCGACCTGCGCGACGCGCGAGAGCGGCCGCTGCAACTGCCACGCCGCGACGAGCGAGAGGATCACCGCGCCGATCAGCATTGCGACCGATTCCATCACGAGCGGCGGCGGCGGTGGAAGGTCGATCGGCGTGACGATCCAGTTGCTGCTCGCGGGGTAGCGGACCCAGAGCCGCGGCGCGTGCTTGGATTCGCCGTCGACAGCCAGTTGCGTGCCTGCGGGCAAAACCTCGGACAGCTGCCGCGCAAGACGCCCGAGGCGCGTCTTCGCGGGATCGCGCAGCGTGAGGGCCGGCGGCATGTTCCAGACGGGCACGAGATGCACGTGCATCGCGCGCGCGAGACGCGCCCCGTGCGATGCGTCGCTGTTCGCGGCCTCGATCACGAGCAGCAGGCCGCGCGCGTAGCCGTCGGCGTCGTGATGCGGCCGCTGGATGGTCAGCACCGTGAACCAGCCCGCCTGAACGACGAGCAGCACGGCCATCGAAATCAGCGCCATCCGTCCGAACAGCGAATTGAACGGATTGTGCCGCGCGTTCTTCGTCTTCATCGGTGCTGTGCGCCCGCTGCGTCGAAGGCAGCGCCATTCGCATCGGGAACGAAGACATAGCCCTGTCCGCGCACCGTCTGCACATGGCGCGGATGCGAGGGATCGTCTTCGATGAGGCGGCGCAGGCGCCAGATCGGCACGTCGAGACTGCGCTCCCGGAACGCGATGTCGTCGCGATGGACCAGATCGTGAATCAGCACGCGCGAGAGCACCTTGTACGGATGCTTGATGAACACCTTCAGCAGCGCGAACTCGCTGTCGCGCAAGGGCATGCGCTCGTCGTCGGTGATGAGCGCGCGCGTGACGAAGTCGAGTTCGAAGCGCCCGAAGCGCTGCCGCGCGCGTGCTTCCGGTTTGCTCGTCGCTGCCGGTTCGCGCCGCCGCAGCACCGTTTCGATGCGCGCGAACAGCTCGCGCGGGTCGAAGGGCTTGGCGAGATAGTCGTCCGCGCCGGCTTCGAGGCCCGTCACCGTGTCCGTCACGCTGCCGCATGCGGTCACGAAGATCACCGGGATATCGTCGCCCGCCGCGCGCAATTGTTCGAGCGCACGCAGGCCGTCCGTGTCCGGCATCATGATGTCGAGCACGACGATCGACGGCCGCTCGAGTTCGAGCCGCCGCCGCAGGCCGCTGCCATCGTGAAGCACGGAGACGTCGAGCCCGCGGGTTCTGAGAAAGCGGCACAGCAGATCGCGCACCACTGGATCGTCGTCGACGATCAGTACCGATGTAGTCATCCCGAAATTCTAGTCGCGCATCGCGAAATTATTCCTTTCAGGCCCTCGCGCGTGCGTTACCATTTCTTACGAAGTGTTGTGCGGCGAACGTCGGTTGTTCCCGGCGGCGCATCAGAAAGCCCCTTTATTTATAGGCTCAAACGATGGTTTGCATGACCGGCGAGAGCGGCGGCCGTAAGGAGGCATGCATCCCGGCAGTGTGGAAAAAGGAAAGATAGGGAAAGGATTCGGTGTCACGAAAAAGTGGCACTGCATCTTAAAATCGATCGCATGACTCATCATGTCCTGATCGTCGACGACGACCCCGTAGTGCGCGACCTCGTTCGCGAATATCTTCAAGGCCACGGATACGCGGTCTCCGTGCTGCACGACGGCGCGAGCCTGAAACGCCGGCTCGATGCCGAGCGCCCCTCGATCGTGGTGCTCGACGTGATGATGCCCGAGCAGGACGGCATCAGCGCGCTGCGTGAGCTGCGCGGCACCGGCGACGACATTCCCGTGATCTTTCTCACCGCGCGCTCCGACGTGATCGATCGCGTGATCGGCCTCGACCTCGGCGCCGACGACTATCTCGCCAAGCCGTTCGATCCGCGCGAACTCGTCGCGCGCATCCGCACGGTGCTCAGGCGGCGCGACGCGGCCGTTCCCGGCGCGCCGGAGAATCGTCCGCCGTACCGGTTCGGTCCGTTCGAAGTCGATTTCGCCGCGCGCGAGCTGCGCCGCAACGGCGAGCGCGTGCCGCTGCGTTCGGGCGAGTTCGCTACGCTCAAGATTTTCGTGAAGAACGAGATGACGGTGCTCACGCGCTCGCAACTCAACGAGAAGCTGCGCGGGCAGGCGGGCACGTATCGCGACCGCAGTCTCGACGTCTCGATCTGGCGCCTGCGCAGGCTGCTCGAAACCGATCCGTCCGAGCCGCGCTACGTGCAGACGGTGTGGGGGCAGGGCTACATCTTCGTGCCGCAGGGCGAGACCGGCGCGGCCGAGCGCGCCGCATGGTGTGCGTAGAAATACACGGGCGTGCTAGAAAGTCAGCACGCTCATGAAGAGACGTTGCAGCCAGCCCATCGTCGTGGAGTCGGCCAGCATGCCGACGCCTGCCTGTTCGATGCGCGCGTTCGCCACCTTGTTCGACGGCACGTAGTTGCCCGTCTCGATGTCCTTCGGGTTCACGATGCCCGAAAGGCGCAGCCTGTCCTGATTGCCGCTCATCGCGATCATCTTGTCGCCCGCGACGATCAGGTTGACCGAAGGAAGCGTGCCGATCACCGATGCCGCGAGCGTGCCGGACATCGCGCTCGCGTTCTTCGTATTGCCTTCGTCCTTGAAGCTCGTGCTTGCCGAGCCGACGTTGAAGAGGCGGGCGAGGCGGGCCGCGGCGCCCGTCGACTTGTCGGCGGCCTCCGCGCTGATGCTGCTCGCGAGGTTCGCGGCGGCGTCCGCGGAATCGCTGCCCTGATAGGTTTCTGCGAGGCGGATCGTGAGCACGTCGCCGACGCGCTGTGCACGCGGCGGTTCGTAGAGCGAGAGCGCATTGCCCGCCTGGAAGATCGCGCCTTGCGTGTTGACGGCGCTTTCCGCGGGTCCTTACGACGCGTTACGCGTGTCTTCGTGCTTCCGCGCTCTCGCTGCACGCGAGCGCTTGCGAATACACGCTCCTTGAAGCGCCGCGCATGTTTCCGCTGAAATCTATGGTTACCAACTGCAGCAGTTATTTCTTCGCGAGCCACTTAATATGCCTTCACGTCCCGACGATCGGGATCTGGAGAAACTCATGAAACGCGCAGCAGTAGCCTTTTTGATGATCGGCAGTTTGTCGGTAGCGGGACCGGCCTTCGCGCACGGTTACGGCGGTGGCGATGGTGGCGCCATTGCCGGTGCGCTGATCGGCGGAGCGGTGCTGGGTGCGCTGGTGGGATCGGTCGCGAACGCGGCGCCGGTCTACGCGGCGCCCGTCTACTCCCAGCCCGTGTATGCACAACCGGTCTACGCGCAGCCCGCGCCGCCGGCGGGCTATTGTTTCGATGACTACCGCCGTGCGTATGTGCCGTGCGGTCCGGCTCAGCCGTACGCGTATCCGCAGCCGGCGTGGTAAGCATCGCATGCGTGGCGGCCTGGCCTCTCGTGCCGCGGTGTCATGCCGAGATGTGAAACGGCAGTGCACGTCGCTTGCGACGCCGGGTGCGGCATGTAGCTTCGCGCGCCAGGCGCGGATGCGGAGGAAGGAGGGAGCTTACTTGCCCGCGTCGTCGCGGGATGGGGCGGCGGGTTCGAAGCTCTTCGCGCGCAGGCTGACCTTTTCGGCGTAGGCCTTCGATCCGCCATAGCTCTTGAGCGCGGCGCCGACGTCGCCCTGTGCGGACTGAATGTAACCGTGCAGGATGGCGGAGCCCGCTTCGATGTTGGCATCCGCCTCGGTGAGATCGACGTTTCTCACGAGCCGCTTGTGCGCGCTCGGCACGACCTGCATCAGGCCGGTGGCGCCGTTCGCACCTCGCGCTTTTTCCTTGAAGCGGGACTCGATGGAGATGATCGCGAGGAGGAGCGCGGGAGGAAGGGAATACTTCGATGCTGCGGACATCACGGACGCTGAAATCTGCTCGGCCTTCACACGCGCGATACCGAACTTCTCGGAGATGAGCCGCGATATCTGACGGCTCGCCTGCCGTTCCGTCTGGTCCTGTTGATCCGTGCTTTCTTTCCGGTCCTGTTGTGCGTTCTCCTGCGCGCCGACGGCTTGCGTCAGGCTGAGCGAGAGAACCAGCAGGAACAGTAATCGGCGCATGGCAATAAGGCAACTGAAGACGCTCGCATTATACCGATACAAAAAATCCTTGCAAATCATGCGGTTGTAAGCTTCCGGGCGGCACGCATCCACTCGATGCAAGACTCGGTAAGCGGGAGCGCGTCAAGCTTGCCGGCGCGCTTGCCGTACTACCGTCGATTGAATCTGGTGAGGAAACGTCCAATGCAGATCGGCAACGCAACGACATCCGCCTGCCAACCGGCGATGCGTGACGGCGCATCGCGGGCCAGGGAGTCGCCGGATAGCGGCAGCGGCACGCAAAAATCAACCGAACAATTCGCCGAACCGTCCGCGCTCAAGTCGTTCGCTTACGGCACGCTCGGCCTCGAGCGGCCCGAAGCAGCGGCGGCCAACACCGACGGCTTCTACACGGCCGGCAAGTGGGTCGCGGCTGCGGCGACGGTCGGCGGGATCAAATCGCTCTTCGTCTGAGCCGATGGCGACGAGGCAGCGCAGCCGTCACCGCGCTTCCGTATGGCTCGCCGGCTTGCGCCCCGACGCCGAGATGCCAGCGCCCGCGTCCTGCGAAAGCCGCGCGAACATCGGCCACGACGCGATCACTATCAGCGCGGTCACGAGAAACGCGCAGGCGAGCTGCCAGCGCTCGGCGTGCGCGTTGCCGGACATGAGCATCGTGACCTGGATCGTGCCGGCCGCGACCGTGACGCCGACCGCCTTCATCAACTGCTGCGCGGTGCCCTGAAACGAGGTCGCCGCGGCCAGCTTCTGCCGGGGCACGTCGGCGAATGCGAGCGCGCCCATCGTCGCGAAACTGAGCGAGCGGCTCAGTCCGCCGATGAGCAGCAGCACGAAGATCGCGCTCGCGGGCCATGCCTGCGACATCGTCGAGCAGATCGCGAGCACCACCGCGAACGAGACGCTGCCCGCGCACAGCACCGTTCGCACGGAGAAGCGCCGCAGGGCGAGGGCCGTCATCGGGCGCATGCAGAACGAGCCGAGCGCGCTCGCGAACGTGACGAGCCCGCTTGCCGATGCGCTATAGCCGAACCCCGCCTGCAGCGTGAGCGGCACGAGGAACGGCAGCGCACCCGCGCCCGCGCGAAAGAGGCTGCCCGCGATGGTCGCCGCGTGGAAGGTGGGAATCGACAGCAGCGCGAAGTCGACGGCGGGATTCTCGACGCGCAGGCAATGCCGCACGGCGACGCCGAAGAGCAGCACGCCCGCCGCGGCGCATACCCACGGCAGCGCATCCGGCAGCACGCCGCGCCCCGCGCTTTCGATGCCGATCATGAAGAGCGTGAGCGACCCGCCGACGAGCAGCATGCCGCGCACGTCGGGCGGGGCGGGCGCTTCGGGCCGGGACGGCGGCAGGAGCCGCCATGTCAGCACAAGACCGGCGACGCCCACCGGCACGTTGACCCAGAAGATGCTGCGCCACGAGAGCGCGTCGGTGAGAAAGCCGCCGAGCGGCGGGCCCAGCAGCGGACCGATCAGCGCGGGCATGGTGAGCCACGTGGTGGCCTGCAGCAATTCCTCGCGCTTCACGCCCCGAAAGAGGATCAGGCGCCCGACCGGCACCATCATCGCGCCGCCGAGTCCCTGCGCGATGCGCGCGGCGATCAGCTCGGGCAGGCTCGTCGCGGCCGCGCACGCGATGGAGGCCAGCGTGAACGTGGCGATGGCCCACATGAACACGCGCCGCGCGCCGAAGCGGTCGGCTACCCAGCCGCTCGCCGGAATGAAGACCGTCAGCGCGACGAGATACGCGGTAATGGCGCTGCTCAGATGCACGGGGTCGACGCCCAGGTCGCGCGCCATCGCGGGAAGCGCGGTTGCGACGATCGTGCCGTCCATGTTCTGCATGAACAGGGCGCTGGCGACGACGGCTGCGGTGATGCGAAAGTTTCCGGTTGAGTTCACGAGATTGCGAAACGGCGATGCCCTGCTTCACGCGTTGGATGAATGACCCGCCAAGTCTACTGGAGCGAGCGAGCCGGCTACACTTTCTCCGTACTAGAATGCACGAACCCTTCGCCCACGCTTCGCGCGCTTTCACCGTGTCACAGTCACCCGACATCCAGACGACCGACGGCATGCACGATCTGCGCGTGACGAAATACGGCTTCCTGCTGCTCGACGATTTCTCGCTGATCGCGCTCAGCGCGGCCGTCGATCCGCTGCGCATCGCGAACATGGTCGTCGGGCGGCGGGTGTACGACTATCAGCTGCTCGGCGCCGGCGGCGAAATCGTGCGTTCGAGCGACGGCATCCGCGTCGTCCCCGATGCGGCGATGGCCGGCAGCGACGCGTTCGACGCGGTCTTCGTCGTCGGTCCCAATCCGATTCCGCGCAAGGGCATCGGCGCGGTGCTCGACTGGCTGCGGCTGCAGGCGCGCCGGGGCACGGCGCTCGGCGGCCTCGACACGGGCAGCTATTTTCTCGCGCGCGCGGGGCTCCTGAACGGCTATCGATGCACGATCCACTGGGAGGACCAGGACACGCTCGTCGAGCAGTTTCCGCGCCTGACCGTCTCCAACCGCCTGTATGAAGTGGATCGCGACCGCTATACGTGCAGCGGCGGCATCGCGCCGCTCGACCTGATGGTGCATCTGCTCGGCACCGCGCCCGGCAGCCGCTCGCTTGCCGCGCGCGTGCTCGAACTGCTCGTCGCGGAACGGCGCAGCCACGAGCAGCGCCAGCGCACGTCGCTGCGCCAGTACATGGGCGCCGAGCACGCGAAACTCGAAGAGGCGCTTCAGTACATGGAGAGCAACGTCGAGGAAGCGCTCTCGGTGGCGGAGATTGCGGCGTACATCAAGGTGTCGCAGCGGCAGCTCGAACGCTGGTTTCACGAGCGGCTCGGCAAGACGCCCGCGCAGGCGTACATCGAGATTCGCCTGCTGCGCGCGCGCCAGCTGCTCTACCGGACGTCCAAGCCGCTGGAGGAGGTCTGCGCGCGCACCGGCTTCGCTTCCACCACGCACTTCGCCACGCGCTACAAGGCGCAGTTCCAGATCTCCCCGAGCGCCGATCGCAGGCGCTATCAGAACGCGCTCTAGCGGACCTTTTTCCGCTGTGTCGGTGAAAACCCTTGCCGTCGAATTTGCAAAGGGCGGCGTCGAATGCGGAAATGTTCAGAATCGCCGAACTCCTACCATTGGCTCACGGGAAATCACCTGTCACCAAGGAGCGAGTGAATGAAAATGGAGAACCTGATCCGCATCGAGAACGGCGAGAAAGTGCCGCACACGTTCTCGGACGCCGAATGCGCAAACCGCCAGACGAAGCTGCGCGAGCTGATGGCGCGCGAGAACATCGATGCGGTGCTGTTCACCTCGTATCACAACATCAACTACTACGCGGACTTTCTGTACTGCTCGTTCGGCCGCAAGTACGGGCTCGTCGTCACGCCGAAGAAGGTCGTGTCGATCAGCGCGAACATCGACGGCGGACAGCCGTGGCGCCGCACGGTAGGCGACTACAACGTCGTCTACACGGACTGGCAGCGCGACAATTTCTTTCGCGCGGTGCAGGGCGAGATCGGCAATCGCGGGCGCGTGGGCGTGGAGTTCGACCAGATGCCGGTCGAGACGCTCGCGAGGCTGAAGGCAGCGCTCCCCGACGCGCAGTTCGTCGATATCAGCGCGCAGACGATGCGCATGCGCATGATCAAGTCCGCCGAGGAAATCGAGGTCATCACGAACGGCGCGGCGGTGTGCGACGTCGGCGGCGCCGCGCTTGCGGCCGCCGTGCATGAAGGCGTGCCCGAACACGAAGTCGCGCTGGCTTCCACGGAGGCGATGGTGCGCGAGATCGCGCGCCGCTACCCGCATTCCGAACTGATGGACACGTGGACGTGGTTCCAGTCCGGCATCAACACGGACGGCGCGCACAACCCGGTCACGACGCGCAAGGTGCAAAAGGGCGACATCCTGAGCCTGAACTGCTTTTCGATGATCGCGGGCTACTACACGGCGCTCGAACGCACGATGTTCTTCGATCACTGCACCGACGAGCACCTGCGCCTCTGGAAGGTCAACGTCGAAGTGCACGAGGCGGGGCTTGCGCTCATCAAGCCGGGTGCGCGCTGCTGCGACATCGCGCATGAACTGAACAAGATCTACGCCGAATACGGCCTGCTGAAATACCGTACGTTCGGCTACGGGCATTCGTTCGGCGTGCTGTCGCACTACTACGGGCGCGAAGCGGGGCTCGAACTGCGCGAGGACATCGAGACGGTGCTCGAGCCGAACATGGTCGTCTCGATGGAACCGATGATCATGCTCCCGCAAGGGCTGCCGGGCGCGGGCGGCTATCGCGAGCACGACATCCTCGTGATCGGCGAGAAGGGCGCCACCAACATCACCGGCTTTCCGTACGGCCCCGAGAAGAACATCATCGCGGCGTGAGCGGTCCGGCCCGTCGTGCGGCGGCAGCCGCGCGACGCATCAGGCATGAACGAAGCAGGAGAGGTCCAGTGTTTTCAGCGGAGCAAACCATTGCAGGATTCGATCCGGATCTCGCCGACGCGATGCGTCGCGAGCGCCGGCGTCAGGAAGAACATATCGAGCTGATCGCGTCCGAGAACTATGCGAGCCCGCGCGTGCTCGAGGCGCAGGGCTCGGTGCTCACCAACAAGTACGCGGAAGGCTATCCGGGCAAGCGCTATTACGGCGGGTGCGAGCATGTCGACGTGGTGGAGTCGCTTGCGATCGAACGCGCGAAGCGCCTCTTTGGCGCCGGCTATGCGAACGTCCAGCCGCACAGCGGATCGCAGGCGAACGCGGCCGTCTACATGGCGCTGCTCTCGCCGGGCGACACGATTCTCGGCATGAGCCTCGCGCACGGCGGCCATCTCACGCACGGCGCGAAGGTGTCGTTCTCAGGGAAGCTCTATCGCGCGTTGCAGTATGGCGTCGATACGGCGAGCGGCCTGATCGACTACGACGAACTCGAGCGCCTCGCGCTCGAACATCGGCCGAGGATGATCGTCGCGGGCTTCTCGGCGTATTCGCGCGTGCTCGACTTCGCGCGTTTTCGCGCGATCGCGGACCGCGTCGGCGCGTACCTGTTCGTGGATATGGCGCATGTCGCGGGGCTCGTGGCAGCGGGGCTCTATCCGAATCCGCTGCCTTTCGCGGACGTCGTCACGACCACGACGCACAAGACGCTGCGCGGTCCGCGCGGCGGGCTGATTCTCGCGAAGGCGAACGAGGAGATCGAAAAGAAGCTCAGCTCGATGGTCTTCCCGGGCACGCAGGGCGGGCCGCTCATGCACGTGATCGCGGCGAAGGCGGTCGCGTTCAGGGAGGCGCTCGGCGCGGAGTTCGTCGAGTATCAGCGGCAGACCCTGGCGAATGCGCGCGCGATGGTCGCGGTGTTCAGGGAGCGCGGCTACGACGTGGTGTCCGGCGGCACCGACGACCATCTGTTCCTCGTGAGCCTGATCGCGCGCGGCATCACGGGCAAGGACGCGGATGCCGCGCTCGGACGCTCGCACATCACGGTCAACAAGAACGCGGTGCCGAACGATCCGCAGTCGCCGTTCGTGACGAGCGGCATCCGCATCGGCACGCCTGCCATCACGACGCGCGGCTTCGGGCAAGCGGATGCCGCGCTCACCGCGACGCTCGTCTGCGACGTGCTCGACGACATCGGCAACGCGCAGGTCGAGGCGCGCGTGCGCGAGCGGGTGGGCGCGTTGTGCCGGCGCTATCCGGTGTACGCCGGACTATAGGGCAGGCGGGCCGGGCGGCGCGCGAGGGTTGCTGCGGTCTTAACGGCGGCGCCCGCGCGCGATACCATACGCCGACGTCCCGCTTGCGCACGCGAGCGGGCCCGACGACCGCCACCCCAGGAAGCGATGACGCACGAAACAGGCAGCAGCGCAGCACGACCCGCGACGATGAAACGTCATCTCGCGGACGAACCGCCTGATCGCGCGACGCCCTCGCGCACGCAAACGCTTGCGCTCGCGGCGGGTCTTTCGCTTGGCAGCGCGATCGCGCTCGGCCTCACGCGCTTCTCGTACGCGCTGCTGCTGCCTTCGATGAAAGGCGATCTTGCGTGGAACTTCGCGCAGGCCGGTGCGATGAACACGGCGAACGCGCTGGGCTATCTGATCGGGGCGCTCGTGTTTCCGCTGTGCTCGCGGCGCTGGACGGCAAGCGCGTGCTTCGCCGGCGGCTGCATCGCGACCGCGCTGCTGATGATCGTGAGCGGCGTGGTGTCCGACACCAATGCGCTACTAGCGCAGCGGACCGCGACTGGCATCAGCAGCGCGTTCATCTTCGTCGGCGGGGGCGTGCTGGCTGCGCGTCTCGCGTCCTCGCATCCACGCGATGCGGGTCTCGTCCTCGGCCTGTACTACGGCGGCGCGGGATGGGGCATCGCCGCGTCCGCGCTGCTCGTTCCGTTCACGATACGAAGCGGCCCGCACGGCTGGCAGCCCGCGTGGCTCGCGCTCGCGGCGGCCTGCGCGCTGCTGTCGGTCGCGGCCATCGTCGCCGCGCGAAGGATCGGGCGCGGCGAACCGGCGAAGGCGCCAAAGGACGAAGCCGCCGCCGCATCCGGCCTGTCCGCCGATGCGCCGGCCTCGTCGCGCTTCGCCTTCATGCTCGGGGGCTACTTTCTCTTCGGCGTGGGCTATATCGGGTACATGACGTTCATCATCGCGTTGCTGCGCGACGCCGGCATGAGCGCGGCTGTCGTGACGGGCTTCTACGTGCTGCTCGGCGTGGCGACCGTGATCTCGGCGAAGCTCTGGTCGGGGCTCCTGAACCGGATGCGCGGCGGACAGGCGCTCGCCGTGCTCAACGCGCTGCTCGCGCTTGCCACGCTGATGCCGGTGATGTTCGCGTCCGCGGCCGTCGCTTTTGTTTCCGGTGCGCTTTTTGGCGCGACGTTCCTCTCGGCGGTGGCATCGACCACCGCATTCGTGCGCCACAACCTGCCCGCGGCGCGCTGGGCGCAGGGCATCAGCGCATTCACGATCGTGTTCGCCTTCGGCCAGATCGTGGGGCCGATGGCGATCGGCTTCGTCTCCGACGGCGCGGGACTGGCGCGCGGGCTCGTCTACTCCGCCATCCTGCTCGCGGCGGGATCGGTGCTCGCCGTGCTTCAGAAGCCCTTGCGCGGTTAGCCTCGGGAGCGCCTTGTTTGCCGAAGCCGAGCGGGCGCCGAATGCAAAACGGGCAGCAGCCCGGAAAAGAGCCGCTGCCCGCGTGCCTTCCGCGTTCAGGCGCCGAGTCAGGCGCCGAGAGCCGGATCGCTCTTGCTGTCGCGGCCCGTTTCGACGTGACCAGCGAGGCGTCGGCTGAAGGCGTGGTCCGAATCCACCGTCACCTGTACGTCGTACCAGCCGTGCGCATGTCGCAGGTCGAGGTACAGATCGACCGTGTCGCCGCCCCGCACACGGCGCTTGATGACGGTGCGCGGGTCGTAGGCGTCGACCACGGTGAACTCGCATCGCGCAGAGCCGAGGTTCTTCAGGCGCAACTGCAGATTGCCGTTCGCGACGTCATAGCCTTCCGCGACTTCCGGCTGGGCGCGCTCGTCTGCGCCCCACCCGTGCCGTTCGGAATGCTTGCCGGCAATGCGCCGCAAGAAGCCGTTCGGACCGTGGATCGTGAAATCGAACGTGCCGTCGGCGTCGAGCATCAGGCGGTCCGAGAGACGCTTGCCCGCTTCAACGGTATAGGTGCGCGGCGCGTCCGTGCTCATCGCCTTGTAGAGCAGAAACACTGCGCCCGCGCGGCCGGTGTTGACGAACTCGATCGACAGGCGCTTGCCGGATTCCTCCGCATGCGTGCGCACGAAGAACTCGTAGGGCAGCGCGCGGGCCGGACGCACGCCCGGCTCCTGCTTCGGCACGGCCTGCGAGGCCGGCGGCTGGGGCACGTAGTCGGGGTGACGCTTCTTGTCGGCCGGGACGTAGCCGCTCGTCGAGGGGAGCGAAGGAAACGCCTCGTTGGGGTTGGCGAAGTTGAACGCCGAGGTGAGGTCCCCGCAGATCGCGCGGCGCCACTGCGAAATGTTCTTTTCCCGTATGTTGTTCCTGTGACCGAAACGCTTCTCGATGAATTGAATCACCGACGTGTGATCGAAGGTCTCCGAGCAGACCCAGCCGCCCTTTGACCACGGCGACACGACGAACATCGGCACGCGCGCGCCGAGTCCATAAGGACCGGGCGCGAAGTTCGCATTGCCTGCGAAGACCTCATCGCTGGTATCGACCGTGGACAGTCCGTTCGCGCTCGACGCCGGTGCGAACGGCGGCACCAGGTGATCGAAGAAGCCGTCGTTCTCGTCGTAGTTGATGAGGAGCGCCGTCTTGCTCCAGACTTCGGGATTCGACGTGAGGATCTGCAGCACCTGATCGATGTACCACGCGCCGTAGTTGGCGGGCCAGTTCGGATGCTCAGAATAGGCTTCCGGCGCGACGATCCACGACACCTGCGGCAGCGTGTTGTTCTGCACGTCACGCCTGAGGATGTCGAAGTAGCCTTCGCCCGCGGCCGCGTTGGTTCCGCGACGGGCCTTTTCGTACAGAGCGCTGCCCGGCTGCGCATTCTGGTACTGCTTGAAGTAGAGCAGCGACGTGTCGCCGTAGTTGCCGATGTACGGGTCCTGCGTCCAGCCCCAGCCGCCCTTGGCATCCAGCCCCGTGCCGATGTCCTGATACACCTTCCACGAGATGCCCGCCCGCTCCAGCACCTCCGGATAGGTGGACCATCCGTAGCCCGCTTCCGCATTGTCGAGGACCGGGCCGCCGCCCGTGCCGTCGTTGCCCACATAGCCCGTCCACAGGTAGTAGCGGTTCGGGTCGGTCGAGGTATTGGACGAGCAGTGGTACGCGTCGCAAATCGTGAAGGCGTCCGCCAGCTGGTAGTGGAACGGGATGTCGTCGCGCGTGAGGTAGGCCATCGTCGTCGCGCTCTTGTACGGCACCCACTGGTCATAGCGTCCGCCGTTGAACGAGCCGAGGCCGCTCGACCAGTCGTGCGGCAGGTCCTCCAGAAACTGCAGGCCGAGATTCGGCGCGCCCGGATGGAACGGCAGCACTTCGCCCGCTCCCGCGGCGAGCGGCTGGTGGAACACGGATTTGCCGTTCGGCAGGGTGACCGCGCGCGTGTCGCCGAAACCCCGCACACCCCTCAAGGTGCCGAAGTAGTGGTCGAACGAGCGGTTCTCCTGCATGAGCACGACGATGTGCTCGATGTCCTCGATCGATCCATGCCGGTTATGCGCGGGAATCGCAAGGGCGTTGCGAATGCCAAGGGGCAGTACGTTGAGCGCAGTGGCAGCACCTGCTGCCTGAGCGGCTGCGCGCAGGAATTCACGTCGATTTTTTGATGTCATGTTGTTCGCACTTGAGGCTGGTGGGAGGAAACGGGGCTATTCGACGGTATGGATGACCGGCGGGGCGAGCGCGTCGGACGCCGGCTGCGCCAACGACTGCACAGGAGGCTGCGGCGAAGGCGCCACGCCGGCGGTTGCTTGCTGCGCCCAGCTCTGCAGGCTGCTGACGGCTTCCTGCTGCTGCGGCACAGCGTCTTCGGCATGGGCGGACGGTGTCGGCGCGGGGTCGCTCCGGTCTGCATCCGAGCACGCGCAAACGATTGCGCAAGCGGCCACGCAAAGAAGCGTCCGCAAGCGGCGCTGCCTTTCCTGCCGTGCGCGCGAGGGCGTGGCTGGAGCGGGGAATACGGTGGTTCTCCGGCAGAAGTAGGCAGGCATTCTGGACGCGCGTTCCTTGAAGAGGTTGAAAGGATAGGTACGCAATGTGTAAGGGATGTGACTCGAATGAGTCAGATGTGTTTAGGGCGGCGCCCACAGCGGGAAGCCCGGCGACATTGGGCGTGCTCGAGGTTCGCTGGCGACTGCTCGAGAACCTGGCGCCTGCGCTTCATGCGAATCGCGCGAGCGGGGCGAGAAATGGGGCTGCATTTTTTTCCCCAACGGACGCCGGGGGACGCCGGGGCGCAGGGCGCTACGAAACCCTCGCGATCCGGGCGCTTGCGCGCGGTGGCGGCCCGTACCGCAGTGCTTTTTGCCGACCTCGGTTTGTCGCCGCCCCACGTTGGTCGCGCGCCTCCCGTGGTAAACCCGGCACGACGATTTCAGCAAGTCTTGCGTCGATTCCAAAAATTTTCCGATCTTGTGAACTTCTACTATTTGCTCCAGCGAAGTCGAGTTCATCAAAGGAGCAAGCACATGAAACGCATTGGAGCGTCCCGTTTTCGCGGCGCAGGATCGGGCGCGGGCTGTTGTGCCTAGCCGCCTGATTCGTCGCACAACCCCGCCGGTGAAGCGGCCCGAGAGCCGCCGCCGATCGCACGGCAGTCTCACGATTCACGTTTGGAGAGAACGAATGAGTTCAACGAAAGCGGTTTCCGGCCACGCCTCGGGCGCTGGCATCGTGGCGCACGACGGCATCGCGCCGTCGTCAAGCGCACCCGCGCAGCCGGCCGCCGATCCGCGGCTGCTCCGGCGCGCGGCGGTGGCGAGCTTCATCGGCAACTTTGTCGAGTGGTTCGACTATGCGTCGTACGGCTATCTTGCGACGATCATCGCGGTAGTCTTCTTCCCTCAGTCCGATGCGATGAGCGGACTGCTCGCCGCGTATGCCGTGTTCGCCATCTCGTTCATCGTGCGGCCGCTCGGCGGCATCGTGTGGGGGCATTTCGGCGACAAGATCGGGCGGCGCTCGGCGCTTTCGCTCTCGATCCTCATCATGTCGTGCTCGACATTCCTGATCGCGTTCCTGCCGACCTACGCGCAGGTCGGCATCCTCGCTCCGATCCTGCTGCTCGTCGTGCGGCTGGTGCAGGGATTTTCCGCATCGGGCGAATATGCGGGTGCGTCGGCGTTTCTCGCCGAATACGCGCCGCCGGGCAAGCGCGGCATCTATACGAGCATCGTGCCCGCGAGCACCGCGGCGGGCCTGCTGTTCGGCTCGATCTTCGTCGCGGTGATGCATGCGGTGCTGACATCGGACCAGATCCAGTCGTTCGGCTGGCGCCTGCCGTTCCTGCTCGCCGCGCCGTTCGGGCTGATCGGCCGCTACATTCGGGTTCGTCTCGAAGACACGCCCACGTTCAAGGCGCTCGAAACCTCGCATCAGGTGGCCCGTGCGCCGGTGAGGGAACTGCTCGGCATGCATCGCGGCAAGATGCTGATTGCGTTCGGCGTGACGTGTCTGAACGCGGTGGCGTTCTACCTCGTGCTGAGCTACATGCCGACGTATCTGTCGACGGAGATGGGCGTGAGCGAGACGGCGTCGTTCATTGCCGCCACCATTTCGCTTGCGGCGTATATCGGCTTCGTGTTCGTGATGGGCGCGCTGTCGGATCGCGTCGGCAGAAAGACGATGCTGATCGGCGCATCCATCCTCTTCGCCGCGCTGACGGTTCCGCTCTTCAAGGGGCTGGTCGGCGCGAGCTTCGTGACGATCGTGATGATCCAGATTGCATTCGGCGCGCTCCTCACGATGAACGACGGCACGCTGCCGTGCTTTCTCTCCGAGATCTTCCCGACGCGCGTGCGCTACAGCGGCTTCGCGTTCAGCTTCAACGCGGCGAACGCGCTCTTCGGCGGGACGGCGCCGTTCATCGCGACGTGGCTGATCAGCGTGACGGGCAACAAGCTTGCGCCGGCGTGGTATCTCGTGGGGGCATCCGCGGTTGCGCTCGTGGCGATGCTCGCGAGCAAGGAGACGTCGCGCGGGCCGCTTGATAATGGTTGAGGTTTTCGGGCGGTGATGATTGGCGGCCGTCGATGCCCTTGCCGCCAATCCGGTCTGCGGGGCGCCGATGGTAACCCCCCGCGCGCCCGCGTCACTCCGCCGAAGAAACGCCCTCCGCCACGCGGCCCCGGCTCACGTCGTCACGCGTGCTCAACGCCCCGAGCGCGAACGCGGCCACGAACGCCGGCGCCGCGAGCAGCGTGAGCACCGCGCCGAACTGCAGCCCCATGCTCATCATCAACCCGCCCGTCATGGCGCCGGCCACGGCGCCCATCCGCCCGATGCCGAGCATCCACGCGACCCCGGTGGCCCGGCTGCGCGTCGGATAGAACGCGGCGGCGAGCGCGGACATCGACGTCACCGCGCTCGTGACCGCCGTACCCGTCAGAAAGATCAGCACGCTCAGCCAGAACTGATCCGCGACGCCGCGTCCGATCGTCAGCACGAGCCCAGCCGCGAACACGTAAGCCATGGCATTGACGCGCCGCGCGTTCGCGCGGTCCATCACCCAGCCGAGACACAGGTTGCCGAGAATCCCGCCAAGCGGAAACAGCGACGTCGTGAGCGCCGCACGCTCCGCGCTGAAGCCGGCGTCCTTGAAGAGCGTCGGCAGCCAGTTCGTGAGCAGGTAGAAGATCATCAGGCCCATGAAGTACGCGAGCCACAGCATCGCCGTGCCGAACCGGTAAGGGCGCGATATCACGAGGGCGAGCGCGGACTTGCCGGCCGCGCTGCTGCGCGCATCGGTCGCGGTGAACGCGCAGCCGTCGGGAAGCCGGTCCCCCGCGATACGGCGCAGCACGCGCGCCACGCGCTCGGCCGGGCGCTTCTTGATCACCATGAACTGCGCCGACTCCGGCAGGAGCAGGATCAGGAGCACGCTCAGCACGAGCGGTCCGACCCCGCCCGCGACGAGCACACTCGGCCAGCCGAAGTGCGGGATCATCCACGCGGCGCACAGGCCGCCGACCGACAGGCCGACGGAAAAGCCGCAGAACATCGTGTTGACCGCGATCGAACGAATGCGCGCGGGCGCATATTCCGACATCAGCGTGACCGCGTTCGGCATCGCCGCGCCGAGGCCGAGCCCGGTGAGAAAGCGCAGCACGGTGAGCGATTCGACCGACCCCGCATGCGCCGACGCGAGACTCCACGCGCCGAAGAAGAACACCGACAGCACGAGCACCGTCTTGCGCCCGAAGCGGTCGGCGACCGGCCCTGCCGCGAGCGCGCCGGCGCCGAGCCCGACGAGCGCCGCGCTCATCACCGGTCCGAGCGCCGCGCGGCTGATCCCCCAGTCGCCGATCAGCGAAGGCGCGATGAAGCCGACCGCGGCGGTATCGAAGCCGTCGGCGGCGACCACGAGGAAACAGAGGATCAGGATCGTCCACTGATACGGCGAGAAGCGCTGATCGTCGATGTACTGCTGGACGTCGATCGTGCGGGTCGAATGGCTCATTGCATGCCTCCTTTGGCGTTTGCGCTCGGCGCGGATGCGTCTGTCAGGCCCATGCGGTGCTCTTTCATGCCGGTTGTCTCCATGTGTATGGGTATGTGTGCGACGGGCCGTGTCTAGCGCACGGCCGCGGACAGGCTCCTGAACGCGACGCGGCGGATGATCCGGCTCTCCTGCGCGACGATCAGATGCGCCGACGCCTGCAGATACGCGGGCCATTCGGGATCGGCGTCGCGCGCGGTGCGCCGCATGTCGTAGTCCGCGATGCTCTCGTAGCCCCACAGATGCACGACCTGGTTGAGCGCGCCGATATCGCTCATGTAGAACCCGACGGGCGCGCCGAGATACCTGAGCTGGACCGGCATCGCGAGCCGGTCGAACACGTCGATGAATTCGGCCATGCCGCGCGGGCGGATCGTGTAGATGCGGTGATCGATGAAAGGCTTCGACGCGTTCATGCTGCGCTCCTGATTGCCGTGGTTGCGCCGGCGCACGCTTCGCCCTGTCCGGCGATGTGGAGGCCGGTGAGATAGCCGAAGGTCATGATCGGACCGAGCGTGATGCCCGCGCCCGGATAGTTGCCGCCCATGACGCTCGCGCGGTCATTGCCGACGGCGTAGAGGCCCGGGATCGGGTCGGCGCCCCCGAGCACCTGGCCGACGGTGTTCGTCGCGATGCCGTCGAAGGTGCCGAGGTCGCCCATCACGACCTTCAGCGCGTAGTAGGGTCCGTTGCCGAGCGGCGCGACGCAGGGGTTCGCCTCATGCGACGCGTCGCCGAGATAGCGATTGAACGACGTGGTGCCGCGGCCGAACTCGCAGTCTTCGCCGCGCGATGCGCCCGCGTTGTATTCGCGCACCGTCCGTTCGAGCCCGGCGGCGTCGATGCCCGCATTGCGCGCGAGCTCGGCGAGCGTGCGCCCCTTCGCGAGATAGCCGCTCTTCAGGTGCGGGCCGAGCGGCAGCGGCGCGGGCTTCGCGAAGCCGAGGCCGTACTTGCGGATCGTCGCGTGGTCGCACACGAGCCACATCGCCGTCTCGCGCTCGCTCTTGCATGCTTCGATCATCGCGGCGCCGACATCGTGATACGAATTCGCTTCGTTGGTGAACCGTCTGCCGTTGCGCGTCACGCCGATGATGCCGGGCTTGTAGCGGTCGAGCAGATGCGGAAACACGCCGAACCTGCCGTCGCCGAGCGGCACGCGCGATACCGGCATCCACGCGGCGGGCTGCGCATAGCGGATCGGCACGCGGCCGCCGGCGCGCTCGGCCATTCTCGCGCCGTCGCCGGTGTTGCCCGCGGGGACCGGCGAGCAATGCGCGCCGGCGCGCTTCACGTGCGGATACGCCGCTGCGATGCGTGCCACGTCGTGCGAAAAGCCGCCGCACGCGAGCACGACGCCGCGTCGCGCGGTGATGCGCTGCTCGCCCTCGTCGCCGTGAACCACGGCGCCGTACACGCGGCCCTGCTTCACGATGAGTTCCTTCGCGCCTGTGTTCGTGCGGATCGGAATGCCGAGATCGAGCGCCGACTTCGCGAGCCGCGCGGCGAGGGCGTTGCCGCTCGTCACCTGCACGCCGCGCCTGTAGCGCGCGAGTTCCTTCAGATGGCTCGCGAGCCGCTTTGCGACATACCACGCGGAGGCGGGCGATTTCGTCGCGTTGAAGAAGTGCTTCAGGTCCGCGCTCGACGAATTGAACATCATGCCGATGAACGTGATGGTCGCGAGCGGCGGGCGCAGGCGCGCGAGGTCCGCGCCGAGCGCGCTCGCGTCGAATGGCGCCGCGACGACGGAGCGTCCCGCATCGACGCCGCCGGGCGCGTCCGGATGGTAGTCGGGGTAGAGCGTCGGCAGGAATTTGACCTCTGTCTCGCGCTCGAAGAAATCGATCATGCGCGGGCCGGCGTCGAGAAAGGCATCGACGGCGGCTTCGTCGAAGAATGCGCCCGTTTCGTGGCGCATGTAGGTGCGCGCGGCGGCACGCGTATCGGCGATGCCCGCGTCCTTCGCGTGCCGGTTGCCCGGAATCCACAGCACGCCGCCGGAAAACGCGGTGGTGCCGCCGAAGCACGCTTCCTTCTCGACGACGATCACGTCGAGCCCCTGTTTCTTCGCTGTGATGGCCGTGGAAAGGCCGCCGGCGCCCGAGCCGATCACGAGCACGTCGCAAGCGAGATCGGACGACCGCGTTACGGTAGTCATGGTCAATATCCTTTGGGTGAATGAAGAGGGCGCGCGTTGCCCGCGCCTGCCGCAGAGAAGCGGCTTTATGAAGGTCTGACGGGCGCTTCGAATCCGGGCCGCGGCACGAGATCCATCAGCATGCATTCGAGGCCGCCGTCGACGGCAAGCTCCGCGCCGTTCACGTACCCGGCGCGCCCGCTCGCGAGGAACGCGACGACATTCGCGATATCGTCCGGGCGGCCGATGCGGCGGCTCGCCGTCATCGCGCTGCGGCGCGCTTCGACATCGCCCTGCGCATAGAACGCCTGCGAGAGCGGCGTGCGGATCATGCCGGGGCACACGGTATTGCTGCGCACGCCGCGCGGGCCCCATTCGGCGGCGATCTGGCGCGAGAGCATCGCGATGGCGGCCTTGCTCGGGCTGTACGCGCCGCTCCACGTCTGCGGATGATGCGCCGCCACCGACGCGATGTGCACGATGCTGCCCGAGCCGCGCGCGAGCATGCCGCGGCCGAACGCCTGCGCGCAGAGCATGTAGCCGGTGAGGTTGACGGCGAGCATCGCATTCCAGGCATCGAGGCCGATGTCCTCGATGCCGCCCGCGCGCAGAAGCCCCGCGTTGTTGACGAGCACGTCGGCGGGGCCGTACCTGTGCTCGACTTTCGCGAGCGCGTGATTGACGCTCGCCGGATCGCCGATGTCGCAAGCGAGCGCGAGCGCTTCGGCGCCGCGTGTGCGCAACGTCTGCGAAAGCGCGTTGCAGCCTGCTTCGTCGCGGTCGAGAAGCGCGAGCCGCGCGCCCGCGAGAGCGAGCGTTTCAGCGATCGCGCGGCCGATGCCGCCCGCCGCGCCCGTCACCACGCAGACGCGCGTTTCGAGTTCGAGCCATTGAGGATGGGTGCTGTCGTGTGTCATGCCTGTCTCCTGATCTGCGTCGATGCGAAGGTCTCTGGCGGCCTTCGATGTGAAAAAAGTATATCGACGGGGTCATGCGAAAAATTGGACAAAGACCGCAGACAACAGGACAATTTGTACGCAGGAGGGCAGAGGACATGAGGAGAATCCCTAACTACAGCCTGTATGGAGAATCCGCGCGCCCGCCGTGGTACGACGCGTTCAACTTCGAGTGGATTCCCGAGCGCAGCCGTCCGAACGACTGGCACATCGACGCGCACAGGCACGACGCGCTGTTGCAGTTTTTGTACATCTGCAGCGGCAGCGGGCAGGTCGTGATCGAGAACACGAAGACGCAGATCGAGCCGCCCTGCATCGTCCTGCTGCCCGCGCAGACGGTGCATGGCTTCGTCTTTTCGCCGGACGTCGACGGCCTCGTCATCACGGCGGCGCAGCGTTCGCTCGAATCGATATCGAGCGTCGTATCGCCCGGGCTCATCCCCGTGCTGCAGCGCGCGGCCGTGATTCCCCTGACGGCGCAGGCGGTCGAGGACAACGCGCTGATGCCGCTATTCGGCCTGCTCGAAAAGGAATTCCGCATGAGCGACCGCGGGCACATCGCAGCGGGCATGTCGCTGCTCGTTGCACTTTTCGTTCATGTCGCGCGGTTGAGCGAGCGCGCGAGCGCGCCCGCGGTGGCGAGCACCGAGCGCCGCGCGCTGCAGATCAGGCAATTTCGCAATCTCGTGGCTGCTCACTTTCGCGAGCATCAGCCGGTCGAGTTCTATGCGCAGAAGCTCGGCATGACGGTGGCGCAGCTCGGGCGGATCTGTCGCGAGGAACTTTCGAGTTCGCCGCTTGCGATCGTGAACGAGCATCTCGTGCGCGAGGCGCAGCGCGATCTGGTCTATTCGGGCATGTCGATCAAGCAGATCGCGCATGGGCTGGGTTTCTCGGATATCGCGTACTTCAGCCGCTACTTCCGCAAACAGACCGGCGTCACGCCGACGGAATTCCAGGGCGAGGCGCACAAGGCGCTCGCAATCGAGTAGCGCGCTTCACGCGGCGCCCGCTACTGCGACGCTCGCCACGACGCCGAGAAAATGGTCGAGCGAAGGAGTGACGCGCCCGGCGACCTTCGCCTGGTCGTCCCATCGGCGCAATGCGAGCGCGTCTTCGGCATGCGGCTTCGCGAGGAACGCCTGCGCGGCCTCATCGCTGAAGACGCCGCCCTGAAGCCGCAGGCTTCGCACCGAATCCGGCGACAGCGTCGCGTGGTAGTCCGGGTCGATCGCGCACAGGCAGCGCTTGGCGTCGACGTGCAGGCGAATCGGCTCCAGTACGGCATCCGTGAGCAGCGGCCGCAGGAACGGAAGGGCGTAGTACTGATGCAGATCATCGATGCCGCGCGCGGTCGGCGTCTCTCCCTGCTGGTTCAGCAGATGCCCGAGGTCGTGCAGCAGTGACGCCGCCACGAGTTCCGGATGCGCGCCCGAGTCCTGTGCGAGCGTCGCCGCCTGCAGCGCGTGTTGAAGTTGCGTGACGGGCTCGCCGCTGTAGGCACGGGCGCCGAACTGGTCGAAAAGATGCCGGATGTCGGCAATCGAGAGTGACATGTGTTGTTTCCGTAAACGAATGCAAATGCCAACAGATCGGGCATATCGCCTGATTTTGCCACATCAGGGCGGCCCGGAGTGTGACGGTTTCTTGAATACACCGGCCGTACGTTCCGCTATGCTGGCCGCAACGACGACGAGGACGCCGCAATGCATTTCCGAACGGGCAGCCGCCCCGAACTGGCCGGTCTGGACCGCGACGCGCAGCAGGCCGTGCGACGGCTTGCCTGGCATTTCGCTCAACGGCACTGGGGGCTGCATCTGCCTGCGGTGGTGTGGCTTGCGGTGGCGCTCGCGCATTCGCACTTCGGGGTGCTGCCCGGCGGGCGGGACTATCTGGTCGTGACCGCGGTGCTGTTCGTGATCGCCGTCGTCAACATCAGGGTGCACATCGGCCGCTATCTGCGCGCCGCGCGCGTGGTGTTCGATCTGCTCGGGCGCGAAGGAGTGCGCGGCATCACGGGGCGCTAGGTGTCATGCCATGCCGCCGCGCCGGCAAACGTCATCGCGCGGCCGTGTCGCAGAAGCGCATTTTTCGCATGTTACGATGGACCGCGACGCCAACACCGACTGGCCCATACGGACTGAATGCACGATGGCAACGCTATACGAAACGCTCGGCGTGCACGAGCACGCCACCGACGAAGAAATCAAGCGCGCCTACCGCAAGGCTGCGATGCGATGCCACCCGGACCGCAATGCCGGGCGGGAAGAGGCCGCACGCGCCGCGTTCCTTGAGATCAAGGAGGCCTACGCCATCCTGTCGGACCCGGCGCAGCGGCATGTCTACGATTCCATCTTTGCCGAGGAGATGCGCCGCTGGGAAGCGCGCAGGAAGCAGGAAGAAGCGGAGCGGGCCGAGCGCGAGGGAGCCGCGCGTGCCGCGGCAGAGACGCTGTATGTGGAGCGGGTCGCACTCGCGATGCGTTTTGCCACCCAAGGCTACAACCGCGATGTAGTTTTCGGCGTGCTGCTCGGACAGCAGTGCGATGAACCTACCGCACGCCACATCGCCGACAGCGCGATCGCGCTGCACGCGTCACGTCAGGCGGAAGCGGCGAAGCACGCGGATGAGGACAAGGGAGAGACGGTGCAGGAAGGATCGAAGCGCCCGGAGCCCGACGAATCAGCGTCTGCGGCCCCTCATCATCTCGGCACGTTGTGGTTCCAGTTCCTTAACGGCCTGCGCTTTTGATCGATGCCGACCTCGAAATGACGTGGCAGTGACGCGCCGGAAGCTATGCGGCAAGCCGCCGGCCGGGCATTCTCGCGCTGTCGGGAGCGGGCGGAAATACACACCAGAAGCCGTCATCGTGACGGAAGAAAAAGAGCGCGCGGGAATCTGCTCCCTGTGAAGTCGAAACGCACACATATCGCCTGCGACCGCTGCGGGTACGACTGAACTCGGTGACATGGATCGGCGCTGCGGAACCCGGTGCCAGCCATTTTTCGACCTGGTAACGAAGGGACCGCTCATTCGTGCTTTTCATTTCTGCTCTCCATCACACCAGTTCGTGCACCTGCGACGTAGCGCCGCATCCGATGCATGAACCACCTGCCGTGCCGCACCAAAATCCTGAGAAAGCACTTTAACTCTACGCCTGGAATCCGCCTGCTGCACATTCTTTGCGAAATAGCAACAGCAGCAATTTCGGTAGCAGCGGGATTCGTCCCGGATGCAAGGGCACGTTTTGCATCGCGTGTTCCAAGCATCGGCGCTGGTGCGTTACGGGTCTGTACGCCAACGTTCATATGATTGAACTCGCTGCGAGACAGAAGCCGGCAACGAGAACCAAGCGAAACTCGTGCCGATGCGCGCGAGGCTTCGGATGCCTTTCTTCAAGAGGTCGAGGAGAGTGCATTCAGGCAAGCGGTCGGGCAAAGCTCAGTTCGTGTCCGTCCGGATCGCTGACGTGAAAGTAGCGTTCGTTCCAGGGGGCATCGCGCGGCTCGGACGATGGCGCGATGCCCGCCGCAAGTGCCTTGCGGTACATCGCGTCGACGTCCGAAACGTAGATCACCACGCGGCCCCACCACGCGATCGGTCCGTGTGTTTCCGTGGTGAGGTTGAGGTACGAGCCGCCGAGCGCGAATGATGTGAACGCTTCGCTCTCGCCGCCGTACAGCAGCGGGAAGCCGAGCGCTCGATAGAAGCGCACGGCGCGGGCCATGTCGTGCGTCGAGAACGTGACGGCCGAGAGGCCTTCGAGTGTCGGCCCGTCCGTCATTCGGGATGATGGTGCGAAACGAGCGGCAGCACGGAAAGATCCGGATGCGTGCCGTCGATGATGCTGCGTCCGATATGCCGGGCATCCTGCACGGCGTCGGCGGCGGTCCTGAATGCGTCGTCGCCGTCGGCGTGGAAGTGCACGGCTTCGCCCGGCGCGCCGGCATCCGCGCCGTGACGGCAGACGTGTCCGACATACACGTACTGGTCGCTCGCGCGCGGCGGCGCATGTTCCGGAATCGGCTTCAGTTGCGGCAGCACGTGGATCTCGAAGCCTTCATATTCGAACACGTGCCATTGAGCGGGTTCGTCGGGCATAGCGGCCTCCTTTCGTGTCGATTTTTGCGGATCCAACGCCTGTGTCGAACGCGTGACGGGCGATCGCCGCACGCGCTCGCGCGCGGCTGCGGAGAGTTTGTCCGTGATTCAACGTTACTCCTGTTGAGGCTTCGAATCCATCGCGCGTCGCTGCCGCGATGCGCTTGTGCGCTCGCTGCGCAACACTTGCCGCGAAAGAAAGCGTGGCGCGTTCCGGCGGCGTGCTCTGTTTCACACTGCCGGTCGCTGCGCATGCGCCGAATGCCCACACGACTTCGTGCGCGTCTTCGCGCAAGGTCACAGGGCGCACGCAATGGAGTGTGACGGGCACATGTCGAGGCATTGCCCAAGCGCGACGCGAGCACAATGCGAGCACAACCGGACGCACGGACCGCATCGTTTCCTCGCAAGGGCACGTCTGACGTCTGGAGCGCGCGCCGCCGCTAGCGATGCTCGCTGCGGATGAGCCGCGCATTGAGCAGGCGCGCGAGTCCGAGGCCGCCTGCGCGCATGACCGAATCGTGATTCCAGCGGAACACCGGGCGCGCGACGGGCGCGAGCAGGTTCATCCAGGGCCGGGTCGTGCGCACGTGCCAGTCGTAGCGCACTTCCGTGGCGCCGCCGAGCGCCGAGAAATGCCAGCGCCCGATGCCTTCCACCATCCCGCTCGCGACGCCCTCCAGCGTTTTCAGTGGTTCGATGCGCGTGATGCGCATGTCCAGAACGACGCGATACGGCAGCACGCCTTTCCAGATGTATCGGACGACTGCGCCTAGGCCGTCGCCGTCGCCGCTATCCAGTTCGACCACACGCTCGACGCTTTTCCACCACTCGGGCCAGCGCGCCGAATCATGGATCGCGTCCCAGACGTCGTGGACGGGCGCCTCGATGCACCAGACAGTCGAGAAACGGTATTCCCTCATCGGCACGATCCACCTCCGGCATGACGCGCCAGCCCTTGACCAGAAACAGTACATGCGCCGCGCCGCAGCATGAGCGAGAATCCCGGAGCGCGCGGCAGGCCCGCTTCCTATACTTTAAGTCTGCCGAGCCAGGAACGGTGCTGGGTCCGATCGCATGCGGATGTGGCGCAGCAGTGCGGTTTCCCCCGTGCAACATGCGACGATGGCACGGATCAGGTCTACCAGAGACGAGGACAGGATGGCTACGTACATCGAGTTGGTGAACTGGACGGATCAGGGCGTGCGCAACGCGAAGGACACGATCAAGCGGGCAAAGGCGTTCGCCGAGGCGGCGCAGGCGATGGGCGTCACGGTCAGCAGCGTGAAATGGACACTCGGGACCTACGATCTCGTCGTGACGCTCGAAGCGCCCGACGACGAAACCGTCACACGGATGGGGCTGATGCTCGCGCAGCAGGGCAATGTTCGCACGACCACCATGCGCGCGTTCGGCGAGGAGGAAATGGCGCGCATCATCGGAGGACTGAAGTGAGCCGGGGGGCCGGCATTGGTTGTGTGCGGCCTGGCCGTTGACAAGGCGTCTTTCGCGGGCATCCGACATGAACACCGCCAACAGGGGAAGCGGCGCCGGGCGCAGCGATGCATCGCCACGCAGAGCCGCGCGCTGGCGGCGTGCGGTTCTGGTGGCCATCCTGCTTGTCGCCTACGCCGCCGCGGATATCTTCTGGCCGTTGAAGCGCGACGCGTCCCGGTTCGATCCCGTCGCGATGGGCACGCTCGAAGCAGGCATGTGGCGTTCGTATTACGACCACCAGCCGCTGGCGCTCTTCTCGGACCTTGCCCAGACGCTGCGCACGCAGTACGGGTTTCCGTTCCTGCGTTCGTACGTGGGTGCGTATTTTGCGGCGTCGGCGGCGTTCACATTCAAGGACGGCAAATCACGCAGCGACTACGAACGTGCGCTGCCCGAACTGCGCACGTATTTCCGCATGATCCGCAACACGGTCGCGCCGAAGTTCGACGCGGATCGCGCCGCGACGCTCGAACTCGCGTGGTGGGTCGTGCATCGCGAGCACGAGCGCCATTCGGCGGACACGCTCGCCCGCGCGTGCGCCGAGGCCGCATCGGCGGTGTACCTCGTGCCGGTGGAGGCGACGCTCGCGCACGGGCGCCTGCGCGCGCACGCCATGCTCATTCGTGATGCGCGCGCCGAGCACGACGCGATGTCGGAGTCGGAGTGGGGGCACATCGAGTTGCTGCTGCAGCAAAGCTACCGGTCGCTCTGCGTGGCGGTGTCGCGCGACGCCGCGCGCAGCGAGCTCTGCGGCGCTAACGCTGATGCATCCCCGGCATCCCCGGCGCCATGACGCCGCATGGGTCAGGGAACCACGCGGCGCAAGCGGCTGTCAGTCCAGAGCAGGCGATCGCGCATCGAAGCGCCCCATACCCACAAGGACACGGCATGCCCATGCTGACGACACGCATCGCGAAGCGCCGGCTGTTTGCCGGGTTCGTCGGCGGCATTGCTGTCTGCCTCGCGGCGGCCGGCGTGCACGCGCAGACGCAGCAACAAACGCAGCCACAAACACACGGACACGCGCCGCACACGTCGATCGCGGTCGTGGACTGCACGCTGATCGACGATAACGCCGCCTACAACGATGCCGACCTGACGCGCATCCAGAACGCGCGCGCCGGCATGATCAGCGATGAACTTCGCGGCCAGTTGCGCACGCGCCAGCTCTTTCGTGTCGCGGATACGGCGCCCGCGCAAGGCCTGATCGCGCGGCTTCAGGCCACGCAGGACATGAACGCGTGCAACGGCTGCGAGCGCCAGGTCGGCCGCGAACTGGGCGTCGAGCGCGTCGGCGTGTGCTGGGTGCAGAAGATCAGCAATCTGATCCTCAACATCAACCTGCGCATCGAGGACGTCGGCACCGGCAGGACGCTCTTTCAACGCTCCGTCGACATACGCGGCAACACGGACCAGTCGTGGCGCCGCGGCGTGAGCTCGCTCGTCGACCTCGTGGCCGCCGACGCCGCTGCGACCCAGTAAAGGCTACGTGCAGATGGCGCCCCGCGCCGCGTGCTGCAACGCAGCAGCCGCGTCTGAATTGGACGCCCATCCCCAATTCGGGAAATTCTCCCGCCGTCTTCCATTGTCAAGCAAACGCCTGATGGGCTAAGTTGACTGTCGGGGCACGATTGTCCCGGGAAACACGCGGCTCCCCGCCGGGCATCGCAACCCGGAACGGAGTATCAGGACCGAGAACAATACGCTGGAGACGACCATGCATTGCAGACCTACGGCCGCGCGGCTCGCGCTCTTGTCGGCGCTGACGGCGGCGCTCGGCGCGGGCGCCGCGCACGCCGCCGCGCCGACCGCCTACGTGACGAGCGAAACAGCGGGCGTCGGCGTGATCGACCTCGACCAGATGACGCTCGTCAAAACGATACCGCTTGGCAAGGACGGGCCGCGCGGCCTGAGCCTGAACGCCGACGGCACGCGGCTGCTCGTCGCGAACAAGGGCACCGCCGATCTCTCCGAAATCGACACCGCAACCGGCAAGGTCGTGCGGCGGGCGAAGATCGGCAAGAACCCGGAGTTCGTGCGCGTGCATCGCGGCTACGCGTACGTGACCTACGAGCCGGGCGAAACCGGCGGCCCGCCGGGACAGCAGGAAGAAGAGGAGGACCCGAACGCGCCGCCTGCGGAGATTGCGATCGTCGACCTGAAGACGCTCAAGGTGATCCACTCGGTGAAGAGCGGGAAGGAGACGGAAGGCGTCGAGTTCTCCCCGGACGGCAAGCTCGTGCTCGTGACCAACGAGGGCGACGATACGGTGTCGGTGTACCGCGTGGGCACGGGCAAGCCGGTGCGCTCGGTGAAGCTGGAGAAGGGGTCGCGGCCGCGCGGCATCAAGGTCTCGCCCGACGGCAAGCAGTACGTCGTCACGCTCGAGAACGCGAACAAGTTCGTCGTGCTCGACGGCGGCACCCTGAAGACGGTGAAGACCGTCGACACGAAGACGGGCCCCTATGGCATCGCGTTCGATCCGACCGGCAAGCGGCTGCTGGTTGCGGCCTCGCGCGACAAGACACTGCAAGTCTTCGATGCCGCGACCTACGAGCACGTGAGCGACGTGCCCGTCGGCCAGCGCTGCTGGCACTTCAGCTTCACGCCCGACGGCTCGAAGCTGTTGCTCGCGTGCGGCCGCTCGAACGCCGTCTATGTGCTCGACGCCTCGAACTACCAGACGATCAAGCAGATCGGCGACTTGCCGCTCGCGTGGGGCATCGTGACCTATCCGCCGAGCGCGGGATCGATCGGCGCGCGCTGACCGTAACGACGCTACTGACTGCACCGCGGGGGGCCTTCGCTTCGAAGGCCTCATCGCACCATCGCGCCGTCCCGCTACTTCCACGCGTACCGCACGCCTACCCACGCTCCGCGCGGCGCGCCCAGACCCAGAAACTGCTCGTCGACGGGAGCCGCGCCGTTGAACGTGTGATTCGGCCCGTTGAAGAAGTTCTCGCCGAGAATGCCGAACGTCGAGTACTTCTTGTTCAGCAGGTTCCTGATGGTGGCGAACACCTGAAGCTGCTTCGTCACGTTGTACGTGGTGTCGAGGTCGATCAGGAAGTAGCCGGGGATCTTGCCGTTGTCGTCCTGGTTGTCTTCGTCGCCGCGGGCAAAGATGCTGCTCCGGTACGTCAGGTTCGTGCCGATGTTCCACTTTGGCGTCGCCGCGTAGTCGAGGCGCACCTTGACCGTGTTCGCCGGAATGCCCGGAATGCGGTCGCCGGAATGCACGGTGATGTTGCCGTCCGCGTCCGCGCTCGAGTTGCTCGCGCTGCTCTCGGTCCACGTCGAGCGGTATGTCGCGTTCACGTAGCTGTAGCTCGCAGCGACGCCGAGCGGGCCGTATTGCGTGCGCCCGGCGAGTTCGAACCCCTGCCTGCGCGTCTTGCCGACGTTCTGGAAGTAGCCGAGCGTGCTCGCCGCGCCCTGGCTGCTGACGAACTGGATGTCGTCGGTGAGCGTCGTGCTGTAGGCGGCGGCGCTCCATGTCGTGGAGTTGCCGACGCGCCCGCGTGCGCCTACTTCGAACGTCTTCGAGATCACGGGCTTCAGGTCCGGGTCCGCGATGAAGTCGTTCGGCAGCGAGCAGGGCGCCGCCGGGTCGGCGCACGCGAGTTCGATGGCGGTCGGCGAGCGCATCCCCTCGTTGTAGGTGGCGTAGGCCGTGAAGGCGGGCGTCGGGTTCCAGTTGAAGCCGATCGCCGGATTGAAGCGCGAGAAGGTGTGGTTGCCGTCGAGAAGCGGCTGCACGCCGCTCTCGTCGCCGATCACGGCCTTCGCCCAGTTGTAGCGGCCGGCGAGCGTCATCGACCACTGCTCGTTGAACGACAACGTGTTTTCGAAGTAGATGCCGTAGTTCTCGTTGCGCGTCTTCGCATCGGTCTGAGGCTCGAAGGCGCCGATGCCCACCGTCGCGCGCGAGTCGGTGAAGAACGCCTCCTGCGACGCCTGCGTGAAGTGCGAGTTGGCGAAGTCGCCGGCCGCGCCGATCACGAGCTGGTTGTCGCGTCCGAGCAGCTTGCCGAGCAGCGTCAGCTGGAGGCTCGCGCCATAGCTGTCGGTGACGATCACGGACTGGTCGTTGGTGGCCTGCACCGTATCGATGTCGCCGTCGTCCTCGACGGTGCCGAACTCGTCGTTCACGTTGCTGCTCGTGTTCTTGTTGCGGTAATGCCGGTAGTACACGTTGCCGCTCAGCTCGATGTTCGGCGTGAAGTAGTGATCGCCCGAGAGGGTCAGGTAGCCGACCTGGTTCTGGTTCGTGTCCGGATACGTGTACGCCTGCTTGCGGTTGTCGAGAAACGAGCTCGGGATGGTCTGCGAGCCGTTGAGCGTGTTGTCGGCGCCACCCATCGAAAGCGAGATCGTGGTGTCGGCGTCGGTGTAGCGCAGCTTGCCGAATGCCTGGCGCAGGCGGCTCGAATTGTGGTCGGCCCAGCCGTTGTCGTTCGTCACGTTGGCCGTGAAGTAGTAGTCGAGGTTGCTGCCGATCGTGCCGCCCTGTTCGACCTGCGCCGTCTTGCGGCCCCACGAGCCGGCGCTGACCTCGGCGTTGCCGCCGGGATTGCTGCGGCCGTTCTTCGTCGCGACGACGACCGCGCCGCCAAGCGTGTTGAGGCCGAAGGTCGGATTGGAACCGGGGATCAATTGGATCGTGCTGATCGCCGCCTGCGGAATCAGGTCCCAGTTCACCACGTCGCCGAAGGGCTCGTTCACGCGCACGCCGTCGAGGAAAACGGAGAGCCCCTGCGGCGTGCCGAGGAGCGGCGAGGCGGTGAAGCCGCGATAGTTGATGTCGGTCTGCGAGGAGTTGCCCTGCGCGTCGTTCGTGTCGACGCTCACTGCGTTGTTCGCCAGATAGCCGGTGATCGTGGGCGCGTGCTGCTGCTCGATCTCCCGTCCGCGGATCGTCTGCACGTTGGCCGGCACCTTCTCGAGTGGCGTGCCGATACCGAGAAGCGGCGTCGTGCCGACCACGATGATCGACGGCAGTTCGGTGGCCGCCGCTTCCGTTGCGCTCGCCGCCTGAGCAGGCTCGGCCTGCGCCCAGGCGGTGGCGGTGAGGCTCGCGAGCGCGCTGCCGCAGCACAGCCGGAACAAGGCTCGGGGTTTGAACGGATGCGCGCCCGATGGTTTGCGCGGCATGCTCTGCATCGTCGTCTCCTGTTATTGTTGTATGGGGCCTGTGTGTTGCAAGAGCCCTGATTGAAAGCGTCGCACAGGAGGTTGCGGGCGACCCCGGGAGGTTCTCCCGATCGCGCTGGGAAGCCTTCCCAAATGGGCTCTTGTAAGCACGACGAAAGCGAGACACATGCGTAAAATCGGTTCGTGATGCCATCCAACTTTTTGCCGTCGCCAGCAAGGGCCCGTTCGCCGCACTCGACAGTGCGGCGCGACCTCGCCTGCGTAGTCGTGATCACCGTACTCGCGGGCGCGCTCTTCGCGACGTTCGACTTCAGCGAGTTCGCCTATCACTGGACGCGCAGCGCCGAGCGCTTCCAGCTCGACGAACTGCCGGCGACGCTCTTCGTGCTTGCCACCGGTTGCGCGTGGTTCGCATGGCGGCGCTATCGGGAATCGCAGCGGGAGTTGCAGCACCGCCGCGCGCTGGAAGAGGAAGCCGAGCGGCTCCTCGCCGACAACCGGCGGCTCGCGAGCGAGGGCATGAATGCGCAGGAGACCGAGCGCCGGCATCTCGCGCGCGAACTGCACGACGAACTCGGCCAGTACCTGAATGCGATCTCGCTCGATGCGGGACGCATCCGCGACCTGTCCGCGGGGCGCGAGCCGGAAACTCATCGGCTTGCGCTTTCGCTGATGCAGAGCGCGAGCCACGTGTACCGGCAGATCGGCGACATGATCCGGCGGCTGCGCCCGATCGGCCTCGACGAATTCGGGCTGCCCACCGCGCTCGAGCATTGCGTGGAAAGCTGGCGCGAGCGTCTGCCGCAGGCGAGCTTCACGCTGACTGTCGACGGCGACTTCTCGCGCCTCGCCGACACGCTCAACATCACGCTCTACCGGCTGGTGCAGGAAGGGCTCACGAACGTATCGAAGTTCGCGCGCAGCTCGCGCGTGGAGATCTACCTCGTGCGCGCGCCGGGCGACGCGGCGCGCTCAGGCGAGATCGTCGTCACGATGGCCGATGACGGTCCCGGCACGGATCTGTCGAAGCCGCGCGCGGGGCTCGGCCTCATCGGCATGCGCGAGCGCGTGGAAGCGCTCGGCGGCGAGTTCCACATCGCGAGCCAGCCGGGCGGCGGCTTTCTGTTCTGCGCGCGCGTGCCGGTTCAGGCAGGGCTGCCGGAGCCGAGCGAGCCGAACGAGGACGACGCGCCGTTGCCGGAGAGATCGGAGAAATGAAGCCCGAGGCGGTTGGCCATCTGCGCGAGCTGCACGCCGTTGTCGGCGCCGAACTTCTGCCGGATCACCGACTGATGGTTCGCCACCGTCTTCTGGCTCAGGCCGAGCTTCTCCGCGATGCTCGGCAGCGTGTAGCCCTGCACGAGCAGGCGCAGCACCTCGAATTCACGCGGCGACAGCTGCCGTCCGGGCGGGCCTTCCTGAAACGCGGCGCGCAGCGCGAGCGCCTGCGAGATGTCCGCGCTCAGATAGCACACGCGCCGCGCGACCGACCGCACTGCTTCGACGAGCACATCGGGGGCGCTCGCCTTCGTCACGTAGCCGCGCGCGCCGGCATCGAGCGCGCGGCGCACGAAGATCGCCTCCTCGTGCACGCTGAAGATCAGCACGCTCGCGTCCGGCTCGCGCGCGAGCATCCTGCGCATCGCCTCGATGCCGCTTGCGCCCGGCAGCGCCAGATCCATCACAACGACGTCCGGCTGCAATGCGCAGAAGCGCTGATAGGCCTGTGCGGCGTCGGCGGCTTCGCCCGCGACGCGCACGTCGGGGCTCAGTTCGAGCAGGCGCCGGTAGCCTTCGCGCACCACGGCGTGATCGTCCACGAGCAGCACGGAGATGTTGGCGGTCGTCATTTGCGCGTTCCTTGCGTGGGGTCGTCGTCGTCGTGCGTGGCCGCGAGGCGCCGTGAATTCGCGTCGTTGCGGAAGAGGACGGGCTGCTCGTTCGCCTCGCGTGCCGCGGCGGCGCGCACGACGCGGATCACGCTTTCGTGATGCGGTGACTTGTCGCAAACCGGGTCCGCATTCGCCGGGTCTTGTGTCAGCAGATACGCCTGGCAGCGGCAGCCGCCCAGATCGATCGTCTTTTCGTCGCAACTGCGGCACGGCTCCTTCATCCAGTCGAAGCCGCGAAAGCGGTTGAACGCATCGCTTTCGTACCAGATCTCGCGCAGCGATATGTCTCGCACGTTCGGAAACGTGAGGCCCGGCAGCGAGCGCGCCGTGTGGCACGGCAGCGCGGCGCCGTCGGGCGCGATGCCGAGAAACACCGATCCCCAGCCGTTCATGCAGCGCTTCGGCCGGCGCTCGAAGTAGTCGGGCACGACGAAGAAGATCCTGCACCGCTCGCCGATCTCGCGCCGGTAGCGCTCGACGACCGCTTCGGCTTCCTTCAGCTGTTCGGCGGTGGGCATCAGCTGCGCGCGGTTCGTGTGCGCCCAGCCGTAATACTGCGTGTTGGCGAGTTCGAGGTACTCGGCGCCCATCGCGAGCGCCATGTCGATGATCTTGTCGACGTGCGGCAGGTTGTAGCGATGCAGCACGCAGTTGAGCACCATCGGAAAGCCGTGCGCCTTGATCGCCTCGGCGACGCGCTTCTTCAGTTCGAACGTGCGCGTGCTGGAGAGGAAATCGTTGAGCTCCTGCGTCGAGTCCTGAAACGACAGCTGGATATGGTCGAGCCCCGCGTCCTTCAGCGCGTCGAGCCGCTTGTCGGTGAGACCGATCCCCGAAGTGATGAGGTTCGTATAGAACCCGAGCTTGCGCGCTTCGGACACGAGCACTTCGAGGTCGTCGCGCAAAAGCGGCTCGCCGCCCGAAAAGCCGAGCTGCGCCGCGCCGAGCGCGCGCGCCTCGCGCAGCACGTCGATCCATTGCGCGGTGTCGAGCTCGCTGCTGTGATCCGTGTAGTTCACCGGGTTGTAACAGAACACGCAATGCAGCGGGCAGCGGTAGGTCAGTTCCGCGAGCAGCCACAGCGGCGGCGCGACGCCGGCCGGCTGTGCTTCGGATTCTGCTGCGGCAACGGGTTGGGAGAGATCGGTCATGCTGTTACTCCAGCCAGCCGCGCGATTGCGCGCCGGCGATGAACGCGCGCACGTCGGCATCGAGCCCCGTCGCGTTGAACGCCTGCTCGAGGTCGGCGACGATCGCGGGCAACTCGCGCGTGCCGTCGCAGCGCAGGAGAATCTGCGCCGCGCTCTGGTTCAGCTTCACCATGCCCTCGGGATACAGCAGGACGTGCGCGTCCTGAGCCGGTTCCCATTGCAGGCGAAACAGCTTTCTCAGCTTCGGGCGATGCGCTTCGTTTTCGTTCATGGCGCTCTCGGTCATTGGGGAAAGGCCTTTTCTATCGAATCGAGCATGGTCCAGAGGATGTCGAGCTTGAACTGCAGAATCTCCAGCGCGCGCTCCTGCTCGTCGCGCCGCCTGAAATGTTCGAGCGTCACTTCGAGGCCGTGCTCGACATCGCGCTGCGCAAGCGTGATGCGCGAGCGGAAATACGCGAGGCCTTCGGGCTCGATCCACGCATAGTGCTCGGGCCAGCTCGCGAGGCGGTCCTTGTGAACCTGTGGCGCGAACATCTCGGTGAGCGAGGAGCACACGGCTTCCTGCCACGGCGCGCGGCGCGCGAAGTTCACGTATGCGTCGACCGCGAAGCGCACGCCCGGCGTCACGAGTTTCAGCGACCACAGTTCGTCGCGCGTGAGGCCGACCGCGTCGCCGAGCCGCGCCCACGCTTCGATACCGCCCTCCTGGTCGCCATAGCCGTCGTGATCGAGGATGCGCAGCACCCAGCGGCGGCGCGTCGCGCGATCGGGACAGTTGGAGAGGATCGCGCCGTCCTTCAGCGGAATGTTGATCTGGTAGTAGAAGCGGTTCGCGACCCAGCCGCGGATCTGCTCGCGCGAGCAGCCGCCGCTGTTCATCTTCACGTTGAACGGATGATGGATGTGGTACGCGGTGCCCTTTGCGCGCAGTTGTTCCTCGAACTCCTCGCGGTTCCAGGCGGGTTTCGCGTTGTCCGTCGCGTTCGTCATCGATGGGTCTCCGTTCATAGTTCGAATGCCATGCCGTCGCTTGCGACCTCGATGCCGTGTTCCGCCAGCAAGCGCCGTTCGGGGCCGTCCTCGACGAGGATCGGATTCGTGTTGTTGATATGGATGAGCACCTTGCGCACGTTCGGGCGGTCGATCGAGTCGAGCACTTCGATCATGCCGCCCGCGCCCGTCTGCGCGAGATGCCCCATGTCGGCGCCCGTTTTCTTCGAGAGCCCGAGGCGGATCATTTCGTCGTCGGTCCAGAGCGTGCCGTCGACGAGGATCAGGTCCGCGTCCGACATGGCTTCGTACACGTGCGGCTCGATCGCGCCGAGACCCGGCGCATAGAATGCGCGCTTGCCCGAGGCCGCATCCGTGAAAACCAGGCCGATGTTGTCGCCGCGCTCGGGTGCCTCGCGGTGCGGCGAATAGGGCGGCGCCTTGCTCGCGAGCGGCAGCGCGTCGATGCGCACGCGAGGCAGCGCGGGCACCGTGAGTGCGTTGCCGTCGAGTGCGATGCGATGGCGTTCGATGCCGCAGTAGTGCGAGAGGATCGACGTGACGGGGAAGCCTGTCGACAGGTCTTGCCACACGGAATCGGTGACATGAAGTGGCAGCGGCGTGTCGCGCTCGCGCAGCATCAGGAGGCCGGTGACGTGATCGATCTGCGCGTCCATCGTGAGCACGGCGGCGATGCCGCTGTCGCGCGCGCGCCGTGCCGGTTGCAATTCGGGGGTCGCGGCGATCTGCGCGAGAATGTCGGGGGACGCGTTCACGAGGAGCCAGTCGGTGCCGTTGTCGCTGACCGCGATCGAGGATTGCGTGCGTGGTGTGGCCTTGAGCGTGCCGCGGCGGACACCATCGCAATTGCGGCAGTTGCAGTTCCACTGCGGGAAGCCTCCGCCAGCCGACGAACCGAGTACCTTGATCTTCATTTCATTGCTTCCGCGGACAGGTCTTTGTTGGGTTTACGTTTACACCGTTTGATGTTTTTGCGCTTCCTGTGAACCTGATTTCCTATCGGTCTACTATTTGGCCGCTGGCGCTTGGGGTTCGGGGTTCTACACCGTTTGATGCGCTTCGGCCTCTATGAAATTTGCTTGGTTCGCGGTCTATTAGCTCGCCCCTGTGCGGGGCGGCAGTCACTTTCTTTGCTGCTGCAAAGAAAGTAACCAAAGAAAGCAGCCGTTTCGCCCGCAATTCCTTTTGATCCCACCCACCAATCTGGCACAGCCCCTAAGTGTCACCCCCACAAAACCACCCGGCTTGGCCCGCGGACCCAGTGAGACAACGCACCCTCCAACGAAGCGGTAAGCACTTCGTTCCGCTCCCTCCTCGCTGCGCTCGGACGTCGGGCACATCACAAATCAGCGCTTCGCTCCAGTCTCGCGTTTAGCAACGCGCCACCGATTGCACCTGTCGTCAGAGCGAAGCGAAGACGGATGAATGACTGCCTTACCACTTCGTTCGAGGGTGCGGGGGCGCAGTGGGTCCGCGGACCTGTCCGCTCGACGGACCGAGGTGGACACTCCTGCGGTCGGACCACTCTGAAAGAGTCAAACGTGGTCACGTCCTAACACCGCTTACCTAAAAAAAGCTGCTTTCTTTGGTTACTTTCTTTGCGGCAGCAAAGAAAGTGACTGCTGCCCCGCACAGGGGCGAGCTAATAGACCAAAGAAAAAACAAGTTTCATAGGAGCCTGTGTGCATCAAACGGTGTAAACACCCCGTCCAAGCGCCAGCGACCCGTCTAAGGCCAGATCCTCCCGATCAACCCATCCCGATCGACAAACTGATGCTTGAGCGCCCCTGCAACATGCAGCGCGATGAGCGCAATCATCGTCCATGCGATCACCTCGTGCACGGTGAAGAAAATATGCCGCAGCCGCGCATCGTCCCAGCCCCACTTGGGCAGCAGGATGCCCCAGAACCGCGTACCGTAAGTGTTGAACGACGAACCGAGATAACCGGTCAGCGGCATCCCGACCATTGCCACGTATAAAAGAGCCTGCGTGGTGCTCGCGGCGGCGCGTTGCCACGCTCCCATCGGCGGCAGAGGCGGTCGGCCATAAGCGATGCGTACCATGATGCGGATCAGCACCAGCAGGAAAATCGTCATCCCGAGCGACTTGTGGAAGTTGATCACGGTCGCCTTGAAAGGCAGGCCCTTCGGCAGCCCGACCATATAAAGGCCGATGCCGAGCATGGCAATGATGCAAAGCGCAATCAACCAGTGCAGCGCGATCAGCGGCCGGGCGAAGCGCTCGCCGCCCGCATCCGGTGCCCGTTGGTCACGGGTCGCGCCAGGCGATTGCGCAGCATTCATGTCAGGCTCCTTTTGAAGGGTATCCTTAAATCTGACGCCTGTTCATTTTCATCGCACCGCTACCGTTGCGCGATCAGCAATTCCCCTCGTCCGTCCACGGCGAGGTCGCCCGTGTACCGGCGCGGCGGCGCCCCCGCATCGAGCGTGGCGAACGGCGCGATCTCGCGCGCAAGCGAGCGGGCGAGCAGCGACCAGAAAACATCGAAGCCGTGGCCGCCCTCGGTGAACGTGGGCGGCACGCGGTCCGGTGCCTGCATGAGCAGCAGCGTGCCGCGCCTCATACCATAAGCGTAATGCGCCCCGGGCCGCCCCGCGATGCACACCGTTCCCGCAACGATCCGCGATGCCGCGAAGTCGCCCGCGTCGCCGCCGACGATCACGAGCCCGCGCCGCATGCGGTCCGCGAGCCGCGCGCCGGCATTGCCGCGGATCGTGAGCGTGCCGCCCGTCATGCCTTCCATGTCGCCGGGCAGCGCGCCCGCGGCGAAATCGCCCGCGTTGCCCGCAACCGTGATGCGGCCGCCGCTCATTTCGCAGCCGGTGAAGCGCCCGGTGTCGCCTTCGATATGCAGTTCGCCGCCGCTCATGCCGAAGCCCGCGTAGTCGCCGGCCGCGCCGCGCACTTCGAGCCGCCCGGCGGCGAGCTGCGCGCCGAGCCGGTCGAGCCAGGGCGCGTCGCCTTCTATGACGAGTTCAGGTGTGTCGCTGTCGGTGAGGGCCACGTCGAACAGGTCGCCGGCGGCGCAGGTCTCGTTGCCCGCGGGCAGCGCAAGGCGCGCGATGTCGTCGGCCGAGAGCGGCGCGAGGGCGGCAGGCAGCAGTCTTGACGCATCGACGCGAAACCCCGGCGCACTTTTTACGCGCAATGTGATGGTGCTCATGCGGGTGCTCATGCGCGGCTCCCGTCGATGCCCGCCGCAAGTTCGCGCAGGTGGAAATGGTAAGGCCCGAGCTTGCCGCCGTAGTTCCCGGCCGACACCCGCAGCATGCCGGCCGCGCCCCCGATTCCGGCAGCCGCCGCGATGCCCGCGGTCATGGCGGCGCCGACGTCGGCGTCGGTCAGGCCGTCGATCACGATTTCGAGCACGCAGGCCACCTCCGCCGAGAGTTCGCTCTTCTTCGACAAGCCGACGAGCGTCGGGCAGAAGGCGTCGTTCGTCGAGGCCGTCGCGCCCGCATACTTCGAGCCGATCTTCGAGCCCGAGCGCACCACGCCGCCGGGAAACGGCGTAATCACGTTCGGCAGCTTGTGCATCGCAGCGACGGCCGCTTCGGCGCCGGCGAGCGCCGCGTCGAGGTCGCGGGCGAGAAAGAGCAGGTTGCCGCCGCCGACCGCCTTCACCGTGACCGTGCTTTCCTCGCAGACGAACTCGCCGTCCATCACCGGCACGCGCCAGTAGCGCTTGCCGCCGATCATCTTCGAAATCTGCCAGCCGTCGCCGAAAAAGCGCAGGGCGCCGCCAAGCGGCGCGTTGTCGGAAAGCGGCGCGCGGCTCGCCGCCGGATCGATGCCGCTGTAGACGGCGGTGGTCGGGCACGTCAGCACGCACTGGCCGACGCGCCGCATGACCTGCTTCGCCAGCTCCTTCGACGATATTGCGAACATGAGGACCGAGATGCCCGGCCGACCGTCGGGCGTCTCGCCGCGCCCGAGTTCGCGCTCGATGCCCGCCTCGCAGCCGCAGTCGATCACCGAGGTCGCGAAGCCGGTCAGCGACTGCGCCGCGTTGCGTGCCCAGGCCGGCGTGTGCGCGGTGATGACGAGGCGCGTCGCCTTCATCGGGAAGGCTTCCGCGAAGGTGTCGTCGATCAGGGTGCCGTTGATCTGCATGGCTCAGCCGTTCGGAAAGCAGGCGACGGGCAGGAGCCGCCCGCCGCGGCAGCAGGCGCAGATTTCGTCGTCGCTGATGGCGGCGTGCGCGAAGTTGCCGGCGAGGTTCGCGTCGCTGTAGGCGCGCAGCGTCTTTTCGATGCCGCGGTCGTAGTCCGGCGACACGAAATGGATGCCGCCCGCCGGTGCCGCGACGAGCGTGCCGTCGCGGGCGACCAGCCGGCCGTCCTTGAATACGTACGCAGGCGACGTGAACATCCGCTCGCGGTCCGGCTCGTCGCGATACACCGCGATGTCCGCCGCCGCGCCCGCGCCGAGGTGGCCGCGGTCGGCGAGGCCGAGAAGCCGCGCGGGCCCGGCGCGCGTGATGATCGCGATGTCGTAGAGCGAGAACTCGCGCGCAAGCTCGGGCAGCGCGCTCGCCACCTGCGCTTCCGGGTGCAGCTTCGCGAGCTGCTCGTTGCGAAAGGCCTTGTCCATCAGGAGGCGGATGAGGTGCGGATAGCTCGTGAACGGGCCGCCGTTCGGGTGGTCGGTCGTCATCGAGACGCGCCAGGGGTCGTCGATCAGGAGGAAGATCTCGAGTCCGATGATCCATTGCAGCGCGTTCACGTAGCTCTCTTCACGGTAGCGGAACGGCACCACGCCGCAGCCCGCGTCGCATTCGATATCGCCCACGATCCACTTGTGCGGCCGGCCCATCGGCGCGTTGCGGAACTGCATCATCGTGTCGCCGGAGGCGGTCACGGTCTGCCCGAAGATGATCTGCCCGACATCGATCGACACGTTCGGCCGCGCGTTCACCGCCTCCGCGATCGCCCGCGCGCCCGACGAGAACTTGCGCGGGCCCTCGGTGCCGTAGCTGTGGAACTGGATGTGCGTGAGGTGGATGGGCAGGCCGTCGGCGGCGTCCATCGTCGCGATGGTCGAGTCGATGTTGCCCGGCACGCCGAGATTGCTCGCGTGCACGTGCAGCGGATGCGGCACGCGCAGCTCGGTCAGCGCGCGCGACAGCGTGCGCAGCACGTCGCGCGGCGTGACGCCGTAGTGCGCGTGCGCCTCGTCCACGTTGAGCGAGCGCTGGTTGAACTTGAACGCCGAGATGCCGCCCGGATTGACCACCTTCACGCCGAGCGCCTTGCTCGCGTTGATCGTCCACCCGACGTAGTCGCGCAGGCGCTCGAAGTCGTCCCGGGCGGCGAGCATCTGCAGGAACAGCTCGTCGTTGCCCAGCATCACGTAGGCGCCGTGATCGATGATCGGCGTGTCGCCCATTTCCAGATGCGTGTGGCGGGCGTTCGAGGGCATCATCGCGGGCTCGAACGCGGCGGTGTAGCCCATTTCGGCATAGCGGTAGCCGGTTGCGAGCGTGCCGGGCGTGCACACGCCGCACGAGGGCAGGCGCAGGTACTTGCCGCTGGAATCGGAATCGCGGGCGGGATCGGCGCGGTGGTCCTCCGGCAGCAGGAGGCGCGACAGGTTCGTCTTGCCGCCGCCAATGTGCGAATGCAGGTCGATGCCGCCCGCCATGACGACCATGCCGGTGGCGTCGTATTCCTCGTCGACGGCAGCGTCGCCGGTGTGCGCGACCATGCGGCCGTCGCGGAAATACAGGTCGCGGCGCTCGCCGTTCACGCCGTTCGCGGGATCGTAGACGATCCCGCCCGCGAGCCGCGCGAGGCTCATGGCTGGCTCCTTGCGGCGGCTAGCCGCCCGGCGATTTCGGCGACGCCCGGCAACTGCGCGTGGCGCGCGGCGCGTAGAGGCGCGACCACCGTCGCGTCGATGCGAAAGAGATGCCCGCCGCTGTCGACGCCGGGCGTCGCGACGGGGATGAACACGGTCGGCGCGCGGCGCGTGCCGAGCGTGCCCGCCATCGACGGATGGCCGAGCACGATGGCCGGCACGTCCGCGCCGAGCGCATCCGGCAGCGGTTGCGGCACGAAGCTCGCCACCCAGAGCAGCGCGTCGGCTTCGCCGCCGGCGAGGAGCGTCTGCGTGCGGTAGCGATACGGGTCGTAGTCGAGCGGCGCGCGCATCGACACCCGCGTGCGCAGCGCAAAGCCCGAGAGCCACGTCACCGCCTGGCTCACGGTGAGCGCGCCGTCGTCGCCGCCGAGCGCGAGGCCGCCCGCGCGCGTCGTCCGGTTGACGGCCTTGACGATGCGGTTCAGCGCCTCGACGAGCAGCGCGGCGTGCGGGCCGGGAAGCGCGGCGGGCTCGTAGACGACCACGGTGTAGCTCGACGACGCCACGCGTTGCGCGAGGTCCGCGATTTCCGCGTGTTTGCCGCTTTCGATGCGGCGTCCTTCGGCCAGCGCGGACCAGACCGCGAGGACGTCGAACGGGTCGGCTTGCGGCAGGATCGAATCGACGCTCGCGTTCGGCAGCGCGCTTGCCGCCGGATCGGCTTCGCAGGCGACGAAGCACACGCCGAGCGGCCGCGCGAGGCCACGCAGCGCGCGCTCGTAGAAGCGCGGGTAGCGCGCGGACGGCTGGCAGCCGAACACGATCAGGAGGTCGGCGCGCGAGCGCACCTCCGAGAGCGTCGTGAAGAAGGCGCCGCGGTCCTGGAGCGCGAGCGTCGATGCGAAGAGGGCGTCGCCGTGCAGGTGATCGAGGATCGCCCCGCACCGGGCCGCGAGTTCATACAGGGCGCGGGCGCCGGCTACGTCGGTCGCGAGGCCGCCGAAGAGTGGGCGCCGTGCGCGGGACAGGATCTCCCCGGCACGCGCGAGCGCCGACTCGAGATCGGTGTCCTGGCCGTCGACAGACGGCCTGCATGTCGCTGCGGTTGCGCTGAAGTGCGCAATCGAGCGGGCGAGCCGCGGGCAGTCGGTGTTGCTTGCGGCGAGGGTGTTGTCGCCGCGCAAGTCGATCGAGATGTCGTCGCATAGCAGCGGGCAGAACGGGCAGGTCCAGTCGTGCGTGGTTGCGGGAGACCCGGTTGCGGCCCCCGAAAAGGACGGCACGGGCGCGTGAGCGGCGCCCGCGTCACCGGCATTCGACGGGGTGGAGGACGAATCGTGCATGGCGCGTCTCGAGCAAGGTCCATGCCGGTTTGCGCGGCGCATGCGCGAATGTGGCCGGTTCGGCCCTTTGCGGCCGCGCGGCGCCGCTTCATGCAGGGAAGGAACGGCGGATACCCGAAAATTCACCGCGCTGTGCGAGCGGCGCAGTCGGAACGCCGACCTTGCAGCACAGTATGTGCGCCGCGTCGTAACACAGTGTCACCCGCCGGATACGCGCTGCGACACTGCCTTGCCGAATCATTACAGCCATGACGCGCCGCACCAGTTGGCACGGATATTGTGTCATCGGCTCAGGCGTCTTCGCCGGGTGGGCCGCCGGGTCGGGCGATTTGCCCGTCGTGGAGCGCGCAAGCGCGGGGTCACGCGGGGCGCGTCGCCTGACGCCGCCGCTGCGGGACTGGCGCTGTTGCGGATGCCGCCCGCGCCGATCATCGAACGCTTGCCCGCGCGGGGCCGGATGGCGGCGAAGGTCACGAAGGTGGCGAGGCCAGGCTCCTTTCCGGCGACAACGGCGTGTGCGCGCAGGTGGCGGCAACGAGGGCGCGGGCGACGGCGACGAAGATCGGGTCGCCCGGCGCGCAGAGAGAAGACTGAACCTGCCGGTAGCGCGACCGCTCGCCGCGCACGGCGCGCAAGGCGTGGCCGTCGGGCAGAGCGAGAACCGGCATCACCTGCATGGATGACTTCCCTTGACCAAGATATTTGTCTTCGAGTACCTCACTGGCGGCGGCATCGACCCGGAACTGGCGGGCGAAGGCAGTCTCGCGGACCTGAGCGCGCTGATCGTCGAGGGCCGCGTGATGCGTGACGCGCTCGTCGCGGACCTGCTCGAACTCCCCGGCGTCGAGACGACGTTCGCGAGTTCGCGCTTCGAAACGCCCGACCCCGCGCAGGTCCACTGCCGCGCCCAGCCCGGCGAGCCGATGACCGCGTTCGTCGCGCGGGCGGCGCGTGAGCACGACTATGCCTGCATCATCGCGCCCGAATGCGACAGCCTGCTGCTGCGTCTTCACGAGGCGGTCGGCGCCGCGCGCTGGCTCGGCTGCGCCAGGGAGGCGATCGCGGCCGCATCGAGCAAGCACGCGACGTCCGCGTGCCTTGCCGCCCACGGCATTGCCGCGACACCCTCGCTCGATGCGCGCGAGAACGCATCGCCCGGGGCGACGCGCTGGGTCGTCAAGCCCGACGACGGCGCGGGCGGCCTCGACACCTACGTTTACGACGACTTCGGCCACGCCTGCGCCGAATACGACTCGCGCGAGGCGGCGGGGCGCAATCCGGTGCTGCAGGAATGGGTGGACGGCGAGCCGCTCAGCCTTTCGCTGATCTGCGGCGAGCACGGGGCGGAACTCGTCAGCATCAACCGCCAGCGAATCGGCCTGCCCGACGCGGCCGCGCCCGGGCGGCACGAGCGCATCGTCGAGTTCACCGGCGTGGATGTCGATCAGATCGACCGCCACGGCGTGCAGGGCCGCGCGCTCGAGGCGCTCGCGCAGCGGGTCGTCGCGGCGCTGCCGGGGCTGCGCGGGTTCGCCGGCATCGATCTGGTGTGGCACCCGCAGCGCGGGCCCGTCGTGATCGAGGTGAATCCGCGGCTCACGGTGGCGTACGCGGGGCTCTCCGCGCGGCTTGGCCGCAATCTCGCGGCCGAGCTGCTTGCGTCGCACGGCGTACGCGTCGATGCCGCGCTGCGCTATTGCGCATGCGGAGGGGCATCGTGAAGGCGAGGCGCGAAGCGCCTCCCGCGCAAACGCCTGCCTCGCCGCCCGCCACTGCCCCCGAATCGCCGGTCTTCGGCTGGGATGTCGGCGGCGCGCACGTGAAGGTGTCGGTGGCGGCACGCTCGGGCGCGCTCGCCGATGTCGCCCAGTGGGCGTGCCCGCTATGGCAGGGGCTCGCGCATCTCGAGCGCGCGATTGATCTCGTGTTCGAGCGCTGGCCTGCCGCGCGCGAGGCGGGCGCGCGCCATGCGATCACGATGACGGGCGAAATGGTCGATCTCTTCCCCAGCCGCGCCGAGGGCGTGCGCGCGCTCACGCGCACGCTCGCGCAGCGGCTCGGCCCGCGCACGCTGTTCTTTGCGGGGGCGGCGGGCTGGCTCGCGCGCTCCGCCTGCGCGGACGGCTGGCGCAAGGTGGCGTCGGCGAACTGGCTCGCGACCGCGCAATGGGTCGCGACGCGCATGCCGGAGTGCGTGCTCGTCGATATCGGCAGCACTACGACGGACATCATCCCGGTCGTGGAGGGCCGGGTGGCCGCGCGCGGCTCGAACGACGCCGCGCGGCTCGCAAGCGGCGAACTGGTGTATCAGGGCGTCGTGCGCACGCCGCTGTGCGGCATTGCGCACCGCATCGCGTTTCGCGGCGAGACCACCGGCGTCATGAACGAATGGTTCGCGACGAGCGCGGATGTCTATCGTCTGACGGGTGAACTGTGGGCGCCGCACGACCAGCATCCGAGCGCGGACAACGGCCCGAAGACGGAAGCGGCGAGCCGGGAGCGCCTTGCACGCATGATCGGGCGCGACGCCGCCGACGCGAGCGACGCCGACTGGCGGCGTTTCGCGCAGACGTGGCGCAGCGAGCAGTTGCGTACCATCGGCGCGAATCTCGCGCGCGTGTGCGCGGCGCATCCGTCGCTCGCGACGGCGCCGCTCGTCGGCGCGGGCTGCGGTCGCTTTCTCGCGGCGGCGCTCGCGCGGCAGGACGCGCGCAGCTACATCGACTTCGCGATGCTCGCCGGCCTGCCCCGGCGCGACGGCGAGTTTGCGGAATGGGTTGCGACCTGCGCGCCGAGTGTGGCCGTCGCGCTGCTGGCGGCTTCGGCCGCGGCGTCGGAGGTCGTGCCGGATGCGAAGGATCAGGCCGTTTCCGCCGCCGGGCCGGGTGAAGCGGAGCGGGGGGCGGGCAGGCGCGTCGCCTGAGGCACATGTGACACAGCGAGGAATCGCGGCGGATCAGCCGCAATGAAGCAATGCGCAAACGCGCAAACGGCGGGAAACGAAGGGTGCAAAACGCAACATCGAAAGCGAGGAATGGTCATGTGGGTGGTGAAAATCGGGGGAAGCCTGAGTCACGACCCGGCGCTGCGTGAGTGGCTGACGCAGCTTTGGGAAGTGGGCGGCGGGCGGGTCGTGATCGTGCCGGGCGGCGGCGACTTCGCCGACACGGTGCGCCAGTATCAGCGCGAGTGGCGCTTCAACGACGTCGCCGCCCACAACATGTGCCTGCTCGCGATGGCGCAGTACGCGATCCTGATGCAGGGCGTGCTGCCCGAACTCGTGCTGGCGTCGAACGAACAGCGCATCCGCCGGGCGCTGCGCGACGGCCGCGTCGCCGTGTGGGTGCCGACCGAGCTGATGCGCGTCACGCCCGACCCGATGACCAACTGGGACACCACGTCGGACAGCCTTGCCGCCTGGCTCTCGGCGACGCTCAACGCGGAGCGCCTGATGGTCGTGAAGTCGTGTGCCGTCGATGCCGGAACGCCGCTCGAAGCGCTCGCGTCGAACGGCGTGATCGATCCGCGCTTCCTGAGCTACGTGAAGGAGGCCAACTACGTGGTCGAGCTTTTCAACAAGAGCGACGTCGCGCTGATGCGGGACCGTCTGCTGAACATGCCCGTGGTCTGATGGTCGGACGATAGCGGCGCCGCATCGGCGGCGCCGCGCCTTACGTGGTCTTCATGCGGTTTTCAGGCGGTTCCGACTTCGTGCGGCGCGTGATGCAGCGCGTTCGCCCATTGTTCGACGAGCACGGGGTCGAGGCGGCCGGCGCGCCCCTCGGCCCGCGCGCAGAGCGCGGTGCGAAACCCGGCGATATCCGGCGCCAGCGCGCGAATCTGCGCAAGCTGCGCCCAGCCGAGCGCGCCCGCGATCCCCGTCATCACGCCGCGCGCGCTGGCAAGCGCGAGACACTGCGAGAGCTCGCCCGCGTCGACGCAATCGAAAAGCGTCCGGCCGTCCTTCGCGGCGGTATCGAAGACGATGGCCGCGAAACCCAGTTCCGCCGCGAACGCCGCGAGCTTCGCGTCGGCGCCGGCGTCCGAGAGCAGCACCGGCACCACGGCGGCGGGCAGGCTCGCGAGCTGGGTCAGGCAGCGCGCCGCGGCCGGGCCGGGCATTACGCCGACCTTCACGTAGTCCACGCCTGCCGCGCTCACTTCGATCACCCGCGCCGCGATTTCGTCGCAGGCCTCGGTCGGCACGTCGCCGATGGTCGCGCTGATCGGCTTGACCGGATACTGCGCGCGCAGCGCACGCACGATCCGCGCGATCTCGTCCACGGCGACGCCGCCGAGCGCGCCTTCCTTCGGCTCCTTCAGATCGATCAGTTCAGCGCCGGCGCGCGCTGCGTCGAATGCTTCGTCGGCCGAGCGGACGCTCGCGAGCAATGCGGTCATGGCTGTCTCCGGAAGACGTGGGCGGACGGTTTGCTACTGCTTAAGGCAAGGAACCAGCGCCCGCCCGATGTCGCGCGACCGCGGCGACGAGCCAGTCCCACGCGGCGCGCTCGGCGTCGCCGGCGGTTTTGTCGATGGCGATCTGCAGGTAGGCCATTTCGCTATCGACCTTGTCGGCGGGCAGCATGAAGAGCCGGCTCACGAGAATCGCGCCTTCGACGACGGCCGCCTGCGCGCGGTTGAAGCCGGGAAACGGCGCGTGGGTTTCCTGATGCACGGGCTTCATGCGCAGCACGGGACGCGTTTCGTCGTCTTGCAGCGCCTCGAGCCGCAGTTCCGTATGCGCGAGCACGCCATCGAGCCTCACGCTCTCGACGCGGCTTGCCGGCCGCGTAGGCCAGTCACGCTGCGCGCCGGTCACGCAGCCCGCGAAGACACGCACGTCCGTGGTGCAGTTGATTACCGCGGCCTGCGTGGCGAGGATGTTGTCCAGCGTGGCCGATGGCCGGAAGGGGGCGAGGATTGCCAGGCCGTCCTCGAAGCGCACGCCCATCGGTGCAATGTGGGGCCGGCCATCGCGCGCCGCGGTCGTGACGATCGTTTCGAAAATCATGTCGGGGAACGCTGGTCGTGGCGGCGGCTCGAGCCGGCAGGTTGCACTACCTGAAATACGATGCCGCGCAGCCGCTCATCGCGGCTCGTGCGGGTTTAACGGGTGGCGATATACATCGTGATTTCAAAACCAAAACGCATATCGGTGAAGCTCGGTGTGGTCCATTGCATACACGTCCTCCTCGTTGGTGGTTTCAGCCGTGCGCCTTCGCGTTTCCGCTTTGAACCGCTCGGAACCACTCGGGCACGGAGCTATACGCAAGGCCCATGCCAAACGCTTTTCGCCGGACGGCGAATACCTGGGCGCGGGATTACACGCCTTACTGTCGCGGAAACGCAGCAAAGTGTTCCATCCGGGTCATAGGCAATAACCCGCGATAAAGGGATCGCTTAAGCCCGCACAAGAAATTCGTGAATTCACTTCGGAAGACGCCGCGCCTACTCTGCAGACTCATGCAACGCACACCGCAACCGCCGGACACTTTCCGAGGAACCGCAATGAACGACTTCAGCAAGGCAGCCGTCGAGCCGGCCCGCAATCCTCTCGATCCGCGTTCCCGCTATGCGGCGGGCGTCATGAAGTATCGCGAGATGGGTTACTGGCAGCCGGACTACACGCCGAAAGACACCGACGTCATCGCGCTCTTTCGCATCACGCCGCAGCCCGGTGTCGAGCCGGAGGAAGCGGCGGCGGCGGTGGCGGGCGAGTCGTCGACAGCGACGTGGACCGTCGTCTGGACCGATCGCCTGACCGCATGCGACATGTACCGCGCGAAGGCCTACCGCGTCGACCCGGTGCCGAACGCGAACGGCGGTGAGCCGCAGTACTTCGCGTATATCGCCTACGAACTCGATCTGTTCGAAGAGGGATCGGTTGCGAACCTGACGGCGTCGATCATCGGCAACGTGTTCGGCTTCAAGCCGCTCAAGGCACTGAGGCTCGAGGACATGCGCATACCGGTCGCGTATCTGAAGACGTTCCAGGGGCCGCCGACGGGCATCGTGGTCGAGCGCGAGCGGCTCGACAAGTACGGGCGGCCGCTGCTCGGCGCGACCGTCAAGCCCAAGCTCGGGCTTTCGGGCAAGAACTATGGGCGCGTGGTCTATGAAGGGCTGAAGGGCGGGCTCGATTTCCTGAAGGACGACGAGAACATCAATTCGCAGGCGTTCATGCACTGGCGCGACCGCTACCTGTTCTCGATGGAGGCCGTGAATCGCGCGCAGGCCGAGACCGGTGAAGTGAAGGGCCACTATCTGAACGTGACTGCCGGGACGATGGAGGACATGTACGAGCGCGCCGAATTCGCGAAGGAGCTCGGCTCGTGCATCGTGATGATCGACCTCGTGATCGGCTGGACGGCGATCCAGTCGATGTCGAAGTGGGCGCGCAGGAACGACATGATCCTGCATCTGCATCGCGCGGGGCACGGCACGTATACGCGGCAGCGCAATCACGGCATTTCGTTTCGCGTGATTGCGAAGTGGCTGCGCATGGCGGGCGTCGATCATGCGCACGCGGGCACTGCGGTCGGCAAGCTGGAGGGCGATCCGCTTTCCGTTCAGGGCTACTACAACGTGTGCCGCGAGGCGCGCAACGAGGTCGATCTGTCGCGCGGCATTTTCTTCGACCAGCCGTGGGCCGGTTTGCGCAAGGTGATGCCGGTGGCGTCGGGCGGGATTCATGCGGGGCAGATGCATCAGCTGCTCGATCTTTTCGGCGACGACTGCATCCTGCAGTTCGGCGGCGGCACCATTGGGCATCCTGGAGGCATTCAGGCGGGCGCGGTGGCGAATCGCGTGGCGCTGGAGGCGATGGTCAAGGCGCGTAATGAAGGGCGCGATATCGCGAATGAGGGACCGGACGTGCTCGAAGCGGCAGCGCGGTGGTGCACCCCGCTCAAGCAGGCGCTCGATACCTGGCGCGATGTGACCTTCAACTATGCGTCTACCGATACGCCGGACTTTGCTGTTACGCCTACTGCTGCTTGAAATGTCCCCGGTCGTTGATTTTTTGCTGGCGCTTCTTTTAACACCGTTTGATGGTTTTGCGCTTCCTGTGAAACTTGCTTTGTTATTGGTCTATTAGCTTCGCCCCTGTGCGGGGCAGCAGTCATTTTCTTTGCTGCTGCAAAGAAAGTAACCAAAGAAAGCAGCTATGGGCTCAGCAGTGTTAGGAGGGAATCACATGGAGTCTTTCAGAGTGGCCCGACCGTGGGAGTGTCCACCTCTGTATGTTGAGCAGATAGGTACGCGGACCCACTGCGCTCTCGCGCCTTCAAACGGAGTGGTAAGGCAGTCATTCATCCGTCTTGGCACTGCGTGCCCGACGAAGGGTAAATTCGGTGGTGGAGCGCGTAGCGCGCGAAATACGGTAGATGTCCGTGAAAACGGAGCGAAGCAACTGGTTGTAGTGGACCCTGCGTCGGAGCGAAGCGAGGACGGATGGATGATTGCCTTACCACTTTGTCTGGTGGTGCGATGACGCAGTGGGTCCGTGAGCCTATCCGCCTGACGAACCGAAGTGGACACTCCGACGGTCGGGCCACTCTGAAAGACTCAAACGTGGTCACGTCCTAATGCTGTTGGCCTGAAAAGCTGCTTTCTTTGCAGCAGCAAAGAAAGTGACTGCCGCCCCGCACAGCGGCGAGCTAATAGACCATTAAGAAATCAAGTTTCACAGAAGCACAAAGCGCATCAAACGGTTTGGAACAGAATCAAACCCAATCGAAAAGGAAAGACAAATGCACATCACACAAGGCACTTTCTCGTTCCTGCCGGAACTGACGGACGAAGAAATCGGCATGCAGATCGACTATGCCCTGCGCGAGGGCTGGTCCTGCTCGGTCGAATTCACCGACGATCCGCATCCCCGCAACACGTATTGGGAAATGTGGGGCCTCCCGATGTTCGATCTCCACGACGCAGCAGGCGTGCTGCAGGAAGTCAACGCATGCCGCACGACGTACCCGCATCACTACATCAAGGTCAACGCGTTCGATTCGGTACGCGGCTTCGAGACGATGCGCATGTCGTTCATCGTCAACCGCCCCGCCACGGAGCCCGGCTTCAGGCTCGAACGCCAGGACGGCCCCGGCCGCGCGCAACGCTACGCGATTCGCACCTACGCGAGCGACCAGCCCTCGGGCGAACGCTACGCACCGAGGTAAGCAATGAGCGCCGATGCCACCACCCTCGACCCGCCGCTGCACACGACAACCGGCCCGCCAAGTGTCGATCTCGTCGCGCTCTTTCGCGACTCGGGCATCGGCGATGTCCTCGCGGAACTCGACCACGATCTCGTCGGCCTCGTGCCCGTGAAAACACGCATCCGCGAAATCGCGGCGCATCTGCTCGTGGAGCGCGCGAGAGAGACGCTCGGCATCGCAAGCGGCGCGCCGACGCTGCACATGTGCTTCTCCGGCAACCCGGGAACCGGCAAGACGACCGTCGCGCTGCGCATGGCAGAAGTGCTGCACCGGCTCGGCTATATTCGCCGCAATCATCTCGTCTCGGTCACGCGCGACGACCTCGTCGGCCAGTACATCGGCCACACCGCGCCCAAGACCCGCGACGTGCTCAAGCGCGCGATGGGCGGCGTGCTCTTCATCGACGAGGCGTACTACCTGTACCGCCCCGAGAACGAGCGCGACTACGGCCAGGAAGCCATCGAGATCCTGCTTCAGACGATGGAGAACCAGCGCGACGATCTCGTCGTGATCCTCGCGGGCTACGAGTCGCGCATGGAGACGTTCTTCAGGAGCAACCCGGGCTTCCGGTCGCGCATCGCGCATCACATCACGTTTCCCGATTACGACGAGGCTGAGCTGCTGCTGATCGCGCAGCGCATGCTCGACACGATGCAGTACCGCCTCGATGCCGCCTCGCGCGGCGCGTTCGAAGACTATCTCGCACACCGCATCCGCCAGCCGAACTTTGCGAACGCGCGCTCGGTGCGCAACGCGCTCGACCGCGCGCGTCTGCGTCAGGCGAATCGCCTGTTCGCGGATGCGCTCGCGGGCGGCAAGGCCGCGGACGGCGCCGCGCTCACGCTCATCGCTGCCGAGGACATCCGCGCGAGCCGCGTATTCAGCGGCGCATCCGATGCGCCGCCGCCCGATCCGATTCGATAGACCTCCAAGGAGAGCGCCATGCAGGACGGACGAACCACCCTTTCGAAGTTCCTCATCGACACGCTCGACCGCAAGCCGGGGTCGCAATCCGCGAGCGGGTTGTCGGCCCTGCTGATCGACGTCGCCGCGTCGATCAAGACGATCTCCGCGGCGCTGACCAAGGGCGCGCTCGGCGGCAACTACGGCTCCGCGCAAACGCTCAACACGCACGGCGAGGAACAGAAGAAGCTGGACGTGGCGACCAACGACATCTTCCTCCAGCACTGCGAGTGGGACGGCCTGCTCGCGGGCATGGTGTCGGAGGAAATGGAGGGTGTCTATGCGATCCCCGAGGCCTATCCGCGCGGGGAATACCTGCTTGCGTTCGATCCGCTCGACGGTTCGTCGAACATCGATATCAATGGCGTCGTCGGGTCGATCTTCTCGGTGCTGCGCGTGAACAACGAATCTGCTGCATCCGGTGAAGCGGCCTTCCTGCGCCCGGGCCGCGAACAGGTGGCGGCGGGCTACGCGATCTACGGCCCGTCGACGATGCTCGTCATTTCGGTGGGCAACGGCACGCACGGCTTCACGCTCGAGCGCGACGTCGGCAACTTCGTGCTGACGCATTCCGATATCCGCATTCCAGAAGACTCGTGCGAGTTCGCAATCAACGCATCGAACGAGCGCTTCTGGGAGCCGCCCGTGCGCCGCTACGTGCAGGAGTGCAAGGCCGGGCGCAGCGGCTGCCGCGAGCGCGACTTCAACATGCGCTGGATCGCATCGATGGTCGCCGAGGTGCATCGCATCCTGATGCGCGGCGGCGTGTTCATGTATCCGCGCGACTTCAAGACGCCCGCGATGCAGGGACGCCTGCGGCTGCTCTACGAAGCGAGCCCGATGAGCTTTCTCGTCGAGCAGGCGGGCGGCCTCTCGATCACCGGGCGCGAGCGCATCCTCGACGTGATGCCGCGTGCGCTGCACGAACGCGTGCCCGTGATCCTCGGCTCCAAGAACGAAGTGGCGCGCATCGGCCGCTATCACGGCGAATACGACCGCGGCGAGGACAAGCCGTACACGTCGCCGCTGTTCAACGAGCGCTCGCTCTTTCTGCCCGAGACGCCGGTGTGATGCCGCTCGATTGCGCATACGGATAAACCACAGGGAGACAAGCGCATGTCAGTCAAACATCCGATCATCGCGGTGACCGGCTCGAGCGGCGCCGGCACGACAACGGTCATGAAGAGCTTCACGCATATCTTCAGGCGCGAGCGCATCAATGCGCAGATCGTCGAAGGCGACGCGTTCCATCGCTTCGACCGCCTCGGCATGCGCGAGGCGATGAAGCAGAGCGAGCGCGACGGCGTGCTGAATTTCAGCCACTTCGGCCCGGGCGCGAACCTGCTTGAAGAGCTGGAGCAGCTCTTCGCGAGCTACGGCGAAAGCGGCACCGGCAAGTTCCGGCGCTACATCCACGACGACGCCGAAGCCGCGCATTACGGGCAGGACGCGGGCACGTTCACGCCGTGGGAGGACCTCGCGCACGGCACCGACCTCATGTTCTACGAGGGCCTGCATGGCGCCGCCGTCACCGACAAGGTCGATATCGCGCGGCATGCCGACCTGCTCGTCGGCGTGGTGCCGATCATCAACCTCGAATGGATCCAGAAGCTGCACCGCGACCAGACCATGCGCGGCTACTCGCACGAAGCGGTGGTCGATACGATCCTGCGGCGCATGCCCGACTACGTGAACTACATCTGCCCGCAGTTCTCGCGCACGCATGTGAACTTCCAGCGCGTGCCGACGGTGGATACGTCGAATCCGTTCACGGCCCGCGAGATACCGCAGCCGGACGAGAGCTTCGTCGTGATCCGCTTCACACGGCCGAAGGGCATCGACTTCCCGTATCTCCTCACCATGCTGCACGACTCGTTCATGTCGCGACCGAACGTGATCGTCGTGCCGGGCGGCAAGATGGGACTCGCGATGCAGCTCATCTTCACGCCGATGATCCTTCAGCTGCGCGACCGCTCCGCGCGCGCGTGAACTGGCCTGCATGAGCTGGCCTGCATGAACCGCTTTCCGACTCGAAGAAAAGGAGGCATCCGATGAATGCCGTCGCAGAGGCTTTACCCAGGCAAGAGCTTTCCACCGACACGCGGACGATGGCGAACGCGCTGCGCATGCTCGCCGTCGATGCGGTCCAGCAGGCGAACTCCGGGCATCCCGGCATGCCGATGGGCATGGCCGAGATCGCGGTCGCGCTGTGGAGCCGGCACTTGAAGCACAATCCGCGCAATCCGGACTGGCCGGACCGTGACCGCTTCGTGCTGTCGAACGGGCACGGTTCCATGCTGCTTTACGGGCTGCTGCATCTGACGGGCTACGACCTGCCGCTCGACGAACTGAAGCGCTTTCGTCAGCTGCACAGCAGGACGCCCGGCCATCCGGAAGTGGGTGTGACCCCCGGTGTCGAAACGACGACCGGTCCGCTCGGACAGGGCTTCGCGAACGCGGTGGGCATGGCGCTCGCCGAAGCGCTGCTCGCACGCGAGTTCAACCGGCCCGGGCACGATATCGTCGATCACCGTACCTATGTGTTCGTCGGCGACGGCTGCCTGATGGAAGGGATCTCGCATGAGGCCGCGTCGCTTGCGGGCACGCTCGGCCTTGGCAAGCTGACCGTCCTCTACGACGACAACGGCATCTCGATCGATGGCCATGTCGAGCGCTGGTTCGCCGACGACACGCCCTCGCGCTTCGCCGCATACGGTTGGCACGTGGTGCGCGGCGTGGACGGACACGACGTCGATGCGGTCGATCGCGCGATCGAGGATGCGCGCGCGTCGCAACGCCCGACGCTCATCTGCTGCCGCACGGTGATCGGCAAGGGTGCGCCGTCGATGGCCGGCACGCACGACGTGCACGGCGCACCGCTCGGCGACAAGGAAGCCGCCGCGACGCGCGAGGCGCTCGACTGGCCGCACGCGCCGTTCGACATCCCCGGTTCGATACGGCAACTGTGGGACGCACGCGAACAGGGCGCGGCGGCCGAAGCCGGCTGGACGCGGCGCTTCGAGAGCTACCGGCAGCACTTTGCGCTTGAAGCCGCGGAATTCGAGCGGCGTGCACGCGGCGCATTGCCCGCGCAATGGCGCGAGGCCGCCCTCGCGCTCGTGCGCGACGCCGACCGCGCGGGACAGTCGATCGCGACGCGCAAGGCCTCGCAGATCGCCATCGAAGGCCTCGCGCGTGCATTGCCCGAACTGCTTGGCGGATCGGCGGACCTGACCGGCTCGAACCTCACGCGCTGGAAGGACGCCGTGACCGTGCAGCCCGGCGGGGCGGCCGTCGATGGCCACCATGGCGGCAACTACGGGGGCAACTACGTGCACTTCGGCGTGCGCGAGTTCGGCATGAGCGCGATGCTCAACGGCATCGCGCTGCATCGCGGTCACCTTCCGTTCGGCGGCACGTTCCTCACGTTTTCCGACTATTCGCGCAACGCGCTGCGCATGGCGGCGCTGATGAAGACGCGCTCCGTATTCGTCTTCACGCACGACTCGATCGGACTCGGCGAGGACGGGCCGACGCATCAGTCCGTCGAACATGCGGCGAGCCTGCGGCTGATCCCGGGCCTCGACGTGTGGCGTCCATGCGATACCGTCGAGACCGCGCAGGCCTGGGTGTGCGCGGTGGAGCGCGATCGTCCGTCGTGCCTGCTGCTGAGCCGCCAGAACCTGCCCTTCGTCTCGCGCGACGAGGACCAGATCGATGCGATAGAGCGCGGCGGCTACGTGCTGCGCGACTGGCCCGGCTCGATGGGACCCGGCGACACGCGCATCGTGCTGATCGCGACCGGCTCCGAAGTCGTGCTTGCGCTCGAAGCCGTCGGGCCGCTGCGTGAGGAGGGCATTCTGGCGCGTGTGGTCTCGATGCCTTCGACTACCGTGTTCGATCGCCAGTCATACGCATGGCGCGACAGGGTGCTGCCGCAAGGCGTGCCGCGCGTCGCGGTGGAAGCGGGCGTCACCGCGTTCTGGCGGCAATATGTGGGGCTCGAAGGCGGTGTGGTCGGTATCGACCGCTTCGGCGAGTCAGCGCCCGCGTCCGCGCTGTTCGAGCATTTCGGGCTGACTTCGCAAGCCGTCGTGGAAGCGGCGCGGCGCGTCGCAAGATCCACGGCTACGACCATGACCACGAGGAGCTTGTGATGGCCTTCATCGCTTTGCGTCAACTGCTGGACCACGCGGCGGAGCATGGCTACGGCGTGCCCGCGTTCAACGTCAACAACATGGAGCAGGTGCAGGCGATCATGCAGGCCGCGGAGGCGACGAAGAGCCCCGTGATCCTGCAGGCGTCGGCGGGTGCGCGCAAGTACGCGGGTGAGCCGTACCTGCGCCATCTCGTGCTTGCCGCGCTCGAAGCGCATCCGGACCTGCCCGTCGTGCTGCATCAGGATCACGGGGCGAGTCCGTCGGTGTGCCAGCAGGCGATCCGCTCGGGCTTCACGTCGGTGATGATGGACGGGTCGCTCCTGCCCGACCAGAAGACGCCCGCCGCCTACGAATACAACGTCGAAGTGAGCCGCCGCGTGGTGGAGGCGGCGCACGCGGTGGGCGTATCGGTGGAAGGGGAGCTTGGCTGTCTCGGCTCGCTCGAAACCGGCGCGGCGGGCGAGGAGGACGGCGTCGGCGCCGAGGGCACGCTTTCGCGCGACGACCTGCTCACCGACCCGGCGCAGGCGCGCGCGTTCGTCGAGGCAACGGGGGTCGATGCGCTGGCGATCGCGATCGGCACATCGCACGGCGCATACAAATTCAGCCGCCAGCCGACCGGCGACATCCTTGCGATCGACCGCATCGTCGCGATCCACGAGTGCATTCCCGACACGCACCTCGTGATGCACGGGTCGTCATCGGTGCCGCAGGAGTGGCTCGCGACGATCCGCGAATACGGCGGCGAGATTCCCGAAGCGTATGGGGTGCCGGTGGCGGAGATCCAGCGCGGCATCGCGAACGGCGTGCGCAAGGTGAACATCGACACCGACATCCGGCTCGCCATGACGGGCGCGATCCGGCGCGCGCTGGCTTCGGCGCGCTCGGAGTTCGATCCGCGCCACGCGCTGAAGGCGGCAACCGCGGCGGCGCGCGCGCTGTGCATCGAGCGCTTCGAGGCGTTCGGCTGCGCGGGCCAGGCCGAGTGCATCCGGCCGATGCCGCTCGATGCGATGGCGCGTCGCTATCACTGAGTCTTTCCCGGCGCGCAACGCGTCGCTCGCGGGCGTCACGCTTCCGGCACATGTCGGGGGCGTGACGCATCCGTGACGAAGGTGTCCTCGACAGTTCCTCATCTGATCGCGTGACCGGCGCGGTCTGTCTCCTGCGGCAACTTGCCGCGTCATTGTTCAAGAATCCGCGCGTAGTGCCTGCACTGCATGCTTCGATGTAAACAATCGTCTCGAGTTCGGCTCGCGGGATGACATCGCCGGGGGGACTATGTAATATCGACTCACAGCGCAATCGTGCCAGCCGCGCGAAAGTCGATCGAGTCAACCAACCCGGAGTTTTCGCCATGGACGCACGAGCCCAGCTTGCGCGCAGTCAGGACGTCGCTGCGAAGGCAGCCAAGGTACTCAATAAGCGCGTACAAACGACGCAAGAGAAATTCACGCAGCGCGTGAACGAAGCGAAGTCGAACTATGCGATCGACCCGTTCGCCGCCGCCGCGGCCGCGATGAATCCGGCAAGCTGGTACGGCTACGCCGTCGACGCGACACAGCGTTCGGTCCTGTTCTGGCACACGCTCTGGCAGCGCGGCAACAACTTCATCGAGCACACTGCGGAGGGCCTCAAGCCCGTTCTTCATTTCGAATACGAAACCGTGCTCGACGGGCGCTCGTTCGATCGCCCGGTCAACTACGCGCTCTTGCGCATCACGCCGCCCGCGGGCGTCACGGTGGATCCGTCGCTTCGGCCGTATCTCATCATCGATCCGCGTGCGGGCCACGGCCCCGGCATCGGCGGCTTCAAGGACGATTCGCAGGTGGGCGTGGCACTGCGCGCCGGGCATCCGGTGTATTTCGTCATCTTCTTTCGCGATCCTGAGCCCGGCCAGACCTTGCTCGACGTCTGTCATGCGGAGCAGCTCTTCGTCAAGAAGGTGCGTGAACTGCACCCGGACAGTGCGAAGCCCGCGCTCATCGGCAACTGCCAGGGCGGATGGGCGGCAATGATGCTCGCGGCTTCCGATCCCGAGGACACCGGCCCGATCGTGATCAACGGCGCGCCCATGTCCTACTGGGGCGGCGCATGGACGGAAGGCGAGGGCGACAATCCGATGCGCTATGCGGGCGGCATGCTGGGCGGGTCGTGGCTCGCATCGCTTACGGCCGACATGGGCAACGGCAAGTTCGACGGCGCGCATCTCGTGCAGAACTTCGAGAACCTGAATCCCGCCAACAGCCTGTGGGACAAGTTCTATCACGTGTTCGACAAGGCCGACACCGAGCCGCCACGCTTTCTCGAATTCGAGCGCTGGTGGGGCGGCTATTACCTGATGAATCGCGAAGAGATCGAATGGATCACGCGCAATCTGTTCGTCGGCAACAAGCTCTGGGGCGGCGACGTCAAGTCGTCGAGCGGCAATGCGTTCGATCTGCGCGCGATCCGCTCGCCCATCGTCCTGTTCGCCTCGATGGGCGACAATATCACGCCGCCGCAACAGGCGTTCAACTGGGTGGCGGACGTCTACGGCAGCACCGAGGAAATCAAGGCGAGCGGTCAGGTGATCGTCGGGCTGCTGCATGAGAACGTCGGCCATCTCGGCATTTTCGTTTCCGGCAAGGTGGCAAAGAAGGAGCATGCGCAGATCGTCTCGGTGTTGAAGACCATCGAAGGGCTGCCGCCCGGTCTCTATGGCATGAACGTCATGGAAACGCGCGGCCCGGGTGGCGAGACCGAATACGAAGTCGAGTTTCGGGAGCACCGCCTCGAAGACATCACGGCGCGGCTCAACCGGTTTCAGCGCATCGACGAGAAGGCGTTCGAAGCGGTGGCGGAGGTGTCGGATTTCAACCAGCGGGCCTACGAATTGTTCGGCCGGCCGCTCGTGCAGGCGATGTCGAACGACGGCACGGCGCAACTGCTGCGGGCGTTTCATCCGCTGCGGTTCCAGAACTGGTCGGTGTCGCGCTTCAATCCGTGGCTCTCGTGGCTCGCGCCCGCCGAACAGGCGGTCAAGGCGAATCGCCAGGCGCTCGACGAGAACGATCCGGCGCGCCGGGCCGAGCATTTCGGCGCCGAGATGATCAGCGCGTCGCTCGACTACTACCGCGGCATCCGCGACGCAATGACCGAGGCGGCCTTCTTCACTGTCTACGGCAATCTGTATGCGCGTGATCATGCCGCCGAGCCAGCCGCGCAGACGAATGCCGCCGACCGCAAGATCGATCCGCTCGAGCTGCCGGTGGTCCGCGACGCGCTCGCGGCCATCGAGGAAGGCGGTTATGTCGAGGCGCTCGCACGCGCGGCGTTTTTGCTCAAGCGCGAGGGCGAGCCGTTGCCGCTGTCACGGCTGGAGTTGAAGCAGGAACTCGTGTCCGATTACGCAGAGTATTTGCCCGGCCTGCCGCCGTATGAATGGCGGCGCATTCGCGGTGAACAGGAACTCATCGCGCGCTACGAGCCGGATCGGGCGGTCGAGACGCTCTCCACGCTGCTGCGCGATCACGCTGACCGCGAGCGGCTGCTCACGCTGCTCGACAAGCTGATGGCCGACAAGCGCGTGCAGGACACGTCGCCGACGACGGAGCAACTGGCGATGCTCGAGCGTATCCGGAAGGTGCTGGCGGGCAACGCGCCGAAGGCCGGCAAGGCGGAGAAAGCCGAGAAAGCGGAGAAGACGCGCCGCCCCGCGACGGCCGGACGCGCCTGAAGCCGATCACAATGCCACGTCGTCGATGACTAGGGAGCCTTGATGGAAGCGAAACACGCTAAATACCAGCGTCTGATCGACTATTGCAAGACGATTCCGCCCACGCCCACGGCCGTTGTCCATCCGTGCGACGAGACGTCTCTGGAAGGCGCGCTCGAAGCGTTCCGGCTCGGTCTGATCGTGCCCGTTCTCGTGGGGCCGCGCGAGCGGATCGAAGCGGTCGCCGCCGCGTGCGGCGCGGACGTGTCCGGCGTGGAGATCATCGATGCGCCGTACAGCAACGCAGCCGCCGAGACCGCCGTGCGCCTCGTGCGCGAAGGCAAGGTGGAAGCGCTGATGAAGGGCAGCCTGCACACGGACGAGCTGATGGCGGCCGTCGTCAAGCGCGACACCGGTTTGCGCACGGCGCGGCGCGTGAGCCACTGCTTCGTCATGGACGTGCCGGGCCGCGCAGAGGCGCTGATCATCAGCGACGCGGCCGTCAACATCGCCCCGACGCTCGAGGAAAAGGCGGACATCCTGCAAAACGCAATCGATCTCGCGCACGCGCTGCAGATCGACGAGGTGCGCGTGGCGATCCTCTCGGCGATGGAAACCGTCAACCCGAAGGTGCCTTCCACCGTCGAGGCGGCGGCGCTCTGCAAGATGGTGGACCGTCATCAGATCACGGGCGCGCTCGTCGACGGGCCGCTCGCGCTCGACAACGCCATCGATATCGAAGCGGCGCGCATCAAGAAAATCGATTCTCCGGTGGCGGGGCGGGCCAACGTGCTCCTCGTGCCTGATCTCGAAGCGGGCAACATGCTCGCGAAGAGTCTGTCGTTTCTGGCCGGGGCGGACGCCGCGGGCATCGTGCTCGGCGCGCGGGTGCCGATCATTCTGACCAGCCGCGCCGACTCCCTTCTGACGAGGCTCGCTTCGTGCGCGGTCGCGGCGATGGTCGCCAAGGCCCGCCGCGAAGGCGCAAAGGTGATGGGGTGACACCGTGGCCGATGTGATTCTCGTGCTCAACGCGGGCTCGTCGAGCATCAAGTTCAGCGTGTTCGACGCAGCAGACGACGCCCTGCCGCTCCTGCTGCACGGCCAGATCGAAGGGCTCTACACGGCGCCGCGCTTCAAGGCCGAAGACGCGCAGGGTGTATGCATTGGCGTGAACGTCTGGGAGAGCGGCGTCGAACTGGGACATGGCGGCGCGATCGCCTACCTGATCGATTTCCTGCGCAATCATCGCGGCGACCACACGCTCGTGGCGGTAGGCCATCGGGTGGTGCATGGCGGGGTGAGCTTCACGCAGGCGGTGGTCGTCACCGAGGACGTCGTCGCGACTCTCGGCAAGCTCGCACCGCTCGCGCCGCTGCATCAGCCGCACAATCTCAAGCCCATCGACATCCTCGCGCAGTTGCGCCCGGACCTGATGCAGGTGGCCTGCTTCGATACGGCATTTCATCGCGGGCAGCCGGAAGTGGCGCAGGCGTTCGCGCTGCCGGTTTCCATCACGTCGCTCGGCGTGCGGCGCTACGGCTTTCACGGGCTGTCATACGAATACATTGCCAGCGTGCTCGCGCAGTTCGATCCGAAGGCGGCCGCCGGCCGTACGGTCGTCGCGCATCTCGGCAACGGCAGCAGCATGTGCGCGATGGTGGGCGGGCAGAGCGTGGCGAGCACGATGGGCTTCACCGCCGTCGACGGCCTGCCGATGGGCACGCGCTGCGGCAGTCTCGACCCCGGCGTGATCCTGTATCTGATGGACGAACTCGACATGGACGCGCGCGCCATCGAGGACCTGATCTACCGCCGCTCGGGGCTGCTCGGCGTGTCGGGCATATCGAGCGACATGCGCGCGCTCCTTGCAAGCGACGATCCGCGTGCGCGTCAGGCCGTCGCTCTGTTCGCGTACCGGATCGGGCGCGAGCTGGGATCGCTTGCGGCGGCGGCAAACGGCATCGACGCGCTCGTCTTCACCGCGGGCATCGGCGAGCACGCGCCCGCGATACGCGAGAGCGTCTGCCGCGACGCTGCGTGGCTCGGCATCGAACTCGATGCAGCGGCGAACGAGGCGGGCGGCCCACGCATCAGCACGGCATCGAGCAAGGTGTCCGTGTGGGCCATCCCCACCAACGAGGAACTGATGATCGCGCGCCACACGCTGAACGCAGCGAAGGGCGCGCGTCCCCCGACCGAACTTCGAGGAGCGTCGTCATGACGGAGCCAGCACCGAGCCAGATCCTGAAAGGAAAGAAAGCACTGGTTTGCGGCATCGCCAATGAATATTCGATTGCATACGGATGCGCGAAGGCGTTTCGCGAACTGGGCGCCGATCTCGCCATCACCTACGCCACCGAGAAGGCCAAAGGATACGTCGAGCCGCTCGCGCGCGAACTGGAGGCGCCCATCTTCATGCCGCTCGATGTCGCGCAGCCGGGCGATCTCGAAGCCGTCTTCGCGCATATCGGGAAGGAATGGGGCTCGCTCGACATGCTGGTGCATTCCATCGCGTGGGCGCCCATGCAGGACCTGCAGGGAGGCTTGCTGAACTGCTCGGCGGAAGGTTTCGCGAAGGCAATGGATGTGTCGTGCCACTCCTTCATACGAATGGCGCGCCTGGCCGCGCCGCTGATGAAGGATGGCGGAACGATGTTCACGATGAGCTATTACGGCGCGAACAAGGTCGTCTCCAACTACAACGTGATGGGGCCGGTGAAGGCGGCGCTCGAAGCGTCGGCGCGTTATCTGGCGTACGAGCTCGGACCGCAGGGCATCCGCGTGCATCCGATATCGCCCGGGCCGCTCAAGACCCGCGCGGCGTCGGGGCTGAAGGACTTCGACCTGCTCCTCACCGAAGCCGCGGAACGCGCGCCGCTCGGCGAACTGGTCGACATCATGGACGTGGGGTTCACCTGCGCCTATCTCGCGACCCCCTATGCAAGGCGGTTGTCGGGCGAGACCGTCTATATCGACGGTGGCGTGCACATCATGGCGTAGCCATCGCGCATTACTGGAGCAAGCACCATGACCCGCCTTTTTCTTGGCAACATCGAGCCCGGCACGTCGGACGACGAGATCCGCGCGTTTCTGCAGAGGTACGGATTTCCGTCGTTCGATGCGATCGAACACGAGCCGGGCGACGGTTCGCGGCCGGCCGTCCTTGTGACATTCGAGGGCGCCGATCCGACTGCCATCGGCAAGCTGCAGCAGCGTATCCACAACATGCACTGGAAGAGCCGCAAGCTCACCGCGCAGCTTCTGAGGGATGGCTTTGCGTGACGCGAAGTGTTTGTCGATCGTTCCCCACGCAAGGATGAGACCAAATCCAACAAGCATTCGACTAGCGGAAGACGCGGCCGCCGCGGTGACGTTCGCCGCGCAACACAACGCGTAAACGGCGCTGCCTATACTGTTCTGATCGAATGCAAGCTGTCCCGGAGTAAAACCATGGCTGTCGATGTGAAGAAAAGTGCAAAAGACAAGGGTCCCGAAGCAGGGGACCGGATTTCGGCCAAGGAGTACGACAAGGAGCTTGCGCGCCTTCACGTCGAACTGGTGAAGCTGCAGCAATGGGTCGTGCACACCGGCGCGAAGGTCTGCATCGTATTCGAAGGACGTGACGGCGCGGGCAAGGGCGGTACGATCAAGGCGATCACCGAACGCGTGAGTCCGCGCATCTTTCGCGTGGTTGCGCTGCCGGCGCCGACCGAGCGCGAAAAGACGCAGATGTACGTGCAGCGCTATTTGCCGCATTTTCCCGCCGCCGGTGAAGTGGTGATCTTCGACCGCAGCTGGTACAACCGCGCAGGGGTCGAGCGGGTCATGGGTTTCTGCACTGAAGATCAGGCGCACGCGTTCCTGAAATCGACGCCGCTCATCGAGCGGGCGATGATCGGTTCCGGCATCATCCTGATCAAGTACTGGCTCGAGGTCAGCGAGGAAGAGCAGACGCGCAGGCTCGAAGCGCGCATCACGGACGAGCGCAAGACGTGGAAGCTGACAGGCATGGATCTCAAGTCGTATAGCCGCTGGTACGACTATTCGCGTGCGCGCGACGAGATGTTCGCCGCGACCGATACCGAGCTGGCTCCGTGGTTCGTCGCACGCTCCGACAACAAGAGGCGGGCGCGCCTGAATATCATCAGTCACTTGCTGAGCCGTATTCCGTACGAGTCGATCCCGCGCGAAAAGGTATCGTTGCCGAAGCGGCAAAAGGCCGGCAACTATCGCGATCCGAACTATCCGTTCAAGTACGTTCCCGAGCAGTTCTAGAAGAACCGTCGCCCGTTCGTGTGCCGCCAGCGGGACGCGTTCGGGTGTGCCGCGCGTGAAGGGTTGACCCGTGGTTCGCGCGCATGTGGTCTTCACCGCTCATTCTCCCGCATAAGTTCAACCGGGCTCAGTCAGCATTCAATCATCCGCCGCAGGTGCGGCGGAGCCGTCGTTTTCCGGAAGACCCATGCGCAAGTCTGATGAAACATCCAGCCGCCCTGTGCGAAAGGCCGGACCGCCCGTGCTGGACTGGTTGTTCCACTACGAAAGACAATGGGCAAGAGCCGACGCGACCGCCGGGCTGACCGCCGCCGCCGTGGTCATTCCCAATGCGCTCGCGTACGCGAGTATCGCCGGATTGCCCGTGCAGGCGGGCCTGTACACGGCGTTCGTGCCGATGGTGATCTATGCCGTGCTCGGCACGTCGAGGCCGCTGAGCGTCAGCACCACGACGACCCTCGCCATTCTCGCGGCGGCCGCCCTCGGTCATGCGGTTCCTGACGGGAACCCCGCGGCGTTGCTTGCCGCGACGGCGACGCTCGCGGCCATGGTCGGATGCATGCTCGTGCTTGCAGCGGTACTGCGGCTGGGATTTCTGGCCAACTTCATTTCGGCACCCGTGCTGACCGGTTTCAAGGCGGGCATTGCGATCGTCATCATCGCCGATCAGGTTCCGAAGCTGCTCGGCATTCACTTTCCGAAGGGATCGTTCCTGCACAACGCGCGCGCCATCGGCGAAGGGATCCCGCACGCGTCGCTGACAACGGTCGCGCTCAGCGCGGTGTGCGTGGGCGCGCTGCTTGCGATGCGGCGCTTCCTGCCGCGTGTGCCGGCGCCGCTCGTCGTGATCGCCTGCGCGGTGGCCGGCGTGGGGCTGTTCGGCCTCTCCGCTCATGGCGTGCAGACGGTCGGCCACGTTCCGACCGGATTGCCCTCGCTGACGCTGCCCGACCTGTCGCTGGCCGGGCAACTCTGGCCGATGGCGCTGGGCATCGCGCTGATGAGTTTCACGGAGACCGTCGCGGCCGGCCGCGCCTTCGTGCAGGGCGGAGAGCCCACGCCGGCCGCGAACCGCGAACTGCTCGCGACCGGTCTCGGCAACCTCGGCGGTGCGTTTCTTGGGGCGATGCCCGCCGGCGGCGGAACGACCCAGACCGCGGTGAACCGGCAGGCGGGCGCACGCACGCAGGTGGCGGCACTGGTCACGGCCGCCGTGGCCCTGGGTTGTATGTTGCTGCTCGCGCCCGTCATTGGCCTGATCCCGCATGCGGCACTGGCCGCGGTGGTGATCGTGTACTCGTCGGGGTTGTTCGATACGGCGGAGTTCCGCGCGATCCACAGCGTGCGCCGCACGGAATTCGTGTGGGCACTCGCGGCGCTCGCCGGTGTCGTGCTGCTCGGCACGCTGCACGGCATTCTGGTGGCGATCGTCGTTTCGCTCGCGGCGCTCGCGTACCAGGTCTCGGACCCGCCCGTGCACGTTCTGGTGCGCAAGCGCGGCACCAACGTGTTCCGCCCGAAGGCTGAGGCGCATCCCGAGGACGAGTCCTTTCCCGGCATGTTGCTGCTGCGGCCGGAAGGGCGCATCTTTTTTGCCAATGCCGAACACATCAGCCACAAGATGAGGCCGCTGATCGACGAGGCGAAGCCCGCAATCGTGGTGCTCGATTTCGGCGGCGTGTTCGATATCGAATACACCGCGCTGCGGATGTTGATCCAGGCCGAGCAGAGGTTGCGGCAGGCGGGGGTCTCGCTTTGGCTCGTGGGACTGAACCCCGGCGTGCTCGCGATGGTGCAGCGCTCCCCGCTCGGCGAGACGCTGGGCCGCGAGCGAATGTTCTTTAACCTGGAGCAGGCGGTCGCCCACGAACAGGCGCGCGCGGTGGACGAGAAAGTCGGGTGATGAGGCGCATGCGATGGTGGCGTGATCGTACGGTGCGCATGCGTATCGGCAGCATGGCGGCGCTGCTGATCCTGCTGGTGCTCAATGTGTTCGTGGTTCCGTTCGTTGCCGCGCCGGAAGGCGTCTTCTCGCGGCTCGCGCGGGATGTGCTCCTTTCGCTGATCCTGCTGAGCGGGGTGGCGGCGGTGTCGGAGCATCGTTCGCAATTCGTGGTGATCCTGTGCGTCGCCGCGGCGGCGATGCTGCTGCGCTGGTCCGGATGGCTCTTTCCGACCGGTGGCGCACCGGTACTGCTCGACGAGTCGGTGCCGTTTTCGCTCGGCATCCTTGGCGCTGTCATCGGCATCAATGTATTCAGCGGCGGCGTGGTGACGATCGACCGCATTCTCGGCGCGGTCGCGCTTTACGTCCTGATTGGCATCGTGTGGGCCAATGCGTATCAACTGGTCGGCGTGCACGTGCCTGACGCCTACGCGGGCATGCGCGGCGCCGGCGATCCCGCCGATCCGACCATCTGGATCTACTTCAGCTTCGTGACGCTCACGACGGTCGGCTATGGCGACCTCACCCCGCTCGCGCACGCTGCGAAGTCGCTCGTCATCATCGAGGCGCTGATCGGCCAGCTTTATCCCGCGATCGTCCTCGCGCGGCTCGTCTCGCTGCGCGCCGCGAGCGAAGAGCACGCGACTCAAGGGCCGCGTTCACCTCGCTGAACGACGCGCCTTCCTTCCGGATGGCGCCGGGCCCGCCCGACGGGTCTTCACCGCGCCACGAGCAGCGCCGCCGCGTGCAGCATGACGCCCGCGATGCCGCCCACCCACGTCCCGTTGATACGGATGTACTGCAGGTCGCGACCGATCTCCGCCTCGATCCTCCGCCCGGCGTCTTCGGCGTTCCAGCCTTTCACGACGTCGGTGATCAGCGCCGGAATGTGGTGCCGGTAGCGGCAGGCCATCGCGCGGGCAAGGCCGAGCCACCACGCGTTGAGCCGGCGCTGGATCGCGGCGTCGTCAGCCAGCCCCTTGCCGAGGGAAACGAGCGCGCCGGCGATCACGTCGGCCAGGATCGAATGCTCGCGGCTTGCGTCGGCCAGCACGCGCGCTCGCGTGCGCTCCCATAGCGCGCGGCAATGACCCTCGTTCCTGACATGGCGGACGCAATCGCGCATCAGCGTGCGGCCGGCCCGGCGGCAGTCGTCGGACGTGCGCAGGCGCGCGGCCAGGTCCTGCACGGCCCGATCGAACTGAAGGCGAAGCTCGTGATGCGGATTCGCGGCGGCCTCGCGAAGCAGCGCGACGATGCCTCCGACAAACCGGTCGACGATATAGGTGTCCAGACGCCCGGGCGTGTATTTCGACACCTCGCTGAACTTGGCCTTGAGGAGGCCCTCGTTTGCCGTGACCCAGCGCTCCATGCCGGCGAGCGCGCGATCCAGCAGCCACTGGTGGCGCCGTCTTTCGGTTACGGCGCCCAGCACGCCGGCGGCAAGACGGGACGCGTCGAGCCTGCGCAGGTGCGGCAGGACCGCGCGTTCCACGCTTCGCGCAAACTGCGCGTCTTCGATTCCGTCGATCAGCGCGGGAACCGATTCAGCGATGGCCGCCGCGGCCTGCCGGCTGTTGCCCGGATCGGCGAGCCACACGCCGAGCGACTTCGCGGCATTGTGCCCGCGCAGTTTCCCGACGATGTTCCGCGACGTCAGAAAATGCTCCGCGACGAAACGGCCGAGGCTCTCGGCGATGCGCTCCTGATTCCGCGCAATGATGGCCGTGTGCGGGATGCGCAGCCCGAGCGGGCGCCGGAACAGCGCGACGACGGCGTACCAGTCGGCGATCGCTCCAACCGCTGCCGCCTCCGCGAACGCGCGGCACCAGTGCAGCCAGGGATGGGCCGCCTCGAACGCGGCGCTCGCGAACAGCAGCGCGAGCATGATCGCCAGCATGAAGGTCGCTGTCGTGCGCATGCGTTGCAGCGCGACGCGCTTTTCCTCGTCGCGCGTGGCAGCGCGTGCGTCGGCCGCGGTATCGGATGCGGCCGGCGAGCCGCGTTCCCCGTCCCCCGGCACGAACATCAGGACGCGTCCTCCCGCAGGAACTGGCGCACCACGGGCGCGACGTCGTTCGCCCGCGCGACGAGAAAGAGGTGCCCGTCGTCGATCACGTACAGCGACGCATCGGGAATCCGCGCGGCCAGAATCTTCGCGTTGGTCAGGGGGACGATCGGGTCGTCGTTGCCGTGCATGACGAGCGTCGGCTGCTTCAGGCGTCCGAGCCACGGCAGGCTGCTCCAGCCCCACGCGGCCAGCAGCTGATACACGTAGCCGCGTCCGCGCGGCGGCTGGATGTGCCGGCTGTGCTCGCGCAGCAGCCCGGCATCGTGCCGGTACGCGCCGCCGTAGAGATCTGCGCCGATGCGCTGCAGGTACTCCGGGTCGGTGTAGCGGCGCGGCCCGATCAGCTTCGCAAGCACGGACAGTTTGGCGGGCACCATGATGACGCCCGGCGACGTCGCCGCCAGCACCAGCCTGCGGCAGCGCGCCGGATGAAGCAGCGCGAACTGCTGCGCGAGCGCGCCGCCCCACGATACGCCGAGCACGTCGACCGGTCCGTCGTAGCCGAGGCGCGACAGCAGTTTGTCGGTGAGCGCCGCGAGCGTCGAGAAGCGGTAGGGCGCGAGCGGCACGGGCGAGCCGCCGACACCCGGGATGTCGAAGACCACGATTTCCGCGTCTTCCATTGCTGCCGCAAACGGCTCGACCAGTTCGAGGTTCGCGCCGATGCCGTTGAATACGACGAGCGGCGGCGTCGCGCCATTGCCGCGCCGGATGCCGACGCGCAGCAACTGGCCGTCGATATCCACGACGCGCGTCTTCAGGCTGCTGACGACGTCGGGGCGGGTCTCTGCTTCTGTCATCCTGAAATCCTCCGATTGATTGACGGGCGCCGCGATTGCCGGTCTTCCGGCAATCGCGGCGCCGCACGCGGCGTCACGCTTCGGTGACGTACCGGCCGGGCGCGGCGACACCCGCCGGGTGCCGTTCGCTGCCGAGCGACGCGGGCGCGCTCTGCTTGTCGCCGGAACGCTCGGCGAGCCACTCGCGCCAGTGGCTCCACCATGAGTCCGGCACGCTCTGCGCGCCGGCGAGCCATGCGTCGGGATCGGCGCACAGTTCCGGATTGACGAAGAACTTCGCCCTGCGGTTGCCGGGCGGATTGATCAGGCTCTGGATATGGCCGCTCGAACTCAGCACGAACTCGGTCTTGCCGCCGAACGCGCGCGCGGTGTTGAAGACGCCCTTCCACGGCGTGATGTGATCCGTGACGCCCGCCACCACGTACTTGTCGCACGTGACCTCCGAGAGATCGACCGGCGTTCCGAGAATGCTCAGCTCGCGAGGCCGGCTGAAGAGGTTCTGCGTGAAGATATCGAGCAACTGCGCGTGCAGCCGGGCGGGCAGGCGCGTGGTATCGCTGTTCCAGTAGAGGACGTCGAAGGCCGGCGGCGCGTTGCCCATCAGATAGTTGTTGACCCAGTAGTTCCACACCAGATCGTTGGGGCGCATCCAGGCGAACACGCGGCCCATCTCCGAGCCTTCCAGCACGCCCCTGGCCGCGCTGCCCTGCTTGGCCGCGGAGATCGTCGGCGGCGTGGCGAAAAGGCCGATCTGCGAATCGACGGTGTTGTCGAGCACTGCCACCATCAGCGTGGCGGAATGCACCGCGCTTTCGCCGCGGCTTGCGAGGTGGCCGAGCAGCGCCGCAATCGTCATCGCGCCGGAGCAGGCGCCATGCAGGTTCACGTCGGCGCTGCCGGTGATCTCACGCACCGCGTCGATCGCCTCGATCAGCGCGGCGACGTAGGTATCCAGATCCCAGTCGCGCTGGGCCGCGGTCGGATTGCGCCAGCTCACGGTGAACACCTGGAACTCGCTTCGCACCAGATACTCGACGATGCTCTTTCCTTCGCAGAGGTCGAAGACGTAGAACTTGTTGATCTGCGGCGGGACGATCAGGTGCGGGCGCGCGTGAACATCGGCGGTGGCGGGCGTGTACTGGATGAGCTCCAGCACCTCGTTGCTGAACACGACGGCGCCCGGCGACGTCGCGAGATTCCGGCCGACCTCGAACGCGCGCTTGTCGACCTGGGCGGGCATGCACTGGTTCGTGAGCGTGTCCGAGAGCGCGTTGCTCAGTCCGCAGACGAGGCTTGCACCGCCGGATTCGAGCATCCTCCTGAGCGCGGCCGGATTGCCTGCGAGGGTGTTGGTCGGCGCGAGGGCGTCGGTGACGAGCGACGTCACGAATTGCGCGCGCTCCTTGCTCCTGTCGTCCAGAGCCGAGCGGTCGACGAGGTCCGCCAGCGCGTTTCGCCACGCGAGGTAGCCCTGCAGCGAGAGGCGGTACAGCGGATTGTCGCGCCATGCCGGATCGGCGAAGCGCTTGTCGGCTCCGGCGAGCGTCGCAGGCGCCACGCCGGACCACGCGAGGCTCAGCATGCGGGCGAGCACGCCGTCTTCGCCGAACATCAGCGCGGGCTGCCGGAGCGCCTGCACGCCGACCTGTCCGGCGGCCGTGAAAACATCCTGCGTACGCAATCCGATGAACGGGTTGGGCCCGAGCATGCCTTCGGCGGCGCGGGCCGCGACATCATCGGGTGCGCCGGGTTGCCGTGTGCCGGCGTCGGTCGGGGTGGTCATTGCAATCTCCTCGTGGGGTTCATCAGGCGACGAGCATCGCGAGGGCTTCGGCGATCAGCGCCGGGCGCGCTTCGCCGTCTATCTCGAGCCGGTTTTCCGTCGTTACCAGCACGCGGCCGTCGCCCTTCGGCTCGGCGGCGACCAGCGTCACGCGGTTGCGAACACGCGCGCCGGCGCGCACCGGCGCGATGAAGCGCACCTTGTCGAGCCCGTAGTTCACGCCGGTCCGGGCGTCGGCGGGCATGAGTCCCGCCTGCATCGACAGCGCCGCCACGAGCGACAGCGTCAGATAGCCGTGCGCGATCGTGCCGCCGTACGGGCTCTCGCGGCGCGCGCGCTCGACATCGACATGGATCCACTGGTGGTCGCCGGTGCAGTGCGCGAACGCGTCGATGCGCGCCTGGTCGACGGGCATCCAGTCCGACACGCCGAGTTCGCGCCCGACGAACTCGTGCAGCGTGGCGAGGCGGTAAGCTGGGATTTCGGTGGCGGGCCCGGTATCCTGTTGCGCGGCCGATCGCGCTGTGAGAAGTGACGTCGTCATGGGTTGTGTCTCCGTGTTTGTCGTTTAGCGCGACATGTCAACAGGATTAGTCTTATAAGTAAAATGAACTGATATCATCGGTGACATGCACAAGATTAATGTCAAGACGTTCGACCTGAACCTGCTGGCGGTCTTCGTGATGCTCTGGGAGACGCGCAGCGTGACCCGCGCAAGTGAGCGTCTGGCCTTGACACAGCCTGCCGTGAGCCACGCGCTGCGGCGCCTGCGCGACGCGCTCGGCGACGAGCTGTTCGTGAGCGCCAAAGGGGGCCTCGTGCCGACCTCGCGCTGCGAGACGCTGATCGCGCCGGTGCGCGAAGCGCTCGGGAAGATCGAAGAGGCGCTTCTGGACGAAGAGACGTTCGTTCCGTCGCTTGCCCGGCGCGAGTGCAATATCGCGGCGGGCGACCTCGTGGAGTTTTCGATCGTCCCGCGGCTCGTCGAGCAGATCGCGCAGCAGGCGCCCGGCATCATCGTCCGGCTCGGGGCCGTGCCGGATGAAGGGCTTGCCTGTCAGCGCCTGGAATCGGGGGAACTGGATTTCGTGATCGGCGGTACGCCGCTCAAGGGCCTGGCGATCCACAACGAGACGCTCGCGAAGATCGATCTCTCCACGCTCATCTGGAAGCGCGAGAACCTGACCAGGAAGCGCTTTCCGCTCGCGCTCTACGTGAAGCGGCCGCACGTCGTGATCAGGATGCCGGAGCGTCAGGGAACCATCATCGACCAGGTGCTTGCGCAGCGCGGCTTGCAGCGGCAGATCGGCGCGGTGGTGCAGAGCTTCATGGCGATGCCGATGGTGGCCGCCCGTACCGGCTATATCTGCAATTTTCCGACCCGCATGGCCGGAATGTTCGCCGATCTGTTCGATCTGAGCGTGCACGAACTGCCGATCGATTTCGACGCTTCACCGCTGTTCATTTCGTGGCACAAGCGCTTCGATGCCGATCCTGCGCACGCGTGGCTGCTCGCGCAAATCCGCGCTGTCGTATCGGCCGACTGATCCGTCGCGTCCTTCTTTCCCTCCTCGCTTCCGCGCGCCCCGCGCCTTCTGTTTTCCCGTCCGATCTTCCGTCTCCCGCGTCCGTCCGGGCTGCCTCGTTACGCATAAATCCCGTGCATGGGTCGGATGAGAACACTTCATTTTACTTATAGGACTACTCCTGTTGATATATAAAAAACGTTGCACCACAAAGGAGACGAACATGAGCAGTGCAGTACCGCTTTCGATGGGCTGGTTTTGCCCGACTCTCGGCGACACGACCGCATTCGGCGACCCCGCCAGCACCATTCCTCAATCCATGGAGCATTTCGAGCGCGTTGCCGTGGCGGCGGAGAAGGCCGGCTTCGACTACATACTGGTCCCGGTCACGCCGATATGCTGGGACGCGTGGGTCACGGCGTCGTTTCTCGTCAGCCGCACGACGAAGCTGAAGGCGCTGGTCGCAGTGAAGCCGGGCTTCATTCATCCGGTCGCGCAGGCCAAGATGATCTCGACGTTCGATCAGCTTTCGCAGGGGCGCATCTACGTGAACCTGATCGCCGGCCTCAGCGAGAAGGACGCGATGGCCGAAGGGCAACTGGTTTCGAAGGAGGAGCGCTACGCGCAGCTCGAAGAGGAAGTCGTCATCATCAAGAAGCTGCTGTCCGAGGAGCAGGCGCAGTTCTCCGGCAAGTACTTTCACGTCGACAAGCCCGCCATCGTTCCGAAGCCCGTGCAGCGTCCGTATCCGCCTTTCTTCCTCGGCGGCGGCTCTGAGCAGGCCGCCGAGATTTCCGCGCGGCACTCGGCCGTGCACCTCTTCTGGGGCGACTACCCCGAGCGCATCGGCGAACAGATCAAGGAGATGCGCGCACGCGCTGCCAAGTACGGCCGCGAGAATGAACTGCGCTTCGCGATGCGTCTGCAGATCGTGTGCCGCGAAACCGAAGACGAGGCCTGGGACGCGGCGCACCGGCTCGTGGCGGGCGCGCAGGAGTGGAAGGAGCAGGTCAAGTCCATGCAGATGAATTCCGTCGCCAACCAGCGTCAGCGGGAATTGTCGCAGACGGCCGGCAGCATGATGACGCCTCACCTGTGGACCGGCATCACCGAAGTGCGTCCGGGCGCGGGCGTCGCGGTGGTCGGCAATCCGCAGCAGGTCGCGGCGCAGTTGCGCGAGTTCATCGAAGTGGGCTGCAGTGGCTTCTGCCTCTCCGGCTATCCGCATCACGAAGAGGCCGAGCGTTTCGGCCGGCTGGTGATGCCCCTCCTGATGCGTTAACACACAAAGACACAAATACCCCGGCCGGCAAGATCAAAATAATGAATCGGCCGGGGCATGAAGGAGACAAAACATGACTACGGCAATCGATGCCATGCAGTTTCGCAAGGCCCTTGGGGCATTCACCACGGGCGTCACGGTGGTCACCACGAACGGCGGCGACGGCAAGGACTACGGCCTGACGGCGAACAGCTTCAATTCGGTCTCGATGGACCCGCCGATGGTGCTCTGGAGCCTCGGCAAAAAATCGACCAGCCTGCCGGTCTTTGCCGCCGCGGAACACTTCGCGGTGCATATCCTGGCCGCCGATCAGGAAAGCATGTCCAACCGTTTCGCGAAGAGCGGCACCGACAAGTTCGCGGGCTGCGCGCTCGCGCGCGGCCACGGCGGCGTGCCGCTGCTCGACGGCTGTTCCGCGCGGTTCGAATGTCGCGTGGTTCACCGGTACGAAGGCGGCGACCACGTCATTTTCGTGGGCGAAGTCCTGAACTTCGACAGTTTCAACCGGCCGCCGCTTGCGTTCCACGGCGGGAACTATGGGTTCGTGATGAAAAAATCGGACGATACGGCCGACGCCGGTTCGAGCTTCGGCGACGGCTGGCTCGGCTTCCTGCTGGCCCGCGCCTACTATCAGTTGCTGATGCCCGTCAGGAAGAACCTGGCCAGTCAGGGCCTGCGCGACATCGACTACAACGTTCTCACCGTCCTCAGCATGGGCGACGGCCGGACGATCGCGGAGCTGGATCAGCTCGTTTCGATTTCCGGCTCGCGAGTGACCGAAGAAGATATCGGCATGCTGGTCGAGCGCGGGCTGGTTTCGCTCGACCGGCACGGCAGCAAGGACGCCGTCGTGCAGTTCACCGGCGCCGGGCGCCGCTATGCCATCGAGCTGCTGGCGATCGCGAAGGCGGCGCAGAGCGACGCCGAGGAGAACCTCGACTACCGCGAAGCGCAGGTCATGACGCTGTTGCTCAAGCGCGTGATCCGGTCGACGGCGGCGGCGCTGCCCGATCACTGGCAAAGGGACCATTTCTGGCGCGGCCAGAGCCTGTGGCGGGACGCCGTCACGACGCACGCGACCTGAAACGCGACCCGAGCGCGGCCTGCCGCATCCGACACGAAGCCGCCGTCCGCCGCATCCGGCCGGGCGGCCGAACAATGACCCGAGCGGTCGCCGACAAAAACACACAGGCGACCCTTTTCCGGGGGAGACAAGCATGAGAGCAGAAGACAATCAATCGAAGGGACCGGCCCACGAGGGGCATGCCGAGCCGCCTGCCGTCAGCGCGGGACGCGCCTGGTACGCGGTCGGCGTGCTCCTCGTCGCCTATGTTTTTTCGATCATGGACCGGCAGATTCTCACGCTGCTGGTCGGCCCGATTCAGCAGACGCTGCATGTCAACGACACGCTGATGGGCATGCTGCACGGTTTCACGTTCGCGGCGTTCTACGCGCTGATGGGCCTGCCCATCGCGCGCATCATCGATCGCGGCGACCGGCGGCTCGTCATCGCCATCGGCATCGCGATGTGGAGCCTCGCCACCGCTGCCGGCGGCCTCGCGACCGAATACTGGCACCTGCTCCTCGCGCGCATCGGCGTGGCGATCGGAGAGGCGGTGCTGCTGCCGGGCGCCGTTTCGCTGATCGCGGACCTCTTCGCCGCCAACCAGCGTGGCCGCGCGATGAACGTGTTCGGCGCGAGCGCCCCGTTCGGCTCGGGAGCCGGGCTGATCGCCGGCGGTCTGATCCTCGGCATATTCACCCTCGCGCCGCCCACGCTGCCCGGATTCGGCACCCTCCTGCCGTGGCAGGCCACGTTCGTGGCCCTGGGGTTGCCGGGCGTCATCGTCGCGTTGTTCATGCTGCTGGTGGCGGAGCCGAGACACGCGCGCCGCGGGTCGTCCGACGCCGAGCAGCACGCTGGCGCCAGGAGGGAGGTGGCCGCGAGCGTGCCTGTTTCGACGGTCAGGCGCTACATCGCGGAGAACCGCAGAACGATGGTCGCGCTGATGCTCGGCGCCGGATTCTTCTACACCTGCGTCTACGGCTGGTCCGCCTGGGCTCCGACGTATTTCGTCCGCGAGTTCGGCTGGAAATACTCGCAGATCGGCAAGGCGCTCGGCCTCCTGCTCGCGTTCGTCGGCCCGTTGGGTGCGTTGATGGGGGGGTGGCTCGGCGGCTACTGGAAGCGTCGCGGGGTCGCTCACGGATACCTGCGTGTGGCATTCGTGGGGAGCGCGGGCCTCGCCCTGTCGGCCATCGGCATCGTAAGCATGCCGAGCGCGAATCTGGCGCTGGTCTTCGTGGCGCTGGCGTCGTGCTTTTCCTTCTTCCTGTTCGGCGGCACCGGGCCGGCCGCGATCCAGGAGCTTTCGCCCGGCCCGATGCGCGGCCAGTTCGCGGCGCTGTACACGGGCGTCCTGAATCTGCTCGGGGCAGGGTGCGGCCCGGTCCTGGTCGGGCTCCTGACCGACTACGTGCTGCGCAATCCGATGGCAATCGGGCGCTCGATCGGCATCGTGTGCCTCGTGTTCGGAGCCATTGCCTGCGTGCTCTTCCGGTCCGGCTTCGCGTCCTATCGCGACACCCTGAAGAACGCCGCCGACTGGCGGCCCGGGCGCGCGCCCGCGTCGGAACCCGTCACGGCGAAAGCGAGCGCGGTCGTCCACTGAAACCGGCGGGACCGTACTGAAACTCCCCGAGTGCATGGCTCGCGGGTCGGCAACGACTCGCGCGCCGGATCATCGACATATCGATAGACAGACTCAATCAAAAAGGAAAAACCAATGAAGAACTACAAGCACGTTTATATCAACGGACAGTGGATCGAGCCGAGCGGACGCGATCACGCCGACGTGATCAACGCCACGACGGAAGACGTGATCGGGCGCGTGCCGCTCGGTGACGCGGGCGACGCTGACCGGGCCGTGCGCGCCGCGCGCGCGGCCTTCGACGGCTGGTCGCAAACCAGCCCGCTGCAGCGCGCCGAATGGATCGCAAAGATCGCGGGGGGCCTCGAAGCGCGCGCGGCCGAAGCGGCGCAACTCATCAGCGCGGAAGTCGGCACGCCGATCGCCTGGTCGCAGTATGCGCAGGCGGGCGCGCCGGTCGCTCATTTCGCGGTCGCGGCGCAACTGCTCGGCGAATTCGCCTTCACGGAGCACGTGGGCCATTCCGAGGTGCTGCGCGAGCCCGTCGGCGTGGTGGCCTGCATCACGCCGTGGAACTATCCGCTCACGCTGATCGCGGCCAAGGTGGCGCCGGCGCTCGCGGCGGGGTGCACCGTCGTGCTCAAGCCGTCGGAAGTCGCGCCGCTCACGGCCTATCTGCTCGCCGAAGTGATCCACGAAGCCGGCCTGCCGCCGGGCGTGTTCAACATGGTGCCGGGCGTGGGGCAGGTGGTCGGCGAGGCGCTGGCGTCGCACCCGCAGGTCGACATGATCTCTTTCACGGGCTCGACGGCGGCGGGCCGCCGCGTCGGCGAGCTGGGCGCGCGCACGATCAAGCGCGTCGCCCTCGAACTGGGCGGAAAGTCGGCCGCGATCATCCTGGACGACGCCGATTTCGCGAGCGCCGTGCGCGGCGCGATAGCGGCGTGCTACCTGAACAACGGGCAGACCTGCTTCGCCCACACGCGCCTGCTGGTGCCGAGGGGCCGCATGGCCGAAGCCAGGGCGATCGCCGCGCAGGCGGTCGGCGGCATGAAGGTGGGCAATCCGCTCGACGAACAGAACACGATCGGCCCGGTCATCTCGGCGCTCCAGCGGGCGCGGGTGCGGGACTACATCCGCCAGGGCATCGAAGAGGGCGCGGAACTCGTGACGGGCGGTCCCGACGCGCCCGCCGGTCTCACGCACGGCTTCTTCGTGCGGCCGACGGTCTTCGCCGGCGTCACGCCGGACATGACGATCGCGCGCGAAGAGATCTTCGGCCCGGTGCTCGTCATGCTCGCCTACGAGGACGAGGACGACGCCGTGCGCATCGCCAACGACTCGATCTACGGGCTGAGCGGAGCGGTGTGGTCGTCCGATGCCGAGCGCGCGAAACGCGTCGCGCGACGCCTGCGCACCGGCCGGGTGGACATCAACGGCGCGCCGTTCAACCTGCTTGCGCCGTTCGGCGGCTACAAGCAGTCCGGCAACGGGCGCGAGTTCGGCAAGTACGGCCTTGAGGAATACCTCGAATACAAGGCCGTGCAAATGCCGGCCGAGTGAATACGCGAATCGACTGCAACAAAGGAACACATGCCATGTTTGGATCGATGATGGATCGGCCCCTGCTCGTCTCGTCGCTGCTGGAGCACGCGGAGCGGCAGTTCGGGGCGACTGAGATCGTGTCGCGCGAAACAGGCGGCGCGCTCTTTCGCTACACCTACCGCGCTGCCGCGTCGCGCGCGCGCCGTCTCGCCAAGGCGCTTACGCGGCTCGGCGTGGCGCACGGCGGCCGCGTCGCGACGCTCGCCTGGAACAACCACCGGCATCTGGAAGCGTACTTCGCGGTGTCCGGCAGCGGCGCCGTGCTGCACACGTGCAACCCGCGCCTGCATCCGGAGCAGCTCGCCTACATCCTCAATCATGCGGAAGACGAGGTGCTGATGTTCGACGCCACGTTCCTGCCGCTCGTGGAGGCGGGCGCGGGGCATTGTCCGGCGCTTCGCCACTTCGTGCTGCTCGGCGGCCCGGAGGACATGCCGAAGGAGAGCCGCGTTCCGGGCCTCATTTGCTACGAGGACCTGCTCGCCGCGTCGGACGACGACTTCGCGTGGCCCGAGTTCGACGAACGCACGGCAAGCACGCTCTGCTACACGTCGGGCACGACGGGGAACCCGAAGGGCGTGCTGTACTCGCACCGCTCGACCGTCCTGCACAGCTTCGCGCTCAGCGTGCCGGACACGCTTTCGCTTTCCGCCCACGACTGCGTGCTGCCCGTCGTGCCGATGTTCCATGTGAACGCGTGGGGCATTCCCTACGCCGCGGCGATGAACGGCTGCAAGCTCGTGCTGCCGGGGCCGAAGCTCGACGGCGCGAGCCTCTTTCAGCTGATGGAGGACGAGCGCGTGACGTGCAGCGCGGGCGTGCCGACCATCTGGCTTTCGCTCGCGCAATACATGGAGCAGCACGGCCTCGTGCCGACGACGATGAAGCGCACCGTGGTCGGCGGCTCGGCGATGCCGCAGGCGCAGATCCACACGTGGACGCAGCGCTTCGGTGTCGAGGTGCGGCACGCGTGGGGCATGACGGAGACAAGTCCGCTCGGCACCCAGGGGTGCCTGCTGCCGAAGCATGGCGCCGCGACCATCGACGAGCAGTGCGCGCAGCGCGCGAAGCAGGGGCGGGCGGTGTACGGGGTCGAAATGCGCGTCGTCGACGCCGACGGCAACGAGCGGCCGCGCGACGGCAAGTCCGCGGGCGAGCTGGAAGTGCGCGGACCATGGATCGCCGGGGCGTACTTCAAGGGCGAGGCGCCGGCGCTGCGCAACGGCTGGTTCCCCACCGGCGACATCGCCACGATCGACGCCGACGGCTACATGCAGATCACCGATCGCGTGAAGGACGTCATCAAGTCGGGCGGTGAGTGGATCAGCTCGATCGATCTGGAGAACGCGGCCGCCGGCCATCCGGCGGTGCTGATGGCGGCCGTGATCGGCGCGCGGCATCCGAAGTGGGACGAGCGGCCCGTGATGTTCGTGGTGAAGAAGCCCGGACAGGACGTGGACAAGGCCGGCATCGTCGCCTATCTCGCGGACAAGGTGGCGAAGTGGTGGCTGCCGGACGAGGTGATTTTCCTCGACACCCTGCCGCTCGGCGCGACCGGCAAGGTGCAGAAGGTGGACCTGCGGCGCGAGTACGCGAACGTGCTGGACTGCGTCGCCTGACGCGGCAGCGGTCCACGGCCGTGCGGCCCGTGCGGGACCGCACGGGCTCGCAGACAACGCATCCAGAGGACAAAGACATGAACGAGATCAAGGGCGGCTGCCTGTGCGGCGGCGTGCGCTACGAAAGCGCGCAGGCGCCGGTGATGAGCGCGGTGTGCCATTGCAGCCACTGCCAGAAGCAATCGGGAAGCGCCTTCTCGACCAATGTGGTCGTGCCCGCGGCGGGCTTCAGCGTCGCGGCGAAGACGCTCGCGACATACGACGACGTCGGCGACAGCGGGCTCGCCGTGAAGCGCCATTTCTGCAGCAATTGCGGGTCGCCGGTCTATTCGGAGGTGCAAGCGCATCCGGGTGTGGTCGCGCTGAAGGCGGGCACGCTCGACGACCCCTCCTGGGTGCAGCCGAACGTCCATATCTGGCGATGCTCGGCGCAGCCGTGGGTGCCGCTCGCCGATGGCGCCGTCTGCTTCGAGCGCAATCCCGACGCATAAGCGAACACGATTCATCACGCCGGCCCGGCAAGGGTCCGGATCAAGGCAATCAGGAATAACAGACATGGCAGTGCACGACGCTATCTCAATCGACCGGATCGAAGACGCGCTCGCCGCGATGGCGCAAGGCGCGCTCGTGGTGGTGGTGGACGACGAGGACCGCGAAAACGAAGGCGACCTCATCATGGCCGCCGAAATGGCGACGCCCGAGGCAATCGCCTTCATGGTCCGCTACACGAGCGGCGTGCTGTGCGTGGCGCTGCCCGGCGCGCGGCTCGACGCGCTGCGGCTGCCGCTGATGGTGCCCGGCGGCCACGACTCGATGCAGACCGCGTTCACCGTATCGGTGGACTACCGGCACGGCACGACGACGGGCATATCGGCGGCGGATCGCGCAACGACGGTTCGCGCGCTCGTCGATCCGCAGGCGCACGCCGACGACTTCAACCGGCCCGGCCATCTGTTTCCGCTGCGCGCGGTGGCGGATGGCGTGCTGCGCCGCCCGGGGCACACCGAAGCCGCGGTGGACCTGTGCCGGCTCGCAGGGCTGCGTGAAGGCGGCGTGCTCGCGGAAATCGTCAACGACGACGGCAGCATGGCGCGCCTGCCGCAACTCGCGGCGTTCGCGCGTCTGCACGGCCTGCCCATCGTCACGATCCGCGACCTGATTGCGTACCGCACGCACACGGAGACGACGGCACGCGTCGATCGCGAAGCCGTCGCTGCCTGAGCGCCGCGTCAGAAAAAGCAAACGAGGCGGCGCGCTTTGCAGCGCGCACGCATTGATATCGCGTCGTTGCCCGAGTCCGCGCACGCACAAGCTGGCGAAGTCCAGCAGCGCCGGATGCGCGGCACCGATGCAAAGAGGAGACCCGCACCAGCCCGCGCGAACCGCGTTCACGCCCGTCTGCCACGGCGCAGACGGGCGCGCGGTCGCACGGAGCTGGCGCGTGAAGCAGCCGTCGACGGTTATCCGACCCCGATGGCACCCATAAGAGCAGGAGACGAAATGAAATTGAAATGGCTGGCCGCGTCAGCGGCCGCTGCGTTCGGCAGCACGGCGCAGGCGCAATCGTCGGTGACGCTGTACGGCGTGCTCGATGCAGGCTTCATGTATCAAAGCACCGCGGCGGCATCCTTCAACCCGTCGGCACGCAACCTCGGCAAGCTCTATCGCTTCAAGGACGCCGGCATCTATTCGAGCAACTGGGGCATCACCGGAACGGAAGACCTCGGCGGCGGCTACCGCGTGAACTTCAGGCTGCAGGGCACCTTCGATACCGGCAACGGCCGCGCCGGCCTCTCGGATACGCCGGGTGTCACGGCGGCGTTCAACCAGATCGCGAGCGTGGGCGTGGCGGGGCCGTTCGGTTCGGTCAACGCGGGACGCCAGATCGCGCCGATGGCGATCGCGATGGCCGAAACCGACGCGCGCGGCGGCCGCTGGTTCGGCAGCATCCTGACGTCGTGGCTCGGCATGAACCAGGCGGCCGGCTGGACCGGCACGAGCACCAACGGCCCGCTCGGCGCGCTGTACGACAGCAACGCGATCGTCTATGAATCGCCGAGCTTCGCCGGCGTGAAGGCACAGCTCGAATACGCGCCGGGCGGCGTTGCAGGAAGCTTTCAGGGCGGCACGCGCGAGTCGGCCGTACTGAAGTATTCGAACTACGGGCTCAGGCTTTCGGCTGCCTATTACAACGGCCACGACACCAACCCCGCACCGAACTCGACCCCGACCGGACTCGCCAACAACCGCTTCGTCTATCTCGGCGCGCTCTACACGTTCCACGACTTCACGCTGTCGGCGTCGTACAGCAACGGGAAGAACCCGGCGCGCTCGAACCAGGTGAACCTCGACATGTACACCGCGGGCCTGGGCTATCGCTTCACGCCTGCGCTGAGGGTGACGGGCGGTGTCTATTATCTGAAGGACAGGAACAATTCGGCCAACAAGTCGACCGAGATCGCGGCGGGTGCGGAGTACAGCCTGTCGAAGCGAACGATGGTGTATGGCGAAGTCGGCCACGTCAACAACAAAGGCACGATGACGCAGACGATTGCCTACGGACAGCCCGTCGCGCCGGGCATGGCAACGACCGCTGCGATGGTGGGGGTGCGGCACAACTTCTAGCGACAGGCATGGGACCGGGTGCGCGCGTGTCGCCATCAGCGATCAATACTCCCTCGGCGAGCCGCGCGCAACCGGAGTTTGTCCCGTGTATCTCGCGGGAGCCCGCAGCCACGGACATCGGCGGGGTAGTTCCTCAGGCTTACGAACATTCGTTGGTTTACATTCGGTATCGCCCGTCTAAGATGATACGGGTACATACATACAGCGGTGCCCGGCACGCAGCATGCAACCAATAAGAAAGCGCAACAGTGGCAGGAATCGTTTCGATTCTTCGGCACGTCGCCAAATCGAAACGCACGCTTCTTCGCTCAGGATCGCCAGCAAACGGGGCCTCACCTTGTCCAGGTAGTGTCGTAGTCCGTTTCAATTGCGCTCGTTGAGATGTCCTCTTTTGGAACACCCAAAGGGAGTGCGTATGTCATGGCTTACAGCAACACTACGCAGTTATCCGGAAATCGCGGTCTTTCTCTCGCTGGGAATCGGGTATTGGGTTGGAGGAAAGAGCTATAAGGGATTCAGCCTCGGAGCGGTGACGGCCACGCTGCTCGCCGCGATCGCGATCGGGCAGCTCGGCATCACGATCTCCCCGAACGTCAAGTCTGTCTTCTTCCTGATGTTCCTGTTCGCGGTCGGCTACGGGGTCGGTCCGCAATTCGTCCGTGGAATCGCAAAGGACGGTCTTCCGCAGGCGCTGTTCTCCGTCGTGCAATGCGTGCTGTGTCTTGCGGCGCCGCTTGCGGCCGCGAAGATCGCGGGCTACGACATCGGCTCTGCGGCCGGGCTCTTCGCCGGCTCGCAGACCATCTCCGCATCGATGGGCCTCGCGACCGACGCCATCAACCGCCTCAGCCTCCCCGCCAACGAGACGAAGGCGCTGCTCGACGCCATGCCTACCGCCTACGCGGTCACCTACATCTTCGGCACGATCGGCTCGGCCATCATCCTCGCGATGATCGGGCCGAAGCTGCTCGGCATCGACCTCGTCGCGGCCTGCAAGGAATATGAAGCGACGCTCGGCGGCACGCCGGACCTGGGCGGCGCCGGACAGGCCTGGCATCGTTACGAATTGCGCGCGTACCGGATACCGGAAGGCGGGCCGGTCGTCGGCCGCACGGTGGGGCAGGCCGAATCGATGGTGCCGGCCGGCACGCGGCTCTTTATCGAGCGCATCAGGCGCGGGAACACGGTGCAGGACGCAAAACTCGAGGACACGATTCAGGTGGGCGACGTCGTGGCAATTGCGGGGCGCCGCGAGCAGCTCATCGAGCTGCTCGGGCCGAAGGGACTCGAAGTGGAGGATCCGGAGCTGCTGGCGGTGCCGGCCGAAGGCGTCGATGTCTTCGTGACGAGCAAGGACGTGGACGGCAAGACGCTGCAGGAGCTTGCGGGCTCGCCGGGCGCGCGCGGCGTGTTCCTTCGCCGGATCAAGCGCGGCGCGACGGAAACGCAAATTCCGGTCCTGCCGAGCACGAAGCTGCATCGCGGCGACACGCTGACGCTCGTCGGCCGCACGCAGGACACCAGCGCTGCCGCGAAGGTGATCGGCGTGCTAGACCGGCCGAGCAACGCGGCAGACATCGCGTTCGCGAGTCTCGCAATCACGCTCGGCGCGCTGGTGGGCGCCGTGGTCATCAAGGCGGCGGGTATCCCGATCACCTTGTCGACGGCGGGCGGCGCGCTGATCGCGGGCATCGTGTTCGGCTGGTTCCGCGCGATTCATCCGACCTTCGGACGCATCCCCGAGCCGACCATCTGGTTCATGAACTCGGTCGGCCTGAACGTGTTCATCGCGGTCGTCGGGCTCACGGCGGGTCCGGGGTTCGTGAAGGGGCTTCAGCAACTGGGCGTGAGCCTCTTTCTATGGGGCATCGTCGCGACCTCCGTGCCGCTCATCATCGGCATGTTCGTCGCCAAGTACATCTTCAAGTTTCATCCCGCGATCCTGCTCGGCATCTGCGCCGGTTCGCGAACCACCACGGCCGCGCTCGGCATGATCTGCGACGCGGCGAAAAGCCAGGTGCCGGGCCTCGGCTACACGGTCACCTACGCGGTCGGCAATACGTTGCTCACGATCTGGGGCATGGTCATGGTGATCCTCATGACCTGATGCACCCGGTCCGCATGTCCGGCTTCCCCTTACGAAATTCACCAATGTCTGGAGGTGTGGGATGGCAAAGTCCGCGAAAGCAGGCGCCGACAATAGTTCCAAGATGGCCTCGCTCAGCCCGTTCGAACTGAAGGACGAACTCATCAAGGCGGCGGGCGGCGGCGCGGTGGCGCGTCCCGCGAACGCATCGATGCTCAACGCAGGGCGCGGCAACCCGAATTTTCTCGCGACGACGCCGCGCCACGGCTTCTGGCAACTCGGCCTCTTCGCGATGCGCGAATCGGAGCGCTCGTTCGCGCACATGCCGGAGGGCCTCGGCGGCTTTCCGAAGCGCGAAGGGCTGGAGGAGCGTTTCGAGATCTTCGCGCGCGACAACAAGGGCGTGCCGGGCATCGACTTCCTGCGCGCGGCGGTGTCGTATGTGCGCGACCAGATCGGGCTGAACGCGGGCGAATTCCTCTATGAAATGTGCGAGGGCATTCTCGCGTCGAACTATCCGGTTCCCGACCGGATGCTGAGGCTCTCGGAGGTGATCGTCGGACAATATCTGCGGCGCGAGATGATCGGCAATCATCCGTTCATCGGCGAATTCGACATCTTCGCCGTCGAAGGCGGCACGGCCGCGATGACGTACATCTTCAACACGATGCGCGAGAACCACCTCATCAAGGCCGGCGACACGATCGCGCTCGGCACGCCGATCTTCACGCCGTACATCGAGATTCCGCGGCTCAACGACTACCGGATGAATGTCGTCAATCTCGAAGCGGATGTCGCGAACGGCTGGCAATACTCGAAGGAGGAACTCGACAAGCTGCGCGACCCGAAGGTGAAGGCGTTCTTCCTCGTGAATCCGAGCAATCCGCCGTCGGTGAAGATGAACACGGAAAGCCTCGAATACATCGCGGAGATCGTAGAGGAGCGGCCCGACCTGATCCTCCTCACCGACGATGTTTACGGCACGTTCGCCGACGACTTCGTCTCGCTCTTCGCGCTGTGCCCGAAGAACACGATCCTCGTGTATTCGTACTCGAAGTATTTCGGCGCGACCGGCTGGCGCCTCGGCGCGATCGCGACGCATCGCGAGAACGTGCTCGACCAGCAGCTCGCGGCGCTGCCGAAGGACGTGAAGAAGGAACTGCACGAGCGCTACGAGTCGATCACGACGGAGCCGGAGAATCTCAAGTTCATCGACCGCCTCGTCGCCGACAGCCGCACCGTGGCGCTGAATCACACGGCGGGCCTGTCCACGCCGCAGCAGGTGCAAATGGTGCTGTTCTCGCTCTTCTCGCTGATCGACACGCCCGACGCCTACAAGAACGCCCTGAAGCGCCTGATCCGCAGCCGCAAGCAGGCGCTCTATCGCGAGATCGGCATCAGCTTCGACGACAGCGACGAGAACAAGGTCGACTACTACACGATCCTCGATCTCGAATATCTCGGCGAGCGCGCGTATGGGCGGGAGTTCGTCGACTGGCTCATCCAGAACACCAAGCCGTCCGAGATGCTGTTTCGCCTCGCGAAGGACGCGCGCGTCGTGCTGCTGCCCGGGCGCGGCTTCGGCACGCTGCATCCTTCGGGGCGCGTGTCGCTCGCCAATCTGAACGAGAGCGACTACGTGCAGATCGGCCGCGCAATCCGCAATCTGCTCGCGGAATACGTCGATCGCTACAACGCGGAGACCGGCAAGAAGCTCGACAAGAACAGGGTGCTCTAGCCCGCTTGCTTCGTCCCATCCGTATGCTCAGGAGAAAGGCAATGGCCATACCTGTCGACAAAGTCACGCCGTACGACGAATTCAACTTCGAGATTCCGGAGAACGAGTTTCCGAAGTCCGGCATTTCGGCGCGCGCCGCGGCCGCGCTGGTAGTCAGCGAAGAATGGACCGACGCCAATCCGATGCTCAACATGTCGTCGTTCGTGACGACCTTTGCGGAGCCGGAAGCGGTCGAAGTCGCGAAGCGCAACATGTACAAGAACTACATCGACCATGACATGTATCCGCAGGTCTTCGCGATGGAGACGCGCATGGTCAGGTGGCTGCATCAGCTGTGGAACGGCCCGAAGGGTGTCGAACCCTATGGCACGGCCACGATAGGCTCGTCGGAGGCCTGCATGCTCGCCGGGCTCGCGCACAAGTGGAACTGGCGGCAGGCGCGCGAGAAGGCGGGCAAGGACGCGACCCGGCCGAACATGGTGACGGGCGGCAACGTGCAGGTCGTATGGAAGAAGTTCCTGCGCTATTTCGACGTCGAGCCGCGCATCGTGCCGCTCAAGCCGGGCAACTACCGCCTCACCGCCGAGCGTCTCGAGCAGTTCGTCGACGAGAACACGATCGCCGTGGTGGCGATCGCGGGCCAGACCTTCACGGGCGAAGACGACGACATCCAGGAAATCCACGACTGGCTCGACGCCTACGAAAAGAAGACCGGCATCTCGATTCCGATGCACATCGACGGCGCCTCGGGCGGCTTCGTGAACCCGTTCCTCTATCCCGACTACAAGTGGGATTTCCGCCTGCCGCGCGTGCAGTCGATCAACGCGTCGGGGCACAAGTTCGGGCTCACGCCGCCGGGGCTCGGCTGGGTCGTGTTTCGCGAGCGCAAGGTGTTCAACGAGGACCTGATCTTCTACGTGAACTACCTCGGCGGCGAAATGCCGACAGCGACGCTCAACTTCAGCCGCAACGCCGCGCCGATCGCGGTCCAGTATTACCAGTTCCTGCGCCTGGGCTTCGACGGCTACAAGCGCGGCATGACGCACACGCTGGCGAACGCGGTGGCCCTGCGCGACGAACTGGTGAAGAGCGGCTACTTCACGATCATGAACGAGACGCAGCGCATACCGGTGGTGGCCGTCACGCTCGATCCGAAGATCAAGAAGTTCAACGAGTTCGACGTGTCGAACAAGGTGCGCGAGAAGGGCTGGGTGCTGTCCGCCTATTCGATGCCGCCCGATGCGCAGGAGGTGAGGAGCCTGCGCGTGGTGGTGCGGCCGCACATCAACCACAACGTGGCGATGATCCTCGCGCGCGACATCGTCAACGCGTGCAAGTATCTCGACGAGCACGGCGGCAGCGCGACGGCGCCCGAACTGCACGGCCACGCCGACGAGAAGAGTACGGCGGCGAAGTGCTGAAGTGATGTGAACGCATGGAGGGCGTGCCGCCGCCCTCCATGAAGCGTCACTCCTGCGCGGGCTGGAACCGTCCGCCCGGCGCGAGATGAAGGTTCACGCGCTGCACGAGCCGCTCGCCGCGCAAACGAAGGCCCGGCACTCGCTGCATCAGTGGCTGCCTCCCGCGCAGCTGCGGGGCGCCACGTGGCTCACTTCTTCTTCATCGTCGAGCCGGGCGCATGCCACGCGTCCAGATCCTCTTCCGGCCGGTCGACCGCGCATCCCCAGTCGAGCGGCTGGTCCTGATCGAAGCGCTTGCCCAGTTGCCACGCGATCTCGGCACGCGCGAGCTGCACGCCCATGTAGAACGCGTGCCCGCCGTCGCTCTCGACTCCGAGGTCGGGATAGAGCGCGAACGGATCGCGCCCGGTCCGGTGGCCGTCGCGGTTGTAGACGTGGATGCCGTCGGCGGCGACCTGCACGCGGAAATTCGGATCGCGCACGGCGCTCGCGATCGTGTCGATCTCATCGGGGCCATAGGGGAACGGCCGCCGCGCGTGCAGCGCCGACAGATCGCCGGAGATGCCCTTCGGCAGCACCTGCGCCTCGCGCGCCGCGTGCATCACGCGCCGCGCGACGTCGGCTTCGCGCACGGCGCGCCGCGCATGCGGGCTCACCGACGTCGTGAGCACGGCGGCAATGCGCAGCTCCGCCGCCATGCCGAGCAGCACTGCGTTGATGCCGCTCGTGTCGGCCTCGGTCAGCTCGGTGACGTTGCCGATCCCCATCATGATCGCAACCTCGGGGTAGCGCTCGCGCAGCGACACGTAGCGCGCGATCGACGCCGCGAGCCCGAACGGAATCGGGTCGAGGATCGGATCGGCGAGGAAGGCGCGGCCGCGTTGCGACATCGCATCGATCGCCGCATCTAGCGATGCGGGGTCCGACGGCTCGCGCGCGACGAGCACGGGCGTGGAGGCCACTTCGTCGGCGATCCACAGCGTGTCGATGTTCAGGCTCATCAGATAATCGGCGCCCGCGCGGCCGCCGCGCACGAGTTCGTCGGCAAGCATCGAATCGACGCTCACGCGGTAGCCCTGGTCCTTCAGCAGCGCGACGGCGTCTTCGAGATGCGGAAACGGCGTCTCGGGCAGGCAGCCGATGTCGATCACGTCCGCGCCCTGCGCCGCATAGTCGCGGGCGCGCGCCGCGATGCCGTCGAGATCGAGCCGCGGCGCATCCACGATCTCCGCGAAAATCCACGTCTCGTAACGCGACAGGTCGAGGCGCCGCGCCTCGCGCCCGAAGAACTGCGGCAGGTCCTTCACTTCCTCCGGGCCGCGCTCGACGCGCACGCCGTAGTGTTCCGTCAACGCGTCGAGGTCGCCGCGGCAGCGCCCCGGCACGATCATCCGCTTCGTTTCGGGCGGCAGGGGCTGCGGCACGCGGCGGCGGATCATGTCGGCGGTCATGAGGCCCGCCACCTGCAAGCCGATCTCGCGCACTTCCCAGGTGAAGGGCGTGGGCGCCATGCCTTCGAGCACCTGATACAGGCTCTTCTCGGCCAGCCTGCCGGTCAGGAAGACGATGTGTTCCATGCGAGCCCGAGTGTGGACAGCCGTTGATCGAGCGCCGCCTTCAGGTCGTCGAGCGAGCGCGCGACCGTGGTGTTTTCGAAGCGCGCGAGCCGCTCGACGTTCTCGAACTCGATCGCCCGCGGCCGCACTTCGACCCACTCGTGAGGGCTCTGCGTGATGACGCTCGGCTCCGTGTCGCATGCGAAAACGATGCCCGGCATGCATTGCTTGCCGGCCTGCGCGAAGAGGTTGGTCGGCAGGGTGTCGGAGATGCCGAGCGCGCACTTGGCGACCGTGTTGCTCGTGGCGGGCGCGATCACGACCGTGTGATAGTCGCCCTGATACAGCATGCCGACGGGCACGCTGCTCGCGCTGTTGTCGCGGAACACGCGGAAATGCTCGCGCAGCCTGGGCACCGGCCACCCGTAGAGCGGCAGCACCTCCTCGCCGGCGGATGACAGGAAGAGATCGACGCCCGGCAGCAGCAGCGCGAGGTCGATCGATTCCTCGATCATGTGGCCGGAGCCTGTCACGCACCACGCGAAGCGCGCGTCGGGCTTGAACTCGTCGAGCCGCCGGGCGGGCGTGTGTTCTGTCATGCGTCGGCTTGGGTCGATGTTCCGTCGTGCGACAGCCGGATATGCAGTCTGTGCATCTTCCGGTACAACGTGTTGCGGCTGATGCCGAGCACCTTGGCCACGTTGCTCACGTTCCAGCGATGCTCGTCGAGCAGTGAGAGCACGGTCTCGCGTTCGCGCACCTGTATGGCGTTGAGCGCGGAGGTGTCGGCGTCGTCGGCGAGATGCGGCGGCGTGGCGGGTGAGGGCGCCGGCACCGGCGCCGCGGGAAGGCGCGCGGCCGCCGCGTTGCCGCCGTTCGCGATGTCGGCCGGAAGATGCGCGCACTTGATTTCGCCGCCATCGCACAGCGCGATCGCCATCTGCAGTACGTGACGCAGCTGCCGGATGTTGCCCGGCCACGCGTAGCTGAGCAGCGCCTGGCGCGCCTCGGCGCCGAGCGTGGGCGGGTCTTCCGCTTCACTGCCGAGAATGTGGTTGATGAGCGCGAGCGCATCGGCACGTTCGCGCAGTGGCGGCAGATTGATCTCGATGCCGTTCAGCCGGTAATACAGGTCTTCGCGGAACAGGCCCGTCTGCACGAGTTCGACGAGATTGCGGTGGCTCGCGCTGATGAGCTGGAAGTCCACCTTGACCGTGGTTTCCGCGCCGAGCGGCGTCACCTCGTGCTCCTCCAGCACGCGCAACAGGCGCGCCTGCAGCGCCATCGGCATATCGCCGATTTCGTCGAGAAAGAGCGTGCCGCCGTTCGCCTGCACGATCTTGCCGCGGCGGCCTTCGCGCTGCGCGCCGGTGAACGCGCCGGCACGATAGCCGAACAGCTCGCTCTCGATCAGGTTCTCCGGCAGCGACGCGCAGTTCACCGCGACGAACGCGCCGCCGCAATTCGGGCTGATGCTGTGCAGCGCATTGGCGAACACTTCCTTGCCGGTGCCGGTCTGCCCGCGCAGGATGATCGGAATCTTGCGCTGGATCACGCGCGCCGCGAGCTGGATCTGCGAGGCCATGCGCGGGTCGCCGAATTCGAGATGCGAGAGCTTGTCGAGGCGGCCGGTCGTCTCGCGTACGTCCTTCGTGAGCGCCTTGCCGCGCGCGCCCGCCGACGGGTTGCGCGAGATCGGGTCGTTCATCAGGATGCGGGTTGCGCCGCTCGCGGCTTCGCGCGGCGTTTGCGCGGTCAGGAAGAATCGGCTGTTCGCCTTCGCGCTGTACACCGTCACCGGGTGGAACGAGCCGCGGATGCTTCTCGCGATCATGTCTTCCAGCGACGCGTTGAACGCTTCCTCGATGCGCTTGCCGCACAGCTCGCCGGGCGAGCGGAAGTCGAGCTGGAAGAGGGCGCTGCGGCTCGCGGCGAGCACGACGCCGTCGTCGCTCACGGCGAGCTTGCCCGCGTGCAGCGTGCCGACGAACTCGGGGCGGCTGTGAAAGTGGATCATGTTCGCGTGCCGGTAGCGCGCGTCGATCAGGCGGTTCTCGATCATCTGCCGCGACATGCCGACGAGCACGAGCGAATGCTGCTGCAGGAGCTTCGAGCGGCTCGTCACGTCGAGCACGCCGACGATCGTGCCGCGGTCGTCGAAGATCGGCGCGGCCGAGCAGGTGAGCGACGTATAGCGCGGATAGAAGTGCTCGTGCTGGCACACGGCAATGCAGTCGCGCTCGATGAGGCACGTGCCCATGCCGTTGGTGCCCGCTTCGCGCTCGCTCCAGAGCGCGCCGACGCGCAGCCCGTCGGCGGCCACCGCCTCGCCGAACGGCACCGAGGACACCTGATGCACGATCACGCCGTCCGCATCGACCAGCACGACCGCGAGTTCCGGGTCCGCGAGTTGCTGGTACAGCGTGGTCATTTCAAGCTTCGAGCAGGCGATCAGGTCGCTTGCCGCCTCGCGGCGGTCGGCCAGTTCCTTCTGGGTCAGAATCGGCGGCATCACGAAGTGCGCCGGGTCGAGCCTGAACTCGTTCAGGCAGCGAATCCACGATTGGGTGACCGAATCGTTGGCCACGCGCGCAGCCAGCGGATTGTTGACTATGTTCAGGACTTCTCGGACATGCGTATCTATGTCAGCGATCGACGACATGGGGGCTTGTCTCCGTGGCGTCCGATAGGCATTGCGCCGTTGCGCAACGCCTTCGGCGCCGAGTCTGTTGTGTTCCCCTTGCGCTGCGGGCTTGCAGATGCACGCAGGCGCGCCAGGAGCCTCGGCTGTTGATGGCCTGTGTATAGCCTGTTTGTGGCCTGTCTTTGGCGCCAGTCGGGCCGACTATCGCGAGAACTCTACATCCGATGACGCTTCGGTTCAATAAGTGTTCTCATAGAGTATGGCCGACGCGCCCGATTTTTGCTTGGCGTTTCAACCGGACCTTCAACCACCGATCTGGGCCGCACAGCGGCGGAGCTTTCACCATGGACCGTTTCGATGCGATTCGCCACACCCGCTTCCCGACCCCGCCGGACAACGCCCCGGCAGACGATGCGGCACCGCAGCAAGCCGCTTCCCGCGCCCCGTCGCACGGCGAGCGCGAGGTGCCCATGGACATCGTCTATATCGAGGGGCTGACGGGCTCGACGGTGATCGGCATCGACAAAAGCGAGCTGCACGCCGCCCAGCCGGTGCGTATGAGCCTCGCAATCGGCGTACCCGCCATCCGCGCGTGCACGACCGACCGCATCGAGGACACGATCAACTACGCGGCCGTGCGCGAAGCGCTTCACGCGCTGCTCGCGTCGCACGGCGTGCAGCTGCTCGAGGCGCTCGCGGAAAAGGTCGCGCAGATGCTGATCAGGGATTTCGGCGCTCACTGGGTACGCGTGTCGATCGAGAAGCCCGCCAAGTTCGACGACGTCGAATCGGTGGGCGTGCTGATCGAGCGGCGCCGCGTGCAGCCGAATCCGGCGCGCGCGACCTTCGCCTGGCTCGGGGAAGGGCTCGTGCCGAACTGAGCGCAGCCGGCGGCATGCGCGCGCCCGGCGGGGCGCGCGCATGCCGCCGGCAGGCTCACTTCGCCGCGGCTGACGCCTGTCCGATGCCGCAGGCGCGGTACGCGTCGGCCTGCAGCGCGCGATATTTCTTGGTCTGCGCCTTCGCGCGATCCACGCGGAACTCCGCACCGCCTTCGCCGCCGAGCGTGGCGTACTTCGAGAACGTGGACTGCTCGACGAAATCGTCGTAGGGAAGCACGGCCGCGATGCGGTCGATCACGCACGAGCACTTGTAGACGTTCACGAAGTCGTGGCCGTTGTCGTCCATGCAGCTGAGGACATATTCCACGCGGCCCTGTGTCGGGTAGTCGTGGTTTTGCGCCGGCGGGGCCGCGTCGGCCGCGAGCGCGGCGGGCGCAGCAAGCGAGAGGCAGGCGGCGGCGAGCAGCGTGCGACTTCGAAAGGTCATGCGAAATGCCTCTGCAAAAGCGTTGATCGGTTCGACATGCGATGACATGCGATGCGGGCACCGCAGCCGCCCCAGGCGGCACCGGTGCCCGTGACGGCCGCTTCAGTTCGGCGCGAACGGGTGCGCCGCCGTGGCCTTCTTCGCGACGACCTCCGACGCCTTCGGCTCGCCCGCGATGGCGCGCTGCAGCGCCTCGCGCGTCGCCTTGTAGTTGAACTCCTGGATCTTCTTGTCGTCGTCGGCCTGCCAGTGGATGAACACGCCGACGCAGATGAAGAGGTCGTCGGCTTCGTCCTGCGGGATGGTGCCGTCCTCGACGCTGTCCGCCACCGCGAGCGCGACCGCGTGCTGCGCGGGTCCGAACATCTGCACCGCCTGCTTGGCGCCCTTGATCGTCACCTTGTTGAACAGGATCGTGTTCGGCTTGGTGAGCAGGTTCGGGGCGACGACCGCGAGCAGCGACGTGAAGCCGTCCTTGTTGTTGGTGAGCGCGTTGCAGAACGCGGTTTCGGCAGCGGAGCCTCGCGGTCCGATGATCAAGTCGATATGAGCGACCTCGTTGCCCTCGCCGACGAGCGACTCTCCTACCAGGACGCGATTGATCTTGGCCATGCTGTTCCTCCAGTGATTTTGGGTCTCGGATAGTGCGACTTGCGGTCAACTCGCGACGCCGGATTCCGGCCGCGCAAGGCTTGGATCGGCAAACCACGTTGTGACTAACATGTTCCGTGCCAATCGCGCGCCGGCGCGAGCCGCCGCCGCTTCACGGCCGCACGGTGCAACCCGCCACGAAGAGCGTCGCCACCGTGAGATCCGCGCTCGTGCCCGGGTTGATGCCGCGCGCCTTCAGTTCGGCGTCCCATGCCGACAGGCGCGGCGTTTGCACGCCCGAAGGCGCGGCACGCCATTGCGCGTGGCGCAGCCTGGCTTCGCGCGTGACACTTTGCGCCACCGGCACACCCTGCTTGCGCACAATGTGCGAATCGGGCCAGCCGGCGAGAAACGTGAGGAACACGTTGAGCGTGACGATGCCGTCGGGTTTAGCCGACAGGTCGCGCACCGCCGCGAGCCCCGTCTCGAAGATGTCGCGAAAGCCGTTCGCGTACTGGCGCGCGATGCTGTCGCGCTCGGCGGCGAGCGACATCGCCGCGCGCAGCCCGACCGACGGCTCCGCCCGCACCGATTGCTCCGGCGCGTCGCCGAGGCCGCCCGGGTTCGCCGCCGCGATCGCGCGGTAGGCGGCGCGGGCGTCGGAAAGATCGAGCTGTTCCAGCACGCGCTCGGTGGCGGCGCGCCATTCCAGCGCGTCGACGGGCGGGGAGAGGTCGTCGAGCGCGGCGGCAAGCGGCGCGGCGAGCAGCACGATACCGAGGTTCGTGTTGCAGCCCGCGACTTCGAGCGTGCGCGTCACCGCGCCGAGGATGCGCTCGCCCACGGCCGCGCGCGGCGTGAAAAGCGGCGCCGCGGCCGCCTCGGCGCTCGCGATGAACTGCGCGGCGGTCATGCCGTGCCCCGCGCTGTCGGCGCTCACGTTGCCGGGCTTCGGCGTCTCTACGTCGAGCCGGCAGGCGCGCAGGAACGCGGCGCGCGCGATGTCGTCAGGCACTGGCATCGCCGCCTGCAAACGTAACGGGGACGAGCGGCGCGCCAGGTGCGGCGAGCCGGCGATCGAGCAGATCGTCGACGAGCGCGGCGGCGATGTCGAGCTGCGTCACCGATTGCAGCCCGCGCCACGCCGCGACGCCGTTCACTTCGAGCACGAGCGGGGGCAGGTTGCCGCCGGCGTCATCGGGATTCTGGCCGTGCTGCGCGATCAGGTCGACGCCCGCGTAGTCGAGGCCGAGCGCCTCGCCCGCGCGCACAGCGGTCTGCGCGAGCGCGTCCGTGAGCGCGGCGGGCTCGCAGGCCGCACCCTGCGCGAAATTGTGGATCCAGCCCCGGCCGCCGACGCGGCGCATCGCCGCCACCGCCCGGCCGCCGATCACGAGCACGCGCCAGTCGAAGCCGGGCCGCGCGCCCTCGACATAGCGCTGCAGATACGCCACGCGGCTGTACCCGGCGAGCGACGGCAGCGGCGCGAGCCGCCCGCCGCGCATGCCGAGCCGCCGCAAGCCCTTGCCCTGCGAGCCGAAGAGCGGCTTCATCACGACCCGGCGGCCCGCCGCCGCCTCGCGCATCAGGACGCGCTGCGCGAACGCCGCGGATTCGCCTGCCCATGTCGCGGGCGTCGGCACACCGTGGCGGTTCAGCAGGAAGCTCGTCATCGACTTGTCGACGCTGCGCTCGATCGCGCGCGCGTCGTTGTAGACCGGCACGCCGCATTCGCGCAGCGCGTGCAGGATGCCGAGCCGCAGCGTCACCTGCTCGAACGTGCCGCCCGCGATGCCGCGCACGAACACCGCATCGGGCAGCCCGTGGCCGAAGCCGGGGATCGCGAGGCCGTGCGGCGCCCAGGTGGTGTCGATGCGGCAGTCGGCCAGATCGACGCAGCGCGCCTCGCAGCCGCGCGCGCGGAACGCCTTTTTCAGCCGCGACGTGTGCCAGCCGGTTTCGTCGGTCATGACCGCGATGCGCGCCGCCGTGCTCATGGCTTGCTGCCCCACTGCGCCTGCAGGAGCGCGCCATCGACCCTGCCGCCGTGCCACGTCGCGCCGCTTTCGAGGCTGCTCACCCAGACTTCGGCGGGCGCGAAGAGCGCGGGATCGATCTGATAGAAGTCGTAGTTGAACGACGTGAAGATATCCGCGAACGGCCGCCCGTAGTCGCGCGCGTTCGACGACGGCAGCTCGGCCGCGAGGCGCCTCGCCACCTCGTCGTGCTTCACGGTCAGATGCACGCGGCCCCCGTACAGGATGGCGTCGTTGGTGCGGCCCATCGCCTGGATGCCGTCCGGCGCGGGCGGCGGCAGCGGCGCGGTGCCGCTGCCTTCCACGATCTCGTGCAGGTCCACGCCGAGCACGTGCGTCTTGTGCAGCGCAACCTCGACGACGCGTGCAACGACCTGCACCGTCCCTGCGACAGAGTGTGTCGGCGTAACGGCAATGGTCAGGCGTTCGGGCGCGAGGCCGCAGTCGCGCACCACCTTGTCGATCACGACCTGCGGCGGCAGGCGGTCCACTTCCATCACCAGCGCCCCGCTGTCGTGCCGGTCGCGGTAGCCGAGTTCGCCGAAAAGCGGCTCCTTCGCCGCGAGCGCGCGCGCGGGGCCCGAGCCGAGCGAGAAGAACTTCTTGCCGCCCGTCTGCTCCTTGGTCGCAGAAAGGCTCCAGCCCGCGTACTGGCTGCCGAGGCAGGCGAGCACCGGATTCGACGTGTGCACTTCGATCAGGGTCGGCCACAGCGGATCGGCGTCGCCGCTCATGCGCCGCGCGACGCGTCCGAGGCCCCCCATGCAGATGCGCGCGATCAGCAGGCCCGCTTCGACGCCGCCCGGCGCGGCCACGCCCGCGTCGGCGATCACGGTGCCGTCGGCGGTGCGGGAAATGTCGACCGACAGGCGCGCGGCGCTCTCGACGAGACGCGCGACGAGGCGCTCGCTCAGCGCGTTCACGCTCAAGGGTTCAGCGGGGGGAGAGGGCGTCATGGGAGCACTCGTGACAGGTTTCGATGCGTTGCAGGAGCCGCGCGTGCTGGCGCTCCAGCTCGTCGCGCACGGCGGCGAGCGTCGACGCCGCGACGACGAGCGTGCACACCGGCTGGCCAGCTTCGACGCGCGTGCCGGCGAGCGGCACGTCGTGGCAGGCGGGGTCGACGAAACAGGCGTCGCTGAAGCGCGCGGACGCGGTGAAGCCGCGCGGCGCGAATACGACATGCTGGGCCACCCGTCGCGCGGGCGCGGGCGGCACGGCGGCGGGGTCGCCGTCCAGGCAGGCGTCCAGATGGCAGCCGAACAGGCCGCGCGGCCAGGCGCCGGGCCAGGCGGCGTCGTAGAGCGCCATCGTCGAGGACGGGCGGGCGTTGATTTCGAGCACGCGGAACGTGTCGCCGTCGAGCAGGAAATCGATGCTGTTCAGGCCCGTGAGGCCCGTCTGCCAGACGATCGTGCGGATCGCGGCCGTGATCCTTTCGGCGGTGGCGGGCGGCAGGTCCAGCGGGCCGACCGAGCCCGCGTGCACGAACGGCAGCTTGCCGCACGCGACGCTAAGCTGTTCCGCGAAGCCGATCACCGACACCTCGCGCCGCGCGCCGACGAAGAGCGCGGACATCGAACGGCCGGGGCTCATGCGCTGGAAGTAGGCGGGTCCGGCGGGCGAAGCGGAGGCGTCATCGCCGACGCCATCGCCGCCTTCGCCGCCGGCGGGCTCGACGTGCACACCGCCGCAGCCGTGGGCGCGCTTGACGAGCCAGCCGCGCGGATCGGCGGGCCGCGTGAAGCGCACCTCGGGATGGTCGATGCCGGCTTCGTCGAGCATCGGGAAAAAGCGCCGCGGGTCGCGCACCGCCGAGATCGCCTGCGCGCCGTTGCCGATGAAGCGCGGCATCCGCTCGCCGCGCGCGAGGCCGTCGGCGAGCGGCTCGAGCCCGCTCGTCACGATGAGACCGAGCATGCGCGGCAGGCGCGCGGCGTGTTCGAGCGCGTCATGAAGGCGCGCGCGGTCGATCACGAGCCCCTCGCCGCCGATGTCGAACCAGAGGCCCGCGTACTCGCGCGTGTCGCGGTCGCCGAAGATGTCGAGCGCGACGACGTTGAACCCGGCGCGCGCCGCCGACTGCGCGAGCATCCGCGCCGACAGCCCCGCGACCGCGACGCACGGCGCGCGCGCATGCGGCGCGCGGGAGGGGAGCGGCGGCGTGTGCATCAGCCCGGGCCGGCGGCGATCGCGCGGGCTTCGTCGAACGCCTCGGGAAAGCCGAGGTAGACGGGCTTGCCGCCCGTGCGCATGCGCACGAAGAGCCGGTGTTCGACCTGGTACTTGACGTTGCCGATCGCGAGCGCGCCGATGCCGATGGCGTCGCCCCGCGCGGCGCCGGCGAGCGGCTTGCCGTCGTCCATCACGTTCACGCCCGCAATGCCTTCCGGCGGGACGGCGTTGACGTCGGCGGCGATCAGGAGGTTCTTCGCGCGCGCGAGGTCGGCGGCGGTCATCACCTGCACGCCCGCGACCGCCGTTGCGAACACCACTTCGGCGCGCGTGAGGGCCTTGTGCAGCTGCTCGGGCGTGCCGGTCGCGACGCCTGACGTCGCGATGTCGAAGCGGCGGTTGATTTCGTCGCTCACCTGGGTCGCGCGCGACTGGCTGGAATGGCTCGCGATCGCGACGTCCGCGCCGAGCGAGGCCGCCATCGCCGCCGCGACGCGCCCCACGGCGCCGGTGCCGCCGAGAATCAGCACGCGCTTGCCGCCGAGTTCCGCGCCGTGCTCGGCCTTCAGATGCCGCTCGACGAGCGCGACGAGCGCCGCCGCGGTGGTGTACGAGCCGCTCGGGTCGGCGAACACGGAGACTTCGAACGGCGGGACCATTGCCTGGCGGGCGCGGTCGAGCATGTCGGCGGCGAGCATCACGTCCCGCCCGCCGATGAAGATGCCGGTGCGCGACACGCCTTTCGGCCCGCGCGAGAAAATCGCGTCCTGGGTGAGCTGGACGACGCTGTCCTCGTCGACGTTGCAATACGGCACGACGATCTGATAGCCGGCGTCGGCGGCCATGTTGACGTCGAACGGGCTCATCTGCGGCGTGGACGTGAACATGTGCAGGATATAGGGCCTTTCGGTGGCTTCGGGCATGGCGGTGGGCTCGTCTCGTTCAGGTTGGCGTCCGGCGGGCTGGCAGGACGCGTGCCGCGGGCTCGTGGCCCGGGGCGCGCGCCGTGCGGTATGTCATGCGGCGTCGATCCCGCACCTCTCTAGATCGGTTGCGCGCCACGTCGCGCCGCGGTTGCGGCCGGTGACGACCGCGTACGCGATGGCGGGCGTGTCGCGGCTCGCGGCGCGGACCGCGGCGAGCGCGCGTTCGGCCTCGCCCGCGCTCTCGACGAACGCGAAGCCGGTCGGGCCCCACGACGTCTGTCCGATGCCGGCCGTCTGCCCGGCCGCGACGGATTCGAGCGCGCGGGCGACGGCGGGGCTCGCGAACACGCCGCCCTGCACGGGCGCGAAATATTCGCCGATGGTGCGCTGCAGTTCGGTGATGCCGCGGGCGAAGGCGTCGAAATCGCTTTCCGCGACGGCCGGCAGGATGCGCATCAGCGCGAGGTGGCACAGGTGCGCGGCGAGCGCCGGCGGGAACGGCGCGAGCGACGCGAGGCCGCGCCGTTCCTCGTCGCCGTGCAGGCCTTCGCGGGATGTGTCGTCGACGAGCAGCACGCGCCACGCGTCGGGAAACGGCTGGCGAAAGAGGAGCGGCGGCAGCCGCGCGATGCCGGACGTGCTGCCGCTGCGGCCGCCGTCGACCAGCACGCCGCCGTGATCGAAACCGTGAATGCCGATGCCCGAGCGCGCGCCGCGGCCGAGGAGCCGCGCAAGCCCGGCCGTGCTCGCTGTGCGCCCGGCGAGGCGCACGAACGCCGTGCCGACCGCGAGCGCGAGCTGCGTGCCGGAGCCCAAGCCAGTGTGGGCGCGCGGGGTGCGCTGAACGTCGATCGCGACCGGCGGGCCGCCGTAGGCGTTGTGCAACTGGTCGAGCAGCCGCGCGATGCGCTCGCGCTGCGCATCGGTGGCCGCGCCTTCGATGCGCATTTCGTCCGCGACCCGGGCCGTGATCCGCGTGCCGCATCCGTCGATCGTGAGGCCCACGCTGCCGAACGCGCGATCGAGCGACGCGTTCGGGTCGAGGAAGCCCAGATGCAGGCGTGCGGGCGCATCGACCGTCACGGCCGATGGCGGCGAAAGGCGACCGGATGGGTTCTGCATCGCGAGTGTCCTTTTGATCTCACTGGTCTGTCACGGTGGGCTTGGCCGCCCGCGTACGGGTCGCGGCGCGAGCCGTGCATCTCAGGCAAGAGCCGTACCAGCGGCGGCCCGCGCCCGGCGGGCGGGCCCGGCGAGGCGGACAGGGAAGGCGCGGGAGGGCGCGCAGGAGGGCAGGCGCGGGCGCGTGCGCCGTGCGCACTGTGTCACGCATGCGCCAGACTGTGCGGCGCATGCGCCAGATTGCGCAGGTGCGCGGCTGACGCCGCTCAGGACTTTGGCGCGTCGTACTTGATATAGCGAAAGCGCTGGTCGTCGGACGGCGTGCCTTCCAGCGGACCGCCCTCCTTGCCCGGCTGCCACTGGATCACTTCCTCGATCTTCGACGCGAGCGCGAAGTCCTTGGCGGTGATGCCCTTCGCGGTATGCGTCTTCAGCTTCACGACGACGAACGCGTACGACACCGTCAGATCCGGGTGATGCCAGGCGGCCTCGGCGAGATGGCCCACCGCGTTGACGACCATCAGCGTGCCCTTCCAGCCCTCCGTCTTGTACTTGCGCCTGAGCCATCCGTCTTCCAGGTACCAGTGTTGCAGCGTGCCGGTCAGACGCGCCGCTATCTCGTCGTCGGAAAAGACCTGTTCGGTTTGAGTCATGGCAAAGCCCTCCGCGAGCGGGTTCGTTGAACAAGCGATGGTTGCACCCAGTATGCGCCCGCGCCGCACGACGATAAAGACACGCGGTGGCGCGTGCTGCGGTGCGTCACGGCCTGCCGCGCCCGAGTGTGTTGCGAATCGCGCACCGCGTCGCGCACGCTATGGCGGAATTGACACAGTATGTGTCGCAATCCGGAAAGGGAACGCCCGCCGCGCGGGGAGCGTTCGCCGGTGGGACAGGCGGCGGCGGTCGCGGCCGCTCCCGGCATGGAATATGCAAATGCCTCAGATACGCAAGAGTCCGGCAATGCACCGGGCGAAGCTGAAGCTCGTTACCTGCATCGAGAAGGCGCGCGCGATGCAACGCGGTAGCGTGGTCATTCCTGGATCGGACGGCATCACCATTCTGGAGGAGACATGAACTTACGCACCCTGGTTCTTGGACTGGCGGTGGTCGCGACGGCGGGCCTGAATTCCTATGTGGCGCAGGCCGATTCGCAGCTCGACACGCTGATCAAGAACCCATCGAACTGGGCGGCACAGGCGGGCGATTACTCGAACCACCGCTACAGCACGCTCAAGCAGATCAACGAAGGCAATGTGGGCAAGCTGCAGGTGGCCTGGACCATGTCGACCGGTGTATTGCGCGGTCACGAAGGGTCGCCCCTTGTCATCGGCGAGACGATGTACATCCACTCGCCATTCCCCAACAAGGTCATCGCCGTCAATCTGAAGGACCAGACGTTCCTCTGGCAATACGAACCCAAGCAGGACACGCAGGTGGTGTCCGTGATGTGCTGCGACACCGTCAACCGCGGGCTCGCCTACGGCGACGACAAGATCTTCCTCCAGCAGGCCGACACGAAGCTCGTCGCGCTCAACGCGAAGACCGGCGAAGTGGTCTGGTCGGCGCAGAACGGCAATCCGAAGGCGGGTGAAACCAACACGAACGCGCCCCACGTGTTCGGCGACAAGGTCATCACCGGCATCTCGGGCGGCGAGTTCGGCGTGCGCGGGCGGCTCATCGCCTATGACATCAAGAGCGGCAAGGAAGTCTGGAAAGCCTACAGCACGGGTCCGGACAACGAGATGCTGCTCGACCCCCAGCAGACGATGACCTGGTCCGACGGCAAGATGATCCCGATCGGCGCCGATTCGTCGCTCAAGAGCTGGAAGGGCGACCAGTGGAAGACCGGAGGCGGCACGACCTGGGGCTGGTACGCCTGGGACCCGAAGCTCAACCTTGTCTACTACGGCACCGGCAACCCCGGCACCTGGAACCCGACGCAGCGGCCCGGCGACAATAAATGGTCGATGTCCATCTTCGCCCGCGACCTGAACACCGGCAAGGCGAAATGGGTCTACCAGATGACGCCGCACGACGAGTGGGACTATGACGGCGTGAACGAAATGATCCTCGCGGATCTGCCGATCGGCGGCAAGAAGGTGCCCGCCATCGTTCACTTCGACCGCAATGGCTTCGGCTACACGCTCAATCGAGTGACGGGCGAACTGCTCGTCGCCCAGAAGTACGACCCGGCGGTCAACTGGGCCGACAGCGTGGATCTGAAGAGCGGCCTGCCGATCCGCAACGCCACCTACTCGACGCAGAAAGCGGGTCCGGACCACAACGTGAAGGGCATCTGCCCGGCGGCGCTCGGCTCGAAGGACCAGCAGCCTGCCGCCTTCGATCCGCCCTCGGGGCTCTTCCTCGTGCCGACCAATCACGTCTGCATGGACTATGAGCCGTTCGACGTCGAATACGTGGCGGGCCAGCCGTTCGTGGGCGCGACGCTTTCGATGTATCCGGGTCCGAACGAGAAGGGCGCGATGGGCAACTTCATCGCGTGGGACGCGAGCAAGGGCAAGATCGCGTGGTCCAAGCCGGAACGCTTCTCGGTGTGGTCCGGCGCGCTGGCGACGGCAGGCGGCATCGTCTTCTACGGCACGCTCGAAGGCTACATCAAGGCCGTGCGCATCAAGGACGGCAAGGAGCTGTGGAAGTTCAAGACCCCGTCAGGGATTATCGGCAACGTGTTCACGTACCAGTTCCAGGGCAAGCAGTACGTCGGCGTGTATTCGGGCATCGGCGGCTGGGCCGGCATCGGCATGGCGGCGGGCCTGCAGAAGTCGACGGAAGGCCTGGGCGCGGTCGGCGGTTACAAAGAACTGGCGAAGTACACGGCGCTCGGCGGCACGCTCTTCGTGTTCGCCATCCCGGGCGGCTGACGCGCCCAACCCGCGGGTTTCAAATGAAGACGCACGCCTCGCCTCGTGATTTTCAGCGGCGGGCGGCGTCTTCCGAAGCCCGCACCCCGCATCAACGTTCCGGTCCGCGGCCGCCTCCGGGCGGCCCGGCCGAACTCGCAATTCGAAAGGAGACATGCGCATGAAAGGCCGATCACTTTTGCCGCTGGCGATAGCACTCTTTGCGTTACCTGCTTCCTACGCCCAGACCGATGGAGGGCAGATCAAGCCGGTTTCGTACAAGGTCGTCGATGGCAACAAGGTCGACAGCAATACCCTGCAAGGCTGGAAGACCTGGCGCGCGCTCGCGTGCGAACGCTGCCACGGCGCGAAGCAGGAAGGCATGGTCGGCCCCTCGCTGATCGACGCGCTGAAGACGCTCGATCCGAAGGAGTTTCATCGCACGGTATTCGGCGGACGCGTCGACAAGGGCATGCCCGACTTCAGTTCGAGCACGATGATGCAGAAGAACTGGGAAAACCTGTACGCGTATCTGAAAGGACGCTCCGATGGCAAGATCAATCCGGGCGATCTGCAGGCGATCGATGCAAAATGACACGCACCGCGTGAGTTGCCGTGTGATCCGCGTGATCCGTTTCTTGCCCCGAGCCTGCTTGCCGTCCTTTCCGGAGGTGTCGATGTCCGATCGCAAAGTAACCCGTGCCGCGGTGGTACGGTTCGCTGCCGCGCTCTGTGCCGCTCTCGCCGCCCATGCCGCGCCCGCCGCCGATGCGTTGCCCAACAACGACGGCGCGGACGGCGTGCTGCGCGTGTGCGCCGACCCGAACAACATGCCGTTGTCGAACAGCAAGGGCGAGGGTTACGAGAACAAGATCGCGAGCCAGATGGCGAGCGATTTCGGCTACAAGCTGGAATACACGTACTTTCCGCAGCGCATGGGCTTCATCCGGCGCACGCTGCGCGAGAAGGAGCCCGACACCGAGCGCTACCGGTGCGATCTCGTGATCGGCGTGCCGAAGGGCTACGAACTGACGGCGACGACCCGGCCGTATCTGCACTCCACCTACGCAATGGTGTTCGCGAACCGCCCGGAGCTTGCGAGCATCCGCACGCCGTCTGACCTGCTCAAGCTGCCGCCCGACGTGCTGAGCAAGCTGCGCCTCGGCATCTTCACGCAGTCGCCCGCCGCCGACTGGCTGCTCGGCAACAACCTGCTCGAGCAGGCCGTCTCGTATCAGGCGCAAAGCGGCGACCCGGGGGCGTTTCCGGGCGAGATCATCGAGCGCGACCTGTCGAAGGGCAACGTCGACGTGGCCTTCCTGTGGGGGCCGATCGCGGGCTACTTCGTCAAGCGCGCGGGCGATTCCGTGAAGCTCGTGCCGTTCCCGCCGACACCCGGCATCCGCTTCGATTTCGAGATTTCGATGGGCGTGCGTTACGGAGAAAAGGCGTGGCGCGACAAGGTCGACAACTGGATCGCGGCGAACCAGCCGAAGATCGACCAGATCCTCACGAGTTACGAGGTCCCGCTGCTGCCGCTGCAGCCGGCTGCCGCGCAATGAGACGCGCGGTGTCGGGCGTGCGGCGTGCGTGGCGGCTCGCGGCGGCGGGCGTGGTGTGCCTTGCGATGAGCGTCGCGGGCAGCGCCGCCGCGGCCGATCAGCAGGCGCCCATCGCCCCTGCCGAGCGGCTGCTCTTCATGTCGGCGCATCTCGCGGGCGTCGCTGCGCAGACCGAACTCGACTACGTGGTGAACTATTCCGGGCCGCCCGAAAAGCTCACCGACACGGTGCGGGTACTCGTGCTGAGCCCGGACAACACGAAGGGCGACGCGCGCATCAGCGATCACACCGGCCCGGTGGAAGTGCCGGGCGGGCTGCCGTGCAATCCGGTGATCCTGTATTTCCTCGAGCACGACATCGCCGAGATGGAGCAGCTGACGGGCGGGCAGCGCCGCTATTTCCAGAAGCGCGTGCGGCTCGCGCTCGCCGCGGCGCCGCCGATCACGCCGGTCACCGGCGAAGCCGCCGGCAAGCGCGTGAAGGCGCAGAAGATCGTGATCCAGCCCTACCTCGACGACCCGAACGCCGCGCGTTTCGCGCAGTACACGGGCAAGCGCTACACGTTCATCATGGCCGACGACGTGCCCGGGCAGGTCGTGATGATCCGCACGGAGGTGCCCGGCCCGAACAACGACTTCGCCCATCCGCTGCAAACCGAAACGCTGAATTTTCAGGGTGCACTGAAGAACCTGGCGCCGTCGAAGCCCGACCTCTCGACGCCGGTCAAGCCCGGGAACGCGCCGCGCGCGAGCCGCTGACGTTCGCGCGGGCCGTGCGGCGCGCCCGCGTGCGACCCGTTGCGCCGACTCCTATCGACCGGTGGCCGCTCATCGTGAATTTCATCCGTTCGCTGACGTTGCGCCAGTTGCAGATCTTCGTGATCGCGAGCCGCTGCCCGAGCTTCGCGCGCGCGGCCGAGGAACTGCATCTGACGCAGCCCGCAGTGTCGATGCAGATCCGGCAGCTGGAGGAAGCCATCGGCCTGCCGCTTTTCGAGCGCGTCGCGCGCAAGCTCGCGCTGACCGAGGCGGGCGAGCGCCTTTCGCATCACGCGAGCCGCATTCTCGGCGAGATCAAGGACGCCGAGGACGCGATGATGTCGCTCACGCAGGCCGATAGCGGATCGATCGCGGTGAGCATCGTCAGTTCGGCCACGTATTTCGCGCCCAAGCTGCTCGCGCTCTATTCGCAGCAGTATCCGAAGGTGGATGTGCACTTTTCGGTCGGCAACCGCGAGACGCTGCTGCGGCTCCTGCAGGACAACGCCACCGATCTCGCGATCATGGGCCGCCCGCCACCCGAGCTTGGCACGACCGCCGAGCCGCTCGCGTATCACCCGCATGTGATCATCGCGCCGCTGTCGCATCCGTTGCGCCACGCGCGGCGCTTCGACCTCCAGGAGCTTGCCGGCGACACGTTCCTGCTGCGGGAGCCCGGCTCCGGCACGCGCGGGGTGGTCGAGCACATGTTCAGGCAGCATCTGTTCGTGCCCGCGCGCAGCGTGACGCTCGGCAGCAACGAAACGATCAAGCAGGCCGTGATGGCCGGCCTGGGCGTGAGCCTGATTTCGCTTCATACGCTCGCGCTCGAACTGCGCACCGGCGAGATCGCGCTGCTCGACGTGAACGGCACGCCGATCGAGCGCACCTGGCAGCTCGTGCATTCGCGCTCGAAGCAGCTTTCGCCGACGTGCCTCGTGTTCCGGCGCTTCCTGCTCGAACACGCCGCGCCGTTCCTCGAGCGCGAATACGCGCAGTTCGCGCTGAGGCCGCCGAAGGGAAGCGAGCGGATCGGCGGCGGCACGGCGGCCGATGCGGGCCCGTCGCGATGACGCGCAGCGTGGGCCGCGTGCGTCGCGTGCATTTTGCGCTTGCCGCGATCCTTCTCGTTTCAGCCATGCGGGCGGCGCCCGCTGCGGCCCCGTTCGCCGTGACGGAACTCGCGCCCGGCCTCTACGCGCACCGCGGCCACGACGACGTCGCGACGCCCGCGAACCGCGGCGACATCGCGAATGTCGGCTTCGTGGTCGGCACGCGCTGCGTCGCCGTGATCGACACCGGCGGCACCGCCGAGGAGGGCCGCGCGCTGCGCGCCGCGATTCGCGCGGTCACGCCGCTGCCCGTCTGCTATGTCATCAACACACACATGCATCCGGACCACATTCTCGGCAACGCCGCGTTCAGGGACGATCATCCGCAGTTCGTCGGCAGCGCGACGCTTCCCGAGGCCGAGGCGTCGCACGCGGACAGCTATCTGCGCGTGCTGCGCCGCGAGCTCGGCGCGATTGCCGACGGCAGCGAAATCATCGCGCCGACGCTCCTCGTCGACGGCACGGCAACGCTCGATCTGGGCGGCCGCCAGCTCACGCTGCGCACATGGAAAACAGCACATACCAACAACGACCTGACGGTATACGATGAGAAGAGCGGCACGCTGTGGCTCGCGGATCTGCTGTTCGTCGAGTGCATTCCGGTGATCGACGGCAGCCTCGTTGGCTGGCTCGCCGACATCGCGGCGATTCGCCAGATGAAACCGCGCCGCGTGGTGCCGGGGCACGGCCCGCTCGATGCGCCCTGGCCCGCGTCGCTCGACGCCGAAGAGGCGTATCTCGCCGGCCTGGCGCGCGATGTGCGTGCGGCGATCAGGCGGGGCGAGACGATGCAGCAGGCCATCGACACGATCGGCCTCGACCAGCGCGACAAGTGGCGGCTCTTCGACATCTACCATCGCCGCAACGTGACGGCCGCGTATGCCGAACTCGAGTGGGAACAGTAGGACGAATGCGGGGCAGGCACAGGACGCCCGCGCGGCGGCTGGCGCCGGCACGCAAGGCAGCAACGGAGGGGAACATCATGACCACGATCAGGCAGGCCGCGCTGGCTGGCTGGCTCGCCGCGGGCGCTGCAATGGCGGCCCTGGCGGCGCATCCGGCGTACGCAGCGCAGCCCGACGACGACCCGAGCAAGGTCGCCCGCTGGCTGGATTTCAAGGAAGGCATGTTCAAGGGCCGCCCGGTCGATGCCCGGGGCGACGCCGTGATCCGGCTGGAGGCGCCCGCGCGGGCGGCGGACGCGGCCGTCGTGCCGATCTCCATTGCGGCGCAGTTTCCGCAGACGCCGTCGCACTACATCAGGAAGATCTATCTGTTCATCGACGAGAACCCCGAGCCGTATGCCGGCTCGTTCGAGTTCACGCCGGAGTCCGGGCTCGCGAGCATCGAGACGCGCGTGCGCGTGGAGGACTACACGTTCATGCGCGCGATCGCCGAGACCAACGACGGCCGCCTGTACAGCTCGGTGCGGTTCGTGAAGGCGTCGGGCGGCTGTTCGGCGCCGGCCGGCAAGGACGACGCCGCCGCCGAGGCGAGCGCGGGTTCGGTGCGCCTCACGCCGGAAGGCCAGGCCGTCGCCGGCCGGCCCCAGCTCGCGCAGCTGATGGTGCGCCATCCGAACCGCACCGGCATGGCGATGAACCAGATCACGCGCAACTACGCGACGGCGTATTTCATCCGCAAGGTGACGGTGAGCTACGCGGACAAGCCGGTCATGATCGCGGACGTGAACTTTTCGATCAGCGAGAACCCGAATTTCCGCTTCTACTTCGTGCCGCGCACGAGCGGCGAGCTGAAGGCGCACGTCGAGGACACGAAGAACCGGAAGTTCGATGGCGCGGTCGCGGTCAATCCGCAGCCGGCGGCGCAGCAAACTTCGTCGACGAAGCTTTGATGGGCGCGTGCGGCGTGAGCGAAAAGGCGCGGCGCGGAGCGTGGCGGCTCGCGCTTGTCATGTGGGCTTGCCTTGTGGCGGCCTGCCTCGTGGCGGCATGTCTCGCGTGGGCGCCGCTCGCGCGGGCGGCGGCGAGCGATGTTCCTGTGCCGGTCGCGGTGGCCCCCGGCGTCTACGCGATGCTCGGCAACGGCGACGCCGTGGCGCCGGCCAATCGCGGCATCGTCGCGAATAACGGGTTCATCGTGGGCACGCGCGGCGTGACCGTGATCGACACCGGTACGTCCTACCGCTACGGCCGCGCGATGATCGAGGCGATCCGCAAGATCACGCCGCTGCCGATCGAGCTCGTGATCATCACGCATCAGGCGCCGGAATTCGTGTTCGGCGCGTCGGCGTTTCGTGACCGCGACGTGCCGATCCTCGCACAGCGGCGCACCGCCGAGCTGATCCGCGAGCGTTGCGCGATCTGTCTGAAGAACCTGCAGCGCACGCTCGGCGACGACGAGATGGGCGGCTCGCGCGTGACGGTGCCGGACCGGACCGTCGAGGATACGACGCAGATCGACAGCGGCGGGCGCGCGCTGCAGCTGCTCTATTTCGGCCCGGCGAGCACGCCCGGCGACCTCGCCGTGCTCGACACCTCCACCGGCGTGCTGTTCGCAGGCGGGCTCGTGAGCGCCGGGCGCATTCCGGAGCTGCGCAACGAGCAGATTCCCGGCTGGCTCGCCGCGCTCGACCGGGTGCGGGCGCTCGCGCCGCACGCGATCGTGCCGGGCTTCGGCCCGGTCGTGAAGGACGATGCCGCGCTCACCGCGACGGGCGACTATCTGCGCCAGCTCGATGCCGCCGTGCGGCGTGCCTACGCGAACGGCACCGGGCTCACCGACGCGATGCGCACCGTCCAGGTACCCGATTTCCGCAGCTACAAGCTCTACGCGGCCGCGCAGCCGCAGAACGTGCAGCGGCTCTACCTGCAACTCGAAAAGCAGTGACCACGCAATTTCGCCAGCCCACAACCAAAGGAGACTAACGATGGCCAAGCTCGTCGCGCTTTACAGGAATCCGTCCGATACAGCCGCATTCGACGCGTACTATGCGGCCACCCATGCGCCGCTCGCGGGCACGCTGCCCGGCCTCACGCGCTACGAGGTGAATGCGGGGCCGGTCGCGGTCGGGCAGGGCGAGTCGCCGTATTACCTCGTGGCGATCCTGCATTTCGAGTCGATGGACGCGATCAAGGCCGCGCTCGCCTCCCCCCAGGGCAAGGCGACAGCCGACGATCTGGCGAACTTCGCGCAGGCGGGCGTCGAACTCCTCATGTTCGACACGAAGGACGTCTGAGCGCGTGACAGGCGCCGCCGGGCAGCCGCGGTGCGCGAGCTCCGGCAGGCAGGGAACGCCCGGCCGCGGGCCGCTTCGCGAACGGAGAAAACGACATGGCCAGAAAGACGCGCAGCGAAGAGCCGGTCCCGCCGGCCGGCCATCCGGACATTCCCGGTCAGGTCGTCGTCGTGTTTCAGGGCGGCGGCGCGCTCGGCGCCTATCAGGCGGGCGTGTATCAGGCGCTGCACGACGCGGGCATCGAGCCGGACTGGGTGATCGGCACGTCGATCGGGGCGATCAACGGCGCGATCATCGCGGGCAACCCGTCGCAGGACAGGCTCGCGCGCCTGAAGCGTTTCTGGGACCAGGTCGCTTATCGGGGGTTCGGCGGCGGCGTCGCGGGCATGAGCGCGATGCCGGGCCTCGACGACTGGCTGCGCAACATCGGGGTCATCACGAAGGGCATTCCGTCGTTCTTCACGCCGCGACTCGAACCGTGGTTCGGCCTGCATGCGCGCGTCGGGCTCACACAGGCCGCGTTCTATTCCACCGACCCGCTGCGCGCGACGCTCGATTCGCTCGTCGATTTTGGCTACCTGAACGCGCGGCAGATGCGCCTGACGGTCGGCACCGTCAACGTGTGCAGCGGGCGCATGCGCTATTTCACGAACCGCGACGAGACACTCGACATCGGCCACGTGATGGCATCGGCCGCATTTCCGCCGGGTTTTCCGTCGGTGCGGCTCGACGGCGAGACCTACTGGGACGGCGGCATCTATTCGAATACGCCGCTCGAAGCGGTGCTCGACGACCGTCCGCGCCACAGCTCCGTGATCTTCGCCGTGCAGCTGTGGCCGGCGAGCGGCCCGGAACCCGAGTCGATCTGGCAGGCGATGAGCCGTCAGCGCGACATCCAGTATTCGAGCCGCTCGGAGAGTCATCTGGAGCGGCAGATGCAGATTCACCGGCTGCGCCACGTGATCCGCGAACTCGGCAAGCACATTGCCGAAGACAAGCGCGACACGGCGGCGGTAAGGGAACTGCTCGGCTGGGGCTGCGGCACGACGATGCAGGTGCTCGAACTCGACGCGCCGCGCTTCGAAGGCGACGACCTGAACAAGGACATCGATTTCTCGCCGGGCGGGATCGAACGGCGCTGGGCGGCGGGCCACGAGGACACCGCGCGCATGATCCGGCGGGCGCCGTGGCGCGAGCACGTCGATCCGATGGAGGGCATCTCCGTCTACCGCTCCGCGCCGGCGGCGGGCTGAAACAGATGGTGCCGCACGACCATGCCGGGCGGCGCGCCGCCCGGAGCCGCGCGGCGACGGCCTTCGCGCTGTTCCAGGCGATCGGCGGCTAGCGCTATTCGTTCCTCCTCGGGCACACGCACAGCGATTACGCGCTCATCTTCCTGTGTGGCGCCGTGGCGCGCGTGCGGGCGTTCGTCGCAAGCGTGCTGGTCGCCCGCAAGGCGGTGACGGCCCCGCAAGTCCTGCCGCTTGGGCGCGCCGCGTCAGGGTTCGGCGCGCGTCTGATCGTTCTGCTCGCCGGTCTCGGGCATGTTCAGGTCCGGCCGGCGCTGGTTGATCGCGATGAATACGCCCATCAGCGTGACGAATCCGAGCACGAGGAGCGTCGCGTTCAAGAGTGCGTGCGCGTAGCCGAGCTCGCTCACGTTGATGAAGGGGTACGGATAGAAGTCCGAGACGCTGCCGCGCCACAGCGTGACGAACAGGTAGCACAGCGGATAGACGAGCCAGAGCGCGCATTGCCGCGCGCGCAGGTGAAAGCGCGGGACGAACAGCACCCAGTACAGCGCCGCCAGTGCGGGCACGACGGTGTGCAGGCATTCGTTGACGAGCGCCCGATACCCCGAAGGCGTCCACAGATAGCGCAGCAGCACGTTGTACGCGATCCCCACGAACACCATGTAGACGACGATCGCGGTCACCACCGTCGGCTGCCGGAAGAAGCGCGCGAACGGCGAACGCGCGCGCGTCGCCACGCACGAGAAGCAGATCGCGCTGATGAACACCGTGAGGTTCGTCAGGTAGCTGCTCATGCGTTCGAGCCCTTCCAGCACGGACAGGCCGCGGGCGAGCATGCGCCCGATCGTGATGTCGGCCTGCGCCGCGACGGCGAGCCAGGCGATCAGCGCGATCGCCGCGGCCAGCGACAGGGACGCGACGCTCGGCGTGTGCAGCGGAAGCTCGTGGTCGTGATCGCGCTCTTGATCGCGCTCGCTGCCGGGAGAAGATGACGTGGACATGCTGCGATTCTATCCGCGCTGCAATTGCCTTGCGGCGCGCCCGCGAACGCCGCAGCCGCCGGGCGCGCCGGCCTGCATGCTCTGGAGGTATGGAAGTAGTCGGAAACGGTGTTGGACTCGACCGGGCGCAGTTCTTAACATTGGTCTCGACAGGAGAAGCCAATGCAAGCAACGTCCACCAGAATTGAATCCATCGAGACCATCCTCGTCGATGTTCCGACGATTCGCCCGCACCGGCTCTCGGTGGCGACGATGAACTGCCAGACGCTCGTGCTCGTGCGCGTTGTATGCGCTGACGGCATAGTGGGCGTCGGCGAGGGCACGACGATCGGCGGCCTCGCCTACGGCGAGGAAAGCCCCGAAAGCATCAAGGTCAACATCGATACCTACTTCGCCCCGCTGCTCGAGGGCATGGACGCGAGCCGCCCCGGCGCCGCGATGGCGAAGCTGCGCGCGCTCTTTCAGGGCAACCGCTTCGCCAAATGCGCGGTGGAAACCGCACTCTTCGACGCCCAGGCGCAGCGCCTGAACGTGCCGCTGTCCGAACTCTTCGGCTCCCGCGTGACCGATTCGGTCGATGTCGCCTGGACGCTCGCGAGCGGCGACACCGGGCGCGACATCGACGAAGCCGAGCAGATGCTGGACATGAAGCGCCATCGCGTGTTCAAGCTGAAGATCGGCGCGCGCGCCGTGGCCGACGATGTCGCGCACGTGGTCGCCATCGGCAAGGCGCTGGGCGCGCGCGGCGAAGTGCGCGTCGACGTGAACCAGGCGTGGAGCGAGTCCGACACGATCTGGGCCGCGCCCCGCTTCGCCGACGCGGGCGTGAGCCTGATCGAGCAGCCGGTGGCCGCCGGAAACCGCGCGGGCCTCAAGCGTCTGACGGATCTCGCCCACGTGCCGATCATGGCCGACGAAGCGCTGCACGGCCCCGCCGACGCCTTCGCGCTCGCCAGCAGCCGCGCCGCCGACGTGTTCGCCGTGAAGATCGCGCAATCGGGCGGCCTGACGGGCGCGGCGAGCGTCGCGGCCATCGCGCTTGCAGCGAACATCGACCTGTACGGCGGCACGATGCTCGAAGGCGCGATCGGCACGATCGCCTCGGCGCAACTCTTTTCCACCTTCAGCGAGCTGAAGTGGGGCACCGAGCTTTTCGGCCCGCTCCTGCTCACCGAGGAAATCCTGACCGAGCCGCTGCGCTACGAAAACTTCGCGCTGCATCTGCCGCAAGGCCCCGGCCTGGGCGTCACGCTCGACTGGGAGCGCATCGGGCGCCTGCGGCGCGATTCGAAGCGCGGCGCGAGCGTCGCGATGCGCTGAACGGCATCACTCCCCATATATACCGATTCAACGGAGACACAGCATGAACAAGCAAGCCATCGACGCCCTGCTGCAGAAGATCAACGACAGCGCCACCAGCGAGGGCAACCCGCGCACGAAGACGATCGTGAACCGCATCGTGCGGGACCTGTTCTACACGATCGAGGACCTCGACGTGACGCCGGGCGAGTTCTGGACCGCGCTGAACTACCTGGGCGAAGCGGGGCAGAGCGGCGAGCTGGGGCTGCTCGCGGCGGGCCTCGGCTTCGAGCATTTCCTCGACGTGCGCCTGGACGAAGCGGAGGCGAAGGCGGGTCTCGAAGGCGGCACGCCGCGCACGATCGAAGGTCCGCTCTACGTGGCGGGCGCGCCGGAGTCGGTCGGCCATGCGCGGCTCGACGACGGCACCGATCCCGGCGACACGCTGGTGATGCGCGGGCGCGTGCTGGGCGAGGACGGCCAGCCGCTCGCGGACGCGCTGGTCGAAGTGTGGCACGCCAATCATCTGGGGAATTACTCGTTTTTCGATAAGTCGCAGCCGGCGTTCAACCTGCGCCGCTCGATCCGCACGGATGGGGAAGGCCAGTACGCGTTCACGAGCGTGGTGCCGGTGGGCTACAGCGTGCCGCCCGCGGGCAAGACCCAGCAGTTGCTCGATCAGCTCGGGCGCCACGGTCATCGTCCGGCGCACATTCACTTCTTCGTGTCGGCGCCGGGCCACCGGAAGCTCACGACGCAGATCAATATCGACGGCGATCCGTACCTGTGGGACGACTTCGCGTTCGCCACGCGCGACGGGCTCGTGCCCGAAGTGAAGAAGGCCGAGGGCGCGGAAGGCAAGCCGTACGGCGTAGAAGGCAACTTCGCGCTGATCGACTTCGACTTCACGCTCTTTGCCGAGCGCGCCGACGTGCCGGGCACCGAAGTGGAGCGCCCGCGCGCCGCGGTGTGAAGAACTGCTTGATTCGCCCGGCGGGTTTCGCGGGGCGCTTTTTTCAACCGATCAGGAGCAAGAGCAATGCTGTTTCACGTCGAAATGACCGTCAACCTGCCGCCCGACATGGACGGCGAGCGGGCGAGCGCGCTCAAGGCCGAGGAGAAGGCGATGGCGCAGCAACTCCAGCGCGACGGCGTATGGCGGCACCTGTGGCGCATCGCGGGGCAGTACGCGAATATCAGCATCTTCGATGTCGACAGCCCCGCGCATCTGCACGACGTGCTGAGCCGGCTGCCGCTCTTCCCGTACATGGACCTGCGGGTGCGCGCGCTGTGCCGCCATGCTTCGTCGGTGTGGGAGGATGATCGCTGAGTCGCCGTCCGCCCGTGTCGCGCGGCGGCTCGCGCCCACGACTCCGGGACGGCCCGCGCGGGCGAGTGCGATAATCGACGCTGCCCCACGCCAGTCCCGGAGACCATTTTGAGCCGCATCGACAATCCCTCGCACGATCAGGAAGTTGGCGTCGCCGACTCCACGCAGGACACGACCCGCATCGACGATACGCGCATCGGCGCAGTGCGTCCGCTGATTTCCCCGGCGCTTCTCCTCGACGAACTGCCGGTGCAGCCCGGCGTGCAGACGCTCGTGGAGGACAGCCGCAGGGCCGTCGCGGATATCCTGCACGGCCGCGACGACCGTCTGGTGGCCGTGGTGGGCCCGTGCTCCATCCATGACCACGACCAGGCTCTGGAGTACGCGAGCAAGCTGAAACGCGCCGCCGACGCGCTGCGCGACGACCTGCTGATCGTGATGCGCGTCTACTTCGAAAAGCCGCGCACCACCGTGGGCTGGAAAGGCTATATCAACGACCCGCGCCTCGACGGCAGCTTCCGCATCAACGAAGGCCTGCGCCGCGCGCGCCAATTGCTGCTCGACGTGAGCAGCCTCGGCCTGCCGACCGCCACCGAATTTCTCGACCTGCTGAGCCCGCAGTACATCGCGGACCTGATCGCATGGGGCGCGATCGGCGCGCGCACCACGGAAAGCCAGAGCCATCGCCAGCTCGCGTCGGGCATGAGCTGCCCGATCGGCTTCAAGAACGGCACCGACGGCGGCGTGCAGATCGCGGCGGACGCGATCGTCGCGGCGCGCGCGAGCCACGCCTTCATGGGCATGACCAAGATGGGCATGGCCGCGATCTTCGAGACGCGCGGCAACGACGACGCGCACGTCATCCTGCGCGGCGGCAAGAAAGGGCCGAACTACGACAGCGCCGCCGTCGAGGAAAGCTGCGCGGCGCTCAGGACGCTCGGCTTGCGCGAGCAGGTGATGATCGACTGCTCGCACGCCAATTCGGGCAAGTCGCACCTGCGTCAGGTGGATGTGGCTCAGGACGTGGCCGGGCAGCTGTCGCGCGGCGAGCGGCGCATCATCGGCGTGATGGTCGAAAGCAATCTGGAGGAGGGGTGCCAGGATCTGAAGCCGGGCGTGCCGTTGCGCCGCGGCGTATCGATCACCGACGCCTGCCTCGGCTGGACGCAGACCGAGCCGGTGCTCGATGCGCTTGCGGCCGCCGTGCGGGCGCGGCGCGCGGGGTGAGGCCGGATCAAGGGGCCCGTTTGAAGGGCCTTGTCGGCCGGCTGGATCAAGGCCGGCTCAGGCCGGTTCCGGGTCCGCCCGATGCTGCGCGTCCGGGCGGCCGGACGGCCCCGATGCGGCCTGCTTCGGATCGCGCCGCGCGTGCGCGGCTTCGTCGAGCTGCCGGCGCAGTTGCTCCGCGTTTCTGATGCCCGGCAGGCGCCTCACGGGATGCGCCGGGTCCAGCGTCTCCATGAAGATCGTGCCGGTGCCGAACACGCGCTGCCACCACGGATAGGCGAGCGTCACGCCGCTGATGCTCGACAGCTCCAGAGTCGACGAACGCCGCGACAGGATGCCCTGCGTCCAGGTGATCCGCTCGGTGTCGATGACGATCTCGGTGAACGCGGTCTTCAGGAACGGCACGCCGCAGGCGATCATGACGGCCGCCATCTGCGCGAACGCGAGACTCCAGTGCACCGTGAAGTGGTTCGACGCATACCAGTGAATCGCGCCGATCGGCAGAACCACGGCCGCGCCCTTCAGCACGGACGGGAGGTTGATGACCTGTGAAGGCGCACCACTGAAAATCACCTGTTTGGTCATCGTTCGTATCCTTTCCTTGATCAGTTCGACGAAGGGGAGCCGCGAAACGGGCGCTCCGCATCATTGCCGATGTGTCAAATATATCAGCAACGGGGGAAATGCCGGCGGACGCGTCGCCGCGGGCCTGCGCGCGCTGCTTTGAATGAGGGGGCGTGCGTCAGCGGTAGCCGGTCGTATCGGCCGGCTTGCCCGCGTCCTGGATTTCGGGGACGTATCGCCAGGCGTCGGGCTGGCTGCCGTCGAGGTCGGTGAAGCCGTAGAGGCGGGCCAGTTGCCCGCTCGACAGCGATTGTCCGTTCCAGCGCGACACGTCGGGGTCCTGCGCAAGCGCGGCCACCGCCCGGCCGACGAACGCCGGGCTCTCGGAAATCGCGAAGTGGGGCGAGTGCGCCGTCGCGTCGCGCCAGTTGGATTCGGTGACGCCGTAGGCTTCGAGCATCGCCTCGGAGCGCAGCCAGCCCGGCGTCAGCGACACCGCCGTCGCCCCGCGCGGCCCCAGTTCGTGGGCGAGCGCGAACGCCATCCGGTTCACTGCGGCCTTCGCGATGTCGTAGAAGAACGAAACGCGATAGTGGCTTGCGTTGTATTCATCGGTTCCGTCGGTGACTTCCACCACCAGGCCGCCCGGCGCTTCGAGCATCAGCGGGATGGCGAAGTGGCTCGTGATCGCGTGGGTGTCGACGGCGAGGCGCAGCGTGCGCAGCCCTATGTCGAGCGTGGATTCCCAGGCCGGCTTGTTCCACTCCATCGTGGTTGCGCCCCAGATGTCGTTCACGAGGACGTGCAGCCGGCCCTGCTCTCGTCTGATGCGATCGACGAGCGCGCTTACCTCGGCGGGCACGAGATGGTCGGCGCGGACCGGGATGCCCCGGCCGCCCGCGGCATCGACGAGCGCCGCGGTTTCCTCGATCGTCTCCGGCCGGTTCATCTCCGATCGCGCTGACCGCGTCGAGCGGCCCGTGACGTAGACGGTCGCGCCGGCCGCGCCCAGCTCCACGGCGATGCCGCGTCCCGCGCCGCGCGTCGCTCCGGCGACGAGCGCGACCTTGCCTGCAAGTGATGTCATCTCCATGCCGACGATCGTAGTCGCGCGGCGTGGCGCTCGCAAGGCGTTCGAAAGTGCTTCGGAAGACCTCGGGCGCGTGGCGCGCCGGTGGCGCGCTTGTCGCCGCTCAGAAGCGGTGCCGCAACCCCAGCGCGACGGCGACCTGCTCGTCGGTCGTCGATGGCGACTGGCCGCTGATGTCGGCGGTCAGCCCCGAGCCGTCGCTTGCGATGTGCTGGTACGTCGCCTGGACGTAGAGATCGGTGCGCTTCGACAGGAAATAGTCCATCTGCATCGATACGTCGTGCCACTTCGGATGATGCCCGCCGCTCGCCGTGGACAGCGTGCCGTCGGTGTACGTGTACGAGCCGACCAGTTCGAGCGTGGGCGTCAGCCGGTAGGCCGCGTTCACCTCGAAGTTGTCGAAGCTCGCGCCCTCGCCGTTTTGCCGCAGGCCGAGGCTGTTGGCGCCATTGATCGTCGCGAGGCCGCCCAGTTGCGTGCGCGTCCAGACGAAGCCGACCCGTCCGGAGCCGATCGCGTAGTTGACGCCTGCGCCATACGTCTGTTGCAGGTCGGCAATGAAGGTGCGGTCCGTCAGCGTGACCGCTCCGTCGGTGTTGCTGACGCCCGGATTGTCCGCTCTGAAATAGCCCGCGGCGAAGCTGAGCGGGCCGGCATCGTAGGACGCGCCCGCGCTGTACAGGCGGTTGTCGCTGAAGCCGCCGGCCTCGTTCGAGAAGCCGTAGAGCGCGCCGAACTTCACGCCGCCGTACGACACGCTCGCGAATTTCACCGCGTTGTTGACGCGAAAGGAGTTGTTCAGGTTGTCGTTGTCATACGGATGCGTCGACAGGTTGTTGCCGCCCGGGTGGCGCCCGGTGAAGCTGAGCGGCGCGAGATAGTCGACCACCGAATCGTACTGGCGCCCGAGCGTCACCGTGCCGAACTGGCGGTTGCTCAGGCCCGCATAGGCCTGATAGCCGAACTCGCGGCCTCCCTGGCGCAACGTGCCGTTCGTGACGCTGAAGCCGTTTTCGATCTGGAAGATCGCCTGGTTGCCGCCGCCCAGCTCCTCGCGTCCCAGCAGACCCCAGTGGCTGCCGGTCACGCTGCCGCTGCCCGCCTGAATGTTGGAATGACCTTGCGCGTTGTTCGTGTAGATCAGGCTCGCGTCGAGCAGGCCGTAGAGCGAGACACTCGATTGCGCGTGCGCGGCATGGGCGGCCAGCCCGGAAACGAGCGCGGCGGCGAGCCGCGTGGCGCGGCGGGCGTGGTGGATCGCGTCGGTGCGGCGACGGTTCTTGTTCGTCATGCTATAGTTTGTGAATGAGAATCGGTTTCATTACGACGCGTAACTTTAGCGGCGCAATGTAATGCAGATGTGTTGAAAGGCGGCTCTTTTGTAATGAAATATGTTGCCTTTCAGGATCCTTTTCGCTTTTTCCTCCGCGTCCCGAGTCAGCGCTCGTGGCTTCGCATCAGATGCATCAGATACTCGTAGTCGACGACGACGCCAGCATTCGCGACCTGCTGCGCGAATATCTTCAGGGCGTGGGATATCGCGTGTCGGTGGCGACCGGCAGCGCGCAGATGAAGCAGGTGATCAATACATCGCGGGTCGATCTGGTCGTGCTCGACCTGATGCTCGACGGCGAGGACGGTCTCGACATCGCCCGCGAACTGCGCCGGCGCGACACCGTGCCGATCGTCATGCTGAGCGCGCGCGGCGGTCTGCTCGACCGCATCCTCGGGCTCGAAATGGGCGCGGACGACTACCTGCCGAAACCCTTCGATCCGCGCGAACTGCTCGCCAAGATCCGCTCCGTGCTGCGGCGCGCCCGCCAGGCGCCCGCGCCGCGTCACGGCGATGCCGCCGCCTACGTGAACTTCGCCGGCTGGCGGCTCGATACGTGCATGAAGCAGATGCTGTCGCCCGAGGGCGTCGTGGTGACGCTCGGCGGCTCCGATTACCGCACGCTGCGCACGCTGCTCGATCATCCGAACCGGCCGCTTTCGCGCGACTATCTGCTCGACGAGGTCTTCGGCAAGGAGCGCTCGCCGCTCGACCGCTCGATCGACGTCTGTGTCAGCCGGCTGCGCCAGCATCTGAAGGACACCGCGCGTCAGGCGACGCTCATTCGCACCGTGCGCAACGAGGGCTACATGCTCACGGCGGACGTGTCATATGAAGGCTGATCCCTGCCGATGAAGCTACGCCTCCTGCCGGACACGCTGTTCGGACGGCTCGTGCTGATTCTGGTCGCGGGCATGTTCGGCGGCCAGTTGCTGACGAGCACGATCTGGTTCGAGACGCACGACAACCGCACGCTCGAGATTCCCGCGCGGCTCCTGGCGAGCCGTCTCGCCGATACGGTACGCCTTCTGCAGGCCTCACCCGACGCCGCCGCGCGCGCGGCGATCATCCGTCAGTTGAGCGACGCGCGCTATCGCCTGCGCGTCATCGATGCGCCGGTTCCGGAGCCGGCGCATACGGTCGCGCAGCAGGCGATCGAGGACGTGCTCGCGGGCGTGCTCGCGCATCGTCTGAATGAGGCGGTCGAGCTGCGCCTGATCGATGCCGAGCTGACCGACGATGCCGGCCAGCACCGCGGCATCTTCAGTCTCTTCGAATCGCGCACGCCATCGGGCGAGTTCCACGTGCAGTTGCAGACGAGCGGCACGTGGCTCGACGTCGTCGCGCACGAGGGGCAGGCCGGCATGGCAAGCGAGCCGCGCTCGCTCGCCATCGACTATCTGCTGCGCATCTACGTGATCCGTTTCGCGGCAGCGCTCCTGCTCGCGCTGATCGCGGTGCGCGTCGCCGTGCAGCCGCTGAGACGGCTCGCAGTCGCCGCCGAAGCGCTCGGCAGGAACGTGTACCGGCCGTCGCTCGATCTTGCCGGGCCGCGCGAGGTGAGGGTCGCGGCGCAGTCGTTCAACGCGATGCAGCAGCAGCTGATTCGTGCCATCGAGGAGCGCACGCGGCTCTTTGCGTCGATATCGCACGATCTGCGCTCGCCGCTCACGCGGCTTCGGCTGCGTGCGCAGATGTTGCCGGACGAGGTGTCGCGCGAGCGCCTGAGCCGCGATCTCGACGAGATGGATGCGATGGTGCGCGCCACGCTCGACTTCGCGCAGGGTGTCGAGATTACGGAGCCGCGTCGCCAGATGGACATCGATTCGATGCTGCGCGGACTCTGCGACGACATCGCGGAAACCGGCGTCCGTGTCGCGCTCGACGGGCGGGCCGGCGCACCGGTGAGCGGCTATCCGCGCAACCTGAAGCGCTGCCTGCAGAATCTGCTCGACAACGCGATCCGCCACGGCGGCGGGGCTTCGGTGCACATGAACGACGACGGCGACGCCGTGCGCATCACGATCAGCGATGACGGTCCGGGTATCGAAGGAGAAGGCATGCTCGAGCGCGTGTTCGAGCCGTATTTTCGCGTCGGTCCGGGAAGGACGAGCGGCAGCGGACTTGGCCTCACGATAGCGAGAAGCATCGCGATGGCGCACGGCGGAACGCTCGTGCTGGTCAATCGTCCGTCGCGTGGACTGGATGCGGTGCTGCGCTTGCCGCGGGACCCGTGGGGCTAGGCGAGTCCCGCTCGATGGTGCTGCATTGGGCCGGTTCGCGCATGGATTGCGGCGTGCGCGACAAGGGACGCGTGCATCAATGGCCGAAGTAGATCGAGTGCGTCGTGACCGGCGAGGCGGGCGGGCCCGAGCGCGACGTGCCATCGTCCGCGACACCGCCTACCGCGTTGTTCGCGTGGCCCGCGTCTTCCGCCGCGACCTTTGCTTCCGCTGCCTGAATGTCAACCGGATAGTTCCAGTAATCGCCGCGGCTCGGATCGTATCCGGCCTTCTCCAGACGCACGAGGTCGGCGCGGACCTGCGCGCGCGTGAGCGGCGCGTCCGATGTCTGCGCGAACGAGAGCGCGGGGCTTGCCAGTGCGCTGACTGCCAAGGTGAGGCAAAGAAGTACTTTCATCGTTGAAAAATCCCTGGTTCGTTGTTCGGTGTCGTGGTTCAGTGCGATGCCTGTGCTATTCAGCTGCCGAAGAACGGCGTGCAGAAGTCGGCCGGGCCCACGCACGACTGATTGCCGCCATGGCTGTGCATCGTGATGCGCGTGCCGCTCGCGGACGAGCCCGACGTGTCGGTTCCCATGTCGGCATGGCTTTGCTTCAGGCGCGCGACCTGCGCGGCGTAGATCGGATCGACGGCCGGATACGAGGTGTCGGTCACGAATCGCGAGCCGTTGTTTTCGGCCTGGATCAGTTCCTGGCGGACTTCCGCGCGCGTCTTTTCCTGCGCGAATGCATTCGAGAAAACGCCGGTCGAAGCGAAGGCGATTGCGGATACGGTGAACAGGACGAGCTTCTTCATTTTTGTTGCTCCTTGATGTCGGTGGCGGGTGAATGCTGCGTTCATAAGGGTAAACATCAACGCGCTCGCGGATATTCCGGCATCGGATGAATTATTTGCGCCGCCGTGGGTGGCGGACACGGGTCGGGGAGTGGGCGCGATGCGTCTTTGGTCATGACGATGCCGCTCTTTTTGCCCTGCACGCCGCGCTGTCGAGGCAAGCAGGACAAAGCGTAGGAAGGCGAACGGAAGAGCGCGATCGCCCCGTCCGCCATCACAACCCGATTGACTGGAGTTGATGCGGTCGCTGCGCATCGCACACGTTGGTTCGCACCGCTCATACGAAGGTGTGCGTGTTACAGGGAACATGGCGCGGACATGGCGGCGAGCTTGCGAAGGCCTGTCGCGTGCGCGGCGAAGCGGTGGATGCATCGTCATTGGCCGCGTCGAGGCGAGCCGTTCCCCGCTGTGGTGCGCGAGCCGCTCGTCGCGCGGCGGCCTTCTGCTCGATGCCTCGCGCCTGATCGCGACGGGTAGTCGTCGTTCGTCTTGCTTTGCCGGCCTGGTTCCTTTGAGACGATCGAGCATTTTCCTGCGTCAATGCGGCATTCCCGCGTACGGCGCGGCCTCGTAAAGTGCCTCCCATCGACACGCCTGCGCAAGGCGGGCGCCATGAAAAAATCAGGGAGGTGAGGCATGAATACCAATCGCGGACCGATGCCGGCAGCTTTCTTCGGCATCGCTGTGGGCGCGCTGGCGCTCGCGAACGCATGGCGCGTGGGTGTGCGGATCTGGCATTTGCCGGCTGTCGTGGCTCAGGTGCTGACCGTCGCATCGCTCGCGCTCTGGCTGGTCCTGCTGCTCGCGTACGCGCACAAGTGGATCGCCTACCGCGCGCAGGCGCTCGCCGAACTGCAGCATCCGGTGCAATCGTCGCTGGCGGCGCTCGCACCCGTTTCCAGCCTGCTTGCGGCGCTCGCGCTATTGCAGTACTCGCGGGTCGCGGCGATCGCGTTGTTCAGCGTGGCGGTCGCCGGGCAGCTCGTCCTCGGCCTGTTTCTGCATGGGCGCTTCTGGCAGGGCGTGAGTCCGCCGGAAACCGTGACCCCGGCGATGTACCTGCCGTCGGTCGCGCCCAGCTTCGTCGCGGGAACCGCGGCCGCGAGCTTCGGCTGGCCGCATGTGGGCGCGATGTTTTTCGGCGCGGGCCTGCTGTCGTGGCTCGCGATCGAATCGATGGTGATGCACCGCGCGGCCGTTCGTGAGCCACTCTCCGAAGCATTGCGGCCGCTGGTCGGCATCCAGCTTGCACCGCCGGTGGTGGGTGGCGTGACCTATCTGAGCCTCGGTGCGGGCGCGCCCGACCTGTTCGCGCAGATCCTCCTCGGCTACGGCCTGTATCAGGCGCTCCTGCTGTTGCGATTGCTGCCGTGGATTCGCAAGCAGCCGTTCGCGCCGTCATACTGGGCCTTCAGCTTCGGCGCCGCGGCGCTGCCGACAATGGCGATGCGCATGGTCGAGCGCGGCGCCACGGGTCCTGTCGAATGGCTCGCACCCGTCCTGTTCATCGCGGCGAACGTGGTGATCGGCACGCTCGCCGTGAAGACAGCGGGCCAGTTGATCCAGGGGCGGCTGATGCCTGCCGCGGTCATGACGGCGGCAGCGAAGGCGGCTGTCGAAACGGGCGGACGTGATGCGCGTGCAGGGTAGGCCACGCGTGCGAAGGAGCGGCGATCGCGTGGCTAACTGCCGGGGAACTGCCTGCCTTTCACATACGCCCATATCTCGTCGGTCTCCTGAAGCCACGCCCGATAGCCTGCGCGTACGTCCGGCGCGCTGACCGCAGGCATTTCGCGGTCGTTGACATAGGTGTAGTTGAACGTGTTCCAGAACTGCTCTTTCTGCGCGGTGGTGAAGCCATGCAGCCGCATGGCGCCCGACATCGCCGCGAGCGCATCCGTGCGCTTTCCGGGCGATCCGCTGAATGGCTGCCGGGAAGTGCGAATAGGCGCCCACGCTCTCTCGGCCTTGTGCTGAAGAGTCCACCAGGGGGATGACTGTCCAGAGCCGGCGAGCGACTCCCTGTCACCTTCGGGGGTATTCGCAGCGGATGTCAGGAGATCGAGAAAGGTGTCATGCGCGGCGACCGGATTGCGCGGCTCCGGCGGCGATTGCCTGTCGAGCCAGGCCCCGACCTCGTCGAACAACGCCTTGCGCGACGCGCGAAATTCGGTGCTGGTGGTCGTCGAGAACCGCTGCAATCCGGGGCGGATCTGATTGAGGACGTCGATCTTCTTGTTATTGATTTTCGCGATATCGCGGTTGAGCGCGTCGATCTTTCCTGTGTTGGGATTGGGGCTTGCCTGCTCGCTCTTCAGTTTCCTTTCGAGCACGTTCAGTTCGTCCGCCGTCGGAACACGATAGTTCGCCGCAAGCAACTGCCACCGCAAGCCCTTGCGAGCATGGTCATGCACATTCTCGAGATATACCGTCTTCATGCCCATGAGATGCGGAAGCTCGAGAATGCCGCTATTGGTGCCGATGCTGACGGAGTCCGGATTCCAGTCGATGATGAGCCGGATGAAGCCCATCTGCGCGAGGACACCCGTGGCGTTGGGAAAACCGCTGTCCCAGTACCGCACGAGATCGATGTCGAAGCTCGGGACCTTCATGTCATCGACCTCCAGCGGCAGCGCGACCGGATCGCCGATCAGGATGAGCTTGCGCAGGGGATCCTTGCGGCGGATCACGAACATCATCTGGGCGAGCATGATTTCGTTGGTATCCAGGGCGGGACCGGCGCCCGTCATTTCGCCCGATTTTCGCCCCCAGAAAATCGCGTATTTTTCGTCCTTCTTCAAGCCTTTCGAAAAGTAGAATTCCTCTATGCCGCGTTGAGTTTCAGGATCGACTTCCAGGCCGTTTCTGATGACCTGTTGCGCGTTGCGCGCAGGGTCGCGATAAAGCTCCCGTACGGCCTGCGTCGAGCCACGCGTTACTGGCTTGAGGTTTTCATTTTCGTCTCTGGACACCCTTGCCGGATTGATAATGTCCTTTTGAAAAAATTCGACCATCGATTTGAGGTTTTCTTTCTGCTTTTGATCGATCGCGTTTCTGACTTCAGCATCGTTTGCGAAAGCGGTGCGATGGCGCGAATTATAAAGTTCGGCCAATGACTGACCCCGGCGTGCGGCATCTGTCCTGTATTCGTCGAGCAGCATTTTCGTGCCGGGAAACACCCTGACTTCGAGTTTCGGATCGGCGATCAACGCTGCCTTCGTGATGTACTGCTCTCCGGACATGTGGGACGGAATGACGAGGCGGGCCATGCGTGCTCTCCCGTAGCGGTGCCTGGATGGGGCCGGATTCCTGGATGCGCCGCAGACGCGGCGTATTGAAGAAACGGCATTGCCGTCGGGCGGTTGATCGTCGATTCATGAGCGAACGGCCCCGCACATCACCATAACGGCCGACGAGGCGTGACTATTCCTTTCGTCTTGTCCGAAAACGGCGCGCCGCGCGAGGCGGCCCGCGCGCTGAACCGGATCGCGTCCGGAGCCCGCCGTCACCGGCCGGCCGGCGTCTCCTGCCACGCATGCTCGATGGCGCGCAGCGCGCCCAGCACGATCGAGCGGTTGAGCGCGGCGGCGAGCGTGCCGTCGCGCTCGGCGTACGCCTCGCAAAGGCGCTGGTGATCGGCGCAGGACCGCCTGAGCCGCCCGGGCAGCGATGCGCTCAGGTGCCTGAGCCGGTTGGTGCGCATGCGCATCGAATCGAGCACTTCCCTGAGAATGCCGTTGCCGCTCACGCGCAACTCTTCGTCGCGAAACGCGACATTGGCCCAGAAAAAGCCGTCCACGTCCTCGCGCTCCGCTGCGCCGGCCAGTTGCCGGTGGGCCCGCCAGAGCGATTCGATGTCGTCGTCGCTGGCGCGCGCGACGATCGCAAGCGAAACCTGCCCGTACAGCAGCGCGCGCAGCTCGTAGATTTCGCGCGCGTCGGTGAGGCTGAGCGCCGACACGCGCGGGCGCCGGCGCGGCGACCAGTCGACGAGCCCTTCGCGATCCAGCACGAACAGCGCTTCTCTGACCGGCGTGCGGCTGACGTGAAAGCGCTTCGCGAGGTCGACGGAATTCAGGTCATCGCCCGGCTGCAGCCGGCCTTCGATGATCCCGCGCGCCACCCAGTCGACGATCTCCGCCACCGGCGAATGATCGCCGTCATCCGCCGCCATGCTTCTGTCGACACGTTCGCCCATCTCTTTTCCCCGTCATGCAGCGGTCCGGCCGGCCGGGATGGCTGGTCCATCGAGCGCAAATCCTAATCTCATTAGCTAAACACGCGCTATGACCCGAAGTGTGTACATTTAACAGATTTTTAACTTGAGAGCAGGCATCGTTTCGCCCTACACTCCGCAAAGTGTCGACACTATACCAAATACAGCGATCAACTGACTTTCCTTTCGGGAGACTGTCATGTACGTGGAGAAGGAGATTGTTGCAGCGGGCGTGTCGGCGCGGCTCGACCGCCTGCCGCCCACGCGATTTTTCCGCGGCCTCGTCGCGCGCATTGCGATAGGCGGCTGGTTCGAGTTCTACGAAATGTTCATGGCGGCCTACATCGCGCTGGGCTTGATCAGGAGCGGGATGTACCGCGCAACCACAGTGGGTCTTTTCGACGTGAACGGTTTCGCCAGTTTCCTCGGCTCGTTTTTCGCGGGAATGTTCGTGGGCACGGTAGCGCTGGGCGGTTTCACCGACCGCTTCGGGCGCCGCGCCGTCTTTACGTTCGCGATGCTGATCTACTCGGTGGCGACGTTCGTCGCAGCGTTCCAGACCTCGCCGCAAACGATGGATCTCTGGCGCTTCATTGCCGGCATCGGCATCGGCGTGCAGCTGATCACTGTCGACACTTACATCTCCGAGCTGACGCCGCACCATACGCGTGGCCGCTATATGGCGTTCAGCATTCTCGTGATCCTGACTTCGGTGCCGGTGGTCGCGGTGCTGTCCTACGCGCTCGTGCCGCACGCGTTCCTCGGCCTCGACGGCTGGCGCTGGGTGATGATCATCGGCTCGGCGGGCGCGGTGCTGATCTGGTTCATGCGGCGCGGACTGCCGGAGTCGCCGCGCTGGCTCGAGAGCAAGGGACGCCTCGGCGAAGCGCTTACGATCGTGGACGCGATCGAGCGCCGCGTGATCGCGGAAACGGGGCGTGCGCTGGAGCCGCCGCGCACCGGCACGGCGGATGCCGCGGGCGAGGGCCAGGGATCGTTCGCGGAAATGTGGAAGGGGCGCTACCTGAGGCGCACGGTGATGCTCTCGCTCTTCAACTTCTTCCAGACGTTCGGCGTGTACGGCTTCGGCGCGTGGGTGCCGGTGCTGCTCTACACGAAGGGCCTCACGATCACGCACTCGCTGCTCTACACGATGGTGATCGCCTTCACGACGCCGCTCGGCGCGCTCGGCGCGATGGCGTTCGCCGAGCGCATCGAGCGCAAGTGGCAGCTGGTCGGATGCGCGGTCATGGTGGCCGTGGCCGGCGTGCTGTTCGGGCTCGCCCGCGATCCGCTGCCGATCCTGCTGTTCGGCGGCCTGGTGACGATCGCCAACAACTGGCTGATCGGCATCTTTCATACCTATCAGGCCGAGCTCTATCCGACGCGCATCCGCGCCCGGGCCGTGGGCTTCGTCTTCAGCTGGAGCCGCGTGAGTTCCATCTTCGTGGGCTTCTGGGTGGCGGCGCTCCTGAAACATTCGGGCGTGCCCGCCGTGTTTGCACTGATTTCTTCCGCCATGTTCGTCATCGTCGTGATGGTCGGGTTTTTCGGCCCGAAGACCAACGGCATTCGTCTCGAGGAGTTGTCCCAATGAGTTCCATCGCCGCCGCATTCGCGCAGGGCCTCTACGCGCTCGCCCGCCGTCCGCTGCCTGCTCCGGTTGCGCAGGAAGCCAGGCGTTCGTTCATCAATGTCGTCGGCACGTCGGTCGGCGCGTCCGCGCACCCGGGCGTCGATGCCATTCTCGCGACGGCGCACGATCTCGGCGTGGCCGAAATCGTGCCGGTGCCGGGCCGGCGAGAGCGGGTCGACGTGCATTTCTCCGCGCTCGCCACGGGTTTTGCCGGCCACCTGGACGATTTCGACGACACCCATCTCGCCACCGTCATCCATCCGGCGGCGTCCGTCCTTGCCGTGCTGACGGCGCTCGCGCCCGAGACGAGGCCGACCGGCCGTGCCGCGCTCACCGCCTTCGCGCTCGGCTGCGAGGCGCAGTTGCGTGCAGGCGTGTCGATCTCGCCGGAACACTACGACCGCGGCTGGCACATTACGGGCACCTGCGGGGTCATCGGCTGCGCGGTGACGGCAAGCCTGCTGCTGGGCTCGAGCGAGGAGGAACTCGCGCAAGCCATGTCCATCGCCGCATCAATGTTCGTCGGCCAGCGCGAAGCCTTCGGCACGATGACGAAGCCGTTTCACCCCGGCAAGGCGGCCGCCAACGGCATCGCCGCCGCGCGCCTCGCGCGGCAGGGCCAGCGCGCCGCGCCGGACGTGTTCGAGGCCCAGGGCGGCTACTCGCATTCGCTCTCGACGAAGGTCGATTTCGAGCTGATGACGGGCGAGCTGGGCGGCCGCTGGGAACTGCTCTTCAATACCTACAAGCCGTATCCGTGCGGGATCGTCGCGCATCCGGCGATCGATGCGGGCCTCGTGCTCGCGTCGAAGATCGACGACGCCGGCGCGATCGAGGCCATCACGGTGCGCTGCCATCCGCTCGTGCCCGAGCTGATGGGCAACCCGCAGCCGAAGGACGGCCTGCAGGCGCGCTTCAGCGCGATCCACGGCGTCGCCGCGGCACTCTGCGACCGGCAGGTCGGACTCGCGCAATACGAGGATGCGCGCGTGGTGCGCGCCGACGTGCGCGCGCTGCGGGCGCTGACGAAGCTCGCGCCGGACCCGTCGGTGAACCGCGACGAGGTGTTCATCGAAGCGCGGCTCACCGGCGGCGCGGTCGTCGGGGCCCATGTGGAGCACGCGCGCGGCAGCCTCGCGCGGCCGCTGACCGACGACGAGCTGATCGAAAAAGTCCGCCTGCTCGTCGATCCGCTGCTCGGCAACGGCACGGCGCTGCGGCTCGCCGCGGCAGTGGCCGGGCTGGATGCCGCCGCAAATCTCGACGCGCTTTTCGACATCTTCCTTCCGACCACGGAGCTCGATCATGCATGACACCGCCACCCGCTCCGCCGTCTCCGACGCGCTCGTGAGCTTCGCCACTGCGCCCCTCGCGGACCCGCGTTCGCGGGCCGTCGCCGCCGCGGGCCACGCCATTTCGCACGCCCGCGCGATCGCCGACGCAGCCGGCGACACCGGCCGCGAGATCGCCGCGCTGCTGCGCTCGCAGGGCAGCGTGTCCACCGACGCCCGCGTGCGCGCGTGGGTCGTGGGCGCCGTGCTCGCCACGCGCACGCCGCCATCCACCGCGATCCCCGTGCTTGCCGCGGTCATCGCCGCCAGCGAGCGCTTCAAGGCAAGCGCCGATGAAATTGCCGCGGCTGCGGCCGTCGGCATCGAGGCGGCGGCGCGCGTGCTCGCCGCGCTCGACAGCGAGGAGTTTCGCGCGCGCTGGAACGTGTCGTCGGCGGTGGGGGTGATCGGCGCATCGCTCGCGGTGTCGCGCCTCCTCAAGCTCGACGAAACGCGCACGCGGCATGCGCTCGGCATCGCGGCCACGCAGGCGGCCGGGCTCGCGCGCAACGCGACCGAGCCGATGCAGGCCATCGAGACCGGGAAGGCGGCGGCGGACGGGCTCGAAGCGTCGCTGATGGCGAAGCACGGCTTCACGAGCGCGGCGGCGTCGATCGACGGGCGGCGCGGCCTCGCCGCGCTGATGGCCTACGGGTTCGACCCTGCCGCGATCACGGCCGGGCTCGGCACGCACTGGCTGTGGACGCACTGACCGCCATCGGCCGTTCGATACGCGCCTTCAGGTTTCGTGACGAGCCTCGACGGCGGGATAGTATTGCGGCGCCTCGCGGCGGTCGAACATGCCGTAGTCCCGCACGACGCGCACGCGGCGCAGCCGCGCGCCGTCCGGCAGATGCGCCGACGCTTCGTATGCCGCGGCGGCGTCGTGGTCCCGCCAGGTCATGAGCAGGATCACGTCGCCGGGCGTCAGCACCGCGTCGAACACGTCCCACGCGACGAGGCCGCGCGCCTCGGGCGCCAGCCCGAGCGACTCCGCGACCGCCCCGGCGCCGGCCGTCGCGGTCCAGCCGGTATCGCGCCCGGCGTCGCGCCGGGCGTCGATCAGGACCACGGTCGTGCCGTCGCCCGCCTGCGTCTCGTCGAGCCGCTGTTCCCGAAGCACATGCCCCTCGGGCGGGCGCGTGTCGCGCGTCACCTCGCCGACGCGCAGATGGTAGTCGCGGAACACGTCCGAGCGGCCTTTCTCCTGCACGCCGTGATGCAGCGCCTCGGTGCGCCAGCGCACGAGCGCCTTTTCGTCGCGCCAGCCCGACAGCGATAGCAGCCAGCCATCGCGCGTGAGGCTGCGATAGCGGATGTTGTCGATAAAGCCGTCGATCCGTTCCAGTTCCGGCCTGAGCATGCGCGCGTAGCCGAGATACGCGTCCCACTGGTCCGATTTCGGATGAACTTCGAACATCACTGAAAACATGGCCTGCTCCCGGGATCACTGAAAGAAAATGCCGCACGCCGGCGCGACTGCCGCGCCAGGCATGAGAGGTATCGTATCCCTGCCTCGCCGCCGGCGTTTCAGGCCGCAATGAAACGAGAATGCAATTCTGCAAGCCGGTAATGGCGGCCGCGGCGCCGCGCAATTCCCGCAACCGAATGGCGCGGCATTTATCGCGAGCGGCGTTTAGAAACGGTAATTTGGCCGACTCCGAATCCCCGGCATCCTAAATTAATATTGCGAGCCAAGACACTCGCACCAGCCAAAAGCGTTCGACGCGATTTCATTTGACCCGCGCTATCCCCAGGTGCGGCGACGATATCGGCGCGTCTGGATGATGCGCCGATTACATTCGGATGAAGGCTGGATAAAGCGGCATTTGCAATTGTTAATGGCGTTCGCCTGTTTTCGGAAAGAAGAGTCCGATTCCATTTCCGTGTCGGCCATTCCGCCGGTATATGAACAACCGGATTGCCGGTGGAATGGCGCCATTTTCACGTGCTGGCAAACCGGCGCGTTTTCAGTGATTGCCTGTGATGAGTTTTTGTCCAACGAGGTATTTATGTCTCTCAACCTGGATCAAACGCTGTCCTGGTCGAATGCTCACGCTGCGGCCAAACCCGAGGCCGCAGCAGAGCTCGCGATGCTCAACGATCTGCAGGGCAACATCCTCAAGGGGCACGGCCGCGACTATACGAGCAATCTGTTCATCGCGTTCGACCCGCAGAAGAAGGACGCGGCACGCAGGTTCGCCGGCAGTGTCGCCGACGACGTCAATGCTGCGCTCGATCAGTTGCTCAAGGCGCAGGCGTACAGAAAGTCGGGCGTGGGCGGCGGCACCTTCGTCGCGTTCATGCTGTCGTCGACGGGCTACGACGCGCTCGGCAGGCAGGACGCCAGGCCCGCCGACCCGGCGTTTCAGGAAGGCATGAAGACCCGGCAGTTGAACGATCCGCCGGTGAACGCCTGGGAACCGCATTTCGCAGGCGAGATCCACGCGATGATCCTGATCGGCCACGACGACAAGGCCACCCGCGACGCCGAACGCGACAAGATGGTCGCGCGCATCAACAGCACCGGCGGCGCGGTGAAGCTGCTGAATCCGGCGTTCGGCGAAGACGGCAACGCGTTGAGAAATGCGGCGGGCAACGGCATCGAGCATTTCGGCTATGTCGACGGGCGCAGCCAGCCGCTCGCATTGCAGGAAGACGTCGATGGCGAGAAGAACGGCAAGGGCGGCATATCGGACTGGGACCCTTCCATTCATCTTCGCCAGTTGCTCGTTCCGTGCCCGGGCGGCAAGCACGACGTCAGCTTCGGCAGCTACTTCGTCTTCAGGAAGCTGGAGCAGAACGTACGCGGCTTCAAGACGCGCGAGGAACAGCTGTCGCGTCAGCTGGAGGAGACGTATGGGCTTGCGGCCAATTCCGTCGATGTCGGCGCGAGCGTCGTCGGGCGGTTCGAGAACGGCATGCCGGTCACGATGTCGCCGGTCGAAGGAACGATTCCGGCCGAAGGGCCGAGCAACAACTTCAATTTCGCCGACGATGCCGCGGGCCGCAAATGCCCGTTCGCCGGTCACATCAGGAAGTCGAACCCGCGCACGGATACGGCCGATTCGAAGACGCACCTGATGGCACGGCGAGGCATCCCGTACGGCACGCGCACCGATGATCCCAACGACGACCGGCTCGACAACAAGCCGACGGGCAACGTCGGGCTGCTCTTCATGGCGTTCCAGAGCGATCTGGCGAAACAGTTCGAGTTCACGCAGACGAAGTGGGTCAACAACGCGAACTTCCGCAACTCCGGCAAGCCGGGCGCGCCGGGTGCGCTGATCGATCCGGCCACGGGCGCGGCGCTCGATCCGCCCAACCCGGCGACGGGCATCGATCCGGTGATCGGCCAGCCGGCCGGCCAGTCGGGCCAGCGCTGGCCGGTCGAATACGGCAAGCGCCTGAGCGACGGAAGGGGCGAGGAGGACTTCTCGGGCTTCGTCATCATGCGCGGCGGCGAGTATTTCTTCGCGCCGTCGATCACGTTCCTGAAGTCGATGCGATAGCCGGATCTGCCTCGCAGTTCGCACTCGCCGCCACGATGCCGAAGGGCATCGTGGCGGCAATCGTTAGAATGGCTCGCATGCGCATGCCGATTGCGTGCGAACGTGCCGGGGAGCGAGGCGACGATGGATGACACATGGAAGTTTCAGATCAGGATCGGCGTATCCGCCGAGCTTGCCGCCGCGTTGCGCGCGGACCCGGCATGCGCATCGCACGCTGCGTTGCGCGACGTTCTTCGCCGGCATGACGCATCGCTGAAGTGCCAGTACGACGCCTTCGCCGACTACGTGGACGAGGCTCGCCGGCTGGGTCCGGAAAAATATCCGCTGTACGAATGGACCCGGCAGACGATCGAGAACCCTGAGAAGAAGGCGAAGTACCTGCAGAGCTTCACGGTCTACGTCGACGGTGAAGAGGTGTATGCGAAAGAGACAGCCGACGCGCTGCAATCGGAACTCGCCGGGCTTGGCGCAGGCGCGGGCATCGTGAGCATCGCCAGATTCGATACCAACCCGGCGAACAATCCGCAGCCGCCTGCGCGCGGGCAGTAGGCGGCGTCTCGCTGCGCCGGTCCGTCCCCCATCCTTCATCGCTGCGGCCGGAGACGAGCGCGCCGCAGATCTTGGCGATCGGCGAATGCGCGGGCAGTCCGATGTTCACGCATGCGTCGGTAGACGACTTTCGCATCATCCGGGACAACCTGACAGGCGGCAAGCGCGCGACGAGCGACCGGCTGATGCCGTATTGCGTGTTCACCGATCCCCCGCTTGCGCGTCGGCATGAACGAGCGCGAGGCGCGCAAGCGCGGCATTCAAGTGCGCGTCGCGCGGCTGTCGATGAGCGCCGTGCTGCGAACCGCGGCGACGGGGGAGGCACAGGGCTTCATGAAGGTGCTCGTCGGTGCCGCCGACGAGCGCATCCTCGGCTTCTCGATGATCGGCTCGGAGGCGGGCGAAGTCATGGCCGCCGTGCAGACCGCCATGCTTGCCGGCCTGCCCTATCCGAAGCTACGCGATGCCGTCATCGCGCATCTGACGATAGCGGAAGGGCTCGGCCCGCTTCTCTCGAACGTGCCGCCGCCCTCGGCGTAGCGCTCGCGTCGGGTGCCGTGCCCGCGCGGCCAGGCGCATTGTGTCAGGTCGCGCGAGAGGGCGCCTCGGCCAGAACCTCCGCTTCCTAGGCACGGCCGCCTTCGTCAGAACCGGGACGTCGACCGTCATGCTTCCCAACGGAACACAGCGCCGCGATCAGGCATACGATCGCAAGACACTCGCGCGGCGAACACGCAGTTCGCGTCGCAGTAACCTGTCGACGGTGCCGCTCCCGCCTTCGCGCCGCGCCTATTCCTCATGGGAATCAGTCATATGAGCGCGAGCCGTCTGGTTCAGCGGACCGGATTCGATCAAAGTGCATCCATCGCAACACGTCAACCCGACACAGAGGAGCATCGAAATGAACCAGTCCACTCACTCATCCACCAGCCCGCACGTTGTGCTGATCACAGGTGCGCTCACCGGCATCGGACGGACGACGGCGCTTGCCTTCGCCCGCGAAGGGCACCGGGTCGTCGTCAGCGGGCGCCGCGAGGAGGCGGGCCAGGCGCTCGCCGCCGAACTGCGCGGCCTCGGCGCCGAAGCGGAGTTCGTGCGCGCCGACGTGCGTTTCGAAGACGACGTGCGCAACCTCGTCGAACAGGTCGTCGAGCGCTTCGGGCGGATCGACGTGGCGGTCAACAATGCCGGCATCGAGGGCCAGTCGGGGCCGATCGTCGAGCAGACCGTCGCCAACTACGAAGACACCTTCACGGCCAACGTGCTGGGCACGCTGCTCTCGATCAAGCACGAGATGCGCGCGATGCTCGCGCAGGGCTCGGGCTCGATCATCAATCTCTCGTCCATCGCGGGACAGGTCGGCATGCCGGGCGCATCCGTCTATACGGCCAGCAAGCACGCGGTCGAAGGCCTCACCAAGAGCGCGGCGCTCGAAGGCGCGGCCGCCGGCGTGCGCGTGAACGCGGTAGCGCCCGGCCCCGTCGCCACCGACATGCTCGATCGCTTCGTCGGCGGCGACGAGAAGGCCAAGGCAGGCTTTCTCGCGGCGGTGCCGGCGCGGCGTGCCGCGAGTCCCGAGGAGATCGCCGAGACCATCGTCTTTCTCGCCAGCGACAAGGCGCGCTACCTCACCGGCCAGCGCATCGCCGTCGACGGCGGCTACACGGCGCAATGACGCGCCGGCCGCTCGAACCTTTCCGGCGGCGCCGGACCTTGCGGCCTGAAGGCCGCCAAGGCGCGGCCTGCGCGTGCATCGGGTGTCTCTTTTATCACCCACGATGGCGGATCGCGCCGCGTCATCGCAAGTGGAGAGGGCGCCGCCGCGCACTAGAATGGTCAGGAAGCAGCGGGCGGACTGGCGTTTGTGCGGAACGGCCGTCCGGTTGCCGGTGTGGCGCCTCGCGCGCGCATTGATCTCGGGATCGCGCAATGAAAGGAGACGGCCGGTGACAGCAGGCAAAGTCCAGTCGGGCGAAAAGAGCCAGGCAGCTGATTCCAGATCGGCTTCTTCGGGCCGGGATGCTCCGCGGCAGCCGGGCGGCGGCGTTGCGTCGGAGGTTGCCGCCCTGGTCCGGGACGCGGGCGGGAACCACGCGTTGCAGCGGCTCCTCGGCGGCGCGCCCGCCGAGAGCGCGCCTGCAACGGGCGAACCGCCTGACGCTAGCGAACGCAAGGCCGACCGGCCGCCCGCTCGCAGCACCGCCGGCCATGCGCTGATCGCGTCCCGCATGTTCGCCATGCAGGGCCTGACCGGCAACCGAGCGAGCGCGCGAGCGGTGCAGCGCGCACCGGCCAGCAGTTCCGGTATCCAGTCGCAGGCGCCGGCTGCGCCTGTCGCGTGGACAGGAACGGCGGTGAGCATGGCGAACGCCCTGCGCGATCTGCTGCTCGCATCCGACACCGACCGGATCGCCGACTCGCTCAACGGCCTGTGGATTCGCGATATCGTCGATACGCTGCGCATGTTGAAGCTCGACGCCGGCGCCTTCGCCACGATTACCGGCGTGGCGCGGTTCAGGACGAACGCCCGTCTGATGGCTGCGCTGGATGTGGTCGAAGGCCGCTCACCCGCGGCGGCGGGGCTGCTGCCGGATCAGGCAATCGAGCTGCGGGCCATGCACGACGCGCCCGACTGGCCGCGCATCATCGGTCCCGACAGCCGTCCGGCGCCGCTTCTTCCGCCTCCTGACGAGCCCGACGATCCCGTCCTCAACGACCCGCGCTACTACTCGGCGCTGTACGACGCGATCCGCCGCAACCGGGCGCTGGCCGGGCAATACCTGCTGCAGACGGTGAAGGCGCGGCCGGCCGACCGCGTGCCCGGCGGCTACGTGTTCGTCGGGCCGTCGCACAAGGGCGATCAGCCGCGCGGCCTCGATGTTCCCGACGCAAAGCGCAAGGAAGTCAACGAGGCGCTGTGGAAGGAACTGGGCGTCGGCGAGGGAACGCAGGCGTCGGTGAATACGTGGGACTCGGCGAAATTCAGTTTCGGCCCGGGCTTCGCCGCGACCGGCCTGCTGCGCCGGGTGATGGACAACCTCGTCAAGTCGGGTGCCGAGGTGGTTTCGGTATTGCGCAACGCCGGCCTGATCTATCGCGGCAACACGTGGTACGTCGTCGATCCGGATGCCCGGACCGTCAGGAACGGCACGGCGGCGCTGGATGTGCTTTCAAAGGATGTCGGCCTCATCAGCACGTTCCTCGACACCGCCGGCGACGCCGACATGCGCCGTCAGTGGATGGAAGCGGAGTGGGACGCGATGCGCGGACAGGGGGGCGCCGCTGCGGTGCCTGACCGGGTGGTCAGCAACTGGCCGGTGGAACTCGTTGTCTTCGTCGCGCACTGCGTGCACTGGGGCGGACCCACCTGGAAGGACTGGGACAGCGCCGCACCTCCGAGCCTGTTCGACGTGGTTCGACGACAGGCCGCGCACGTGCCCCGGCAGAAAGACGATCCGCGCATCCTGACGCTGCTCAGCGCCAGCACCTTCCTCGGCTTCAGCGGCCATCTCCTCAAGAAGACGATGCAGGAGCGAGGCAGGCGGCAAGGCATCGCGATCAACCTGCCCGACGACTGGAAGACCGCTTTCTCCGGCGCCGTCGCCCTGCCGGCGAGCGCCACCACGCCGGTGTTCCATATCATCGAAGCGGACGAACGGTAGCAGGCGGCGCGCCGCCCGCGTCACGTGCGCGGGCAGAGGTGCTCAGATCCGGTGCGCGCCGCGATAGGCGACCCGGCGCCGCGCGGCGACACGCACGAGGCCAGCATGGCGACGCGCGCGCACCGGCACCGGAACGAGGCCGCCCTGCAGGCCGGCACGTGTGCCCGCCGCCGACGTTTCCTCTTCGCCGAGGTATCCGTACCGTCCGTGCTGCTGGACTTTCGAGAGCGCTCCCTCATCGAGCATGTCGGCGATGAGAAACGTGGCGAGGGCCCCCATGGCCACGAGAATGACTGAAGCAACGATGATGAACTGCATGTGAAACCCCTTGTCCTTTGACGGCGGGGAATTCGTCGGCTGACAATCAGCCGGCGCCCGACTTGCATGAATTGTGCCGAGCGGCGCTGCTGAAGTCCAAGACCCGATTTGGATTTGCATAATAAGAAAATCTTATGGAGACGCCGATTGATACTCCGCCATATCCGGTACCTGCTCGCCGTCGCCGAGCATCGCAACTTCACGCGCGCGGCAGACGCGCTGCATGTCTCGCAGCCCGCGCTTTCGCAGTTCATCCGGCAACTGGAAGCCGAACTCGGCGGCCAGCTGTTCGACCGCAGCGGCCGCGTCGTGCGGCTGACGGATTTCGGCAGCGCGTACGTCGAGCATGTCCGCCGCGCGCTCGTCGATCTCGAGGCGGGGCGGCGCGCGCTGCACGACGTGCGCGACCTGTCGCGCGGACAGCTTCGGCTCGCCTTCACGCCGACGTTCACCGAGTACCTGGTGGCGCCGCTCGTCAGGCACTTCAATGCGCTGTATCCCGGCATCGCCCTCGATCTGAAGGAGGATTCGCTCGAAGCGATCGAGAAGGCGCTGACGGACGACCAGATCGATGTCGCGATCGGATTCGCCGACGTGCGCTCGGCGGAAATCGAAGTCGAGCCGCTCTTTTCCGAGCGTCTCCTGCTGGTGGTCGGCGGCGCGCATCCGCTCGTGACGAAGCCGCACACCGTGACGCCTCAGGAGCTGGCCGCGCTGCCGCTCGCGCTCCTCACGAGCAGCTTTTCGGCGCGCGCCTATGTCGACAGCTACTTTCAGTCGAACGGGATCAGGCCGCGCATCGCGCTGCAGGCGAACTCCATCAGCGTCGTGCTGAAGATCGTGCGCGGCGGCGAGATCGCGACCGTCCTTCCGAGCGCGATGCAGCAGGAGCACGCCGACCTGACCTATGTTCCGCTCGACCCTGCGTTTCCGGGCAGGACGGTTGCGCTGCTCAAGCGCAAGGGCGCTTACAGCAGCGCTGCGTCCAGCACGTTTTCGGCGATCCTCCGCGAGATGCTGTCGAGCGGCGCACTGAGCCGGCTGCGAACGATGGACGACAAGCCCGCGAAAGCCCGCAGCAAACGCGTGCGCTCCAGATAGCGAGCTGCGGATCCACGCGTTCGCGCCGTGCGCGGGGCTTTTCCTGAACAGGTTAAAGAACGTAGGAAACGAATCGGCGCCACCGGGAACGACGGTGGCCTCGCCCCTCTTCGACCCTTCGCCTATGCTGTCAATGTAGGAACGGTCGCCGTGGACGGCATGAACGGGAGGCGGTCATGGCTGTACGGGAAGGCTTCGTCGGGAGCATCGGCAACACGCCGCTGATCAGACTCGCGACGCTCAGCAAGGAAACCGGCTGCGACATTCTCGGCAAGGCCGAGTTCATGAACCCGGGCGGGTCGGTCAAGGACCGCGCGGCGCTCTACATTATTCAGGATGCCGAGCGGCGCGGCGTGCTCGGACCGGCGGGCACCGTCGTGGAAGGCACGGCGGGCAATACCGGCATCGGGCTCGCGCATATCTGCGCCGCGCGGGGCTACCGCTGCGTGATCGTCATTCCGGAGACGCAGTCGCCGGAGAAGATGGATCAATTGCGCCTGCTGGGCGCCGAGGTGCGTGCGGTGCCGGCGGTTCCGTATCGCGATCCGAACAACTACCAGAAGATCGCCGGACGTCTCGCTCAGGAAATCGGCAATGCGATCTGGGCCAACCAGTTCGACAATCTCGTCAACCGGCAGGCCCACTACGAGACCACCGGTCCGGAGATCTGGCAGGACACGGCCGGCAAGCTGGACGCATTCGTGTGCGCGACGGGCACGGGCGGCACGCTCGCCGGCGTCGCGCGCTTTCTCAAGGAGCGCAATCCGCGCGTGAGGACCGTGCTTGCCGATCCGCACGGCAGTGGCCTCTACAGTTATGTGAAAACGGGCGAAATCAGCGCAGAGGGCAATTCGATCACCGAAGGCATCGGGTCGAGCCGTGTCACGGCCAACCTCGAAGGCACGCCGATCGACGATGCCGTGCGCATCGACGATCAGTCGTGCGTCACGATGGTCTATCGGCTGTTGCGCGAGGAAGGGCTTTTCGTCGGCGGCTCGACCGGCATCAACGTGGCGGCGGCCGTGCGGCTCGCGCGGGAGATGGGGCCGGGGCATACCATCGTCACGCTACTGTGCGACCGCGGCGACCTGTACCGCGCGCGGCTTTTCAATGCCGCGTGGCTCGGGGAACGAGGGCTCGTGCCGGGGTGAACCGCAAACGCTTCGCCGGTGATCCGTCCCCTCGGGCGAGACAGGTGCGTGACGCCGGGGCGCCTTTCCCACGCGATCGAAAGCGACCTATCCTTAAGGAATCTCCCGTTCGCCTTGTCAGGAGGTGCGCCATGTCGATGTCCGCCACGCTTGAGGAGTGCCTGCGCAGCAAGGGCTCCCGTTACGAAATCGTGCATCATCCGTACAGCCACTACAGCATGGAAACCGCGGCGGCGGCGCACATTCCCGGCGACCGCCTTGCGAAAACCGTGCTTCTCGAAGACGAGCACGGCTACGTGGCAGCCGTGTTGCCATCCACGTATGCGGTGCAACTGTCCGAGCTTCGTACGACGACCGGACGTCAGCTTTCGCTTGCCGCGGAAGTCGATCTGCGCGAACTGTTCAAGGATTGCGATGCAGGAGCGGTTCCGCCCGTCTGCACCGCCTATGGCATGCGGACCTATCTCGACGAGAGCCTCACGCGCCAGCCCGATATCTACTTCGAGGCCGGCGACCACGAAGAGCTGATCCACATGGGCACGGATCAGTTTCTGGCCCTGATGGACCGCGCCGAGCGCGCCAGCTTCGCCCGCCGCATCCAGGGCATGACGGTGTGACAGGCGTGCCGGCGCGCATGCCCGCGGGCTGACGCGCCGGCGTCTTCGCGGCGCGGGCGCCGGCCCCTGAGCCATGCGCTGCGTCATCAATCTTGCGCGAGGCGGATCATGCAACGCAGCGACACGGTCATGAAACAGGTGATGGCGGACTTCGAGCGCGAGTCGCACCTGAAGCTGCAACATCATTCCGTTCATATACGCGCCGGGGACGGCGCGCTGACCGTCGAGGGCGAGGTGCCTGACATTGCGTGCAAGAAGCGCCTCGTTCGCCTGACCCGCCTGCATGGCGACGGGGCGCCTGTGATCGACCAGTTGCGTGTCGCAGCGAACCCGCCCGTCGGCGATGGCGAACTGCGCACGCACGTCTGCGAGCGGCTCATGCAGGCGGTGGATTTCCGCAACTGCGTGATCTGCGCGCGCGTGAAGGGCCAGCTCGACATGCTGCGCGGCACGATGGACCAGGCGGGCGACGAAGGCAGCGGCGTCATCGAGGTGACCGTCGAGGGCGGCGTGGTGACCCTGACGGGGCAGGTCATCAGCCTGTCGCACCGGCGGCTGGCGGGGATGCTCGCGTGGTGGGTCGGTGGCTGCCGCGACGTGGTGAACCTGCTCGAATCGATGCCCGCCGAATGGGACGGCGACGAAGAAATTTCAGAAGCCTTGCACCTCGTGCTCGAAGCCGATCCGCGCGTGCGCGCCGAGCAGATCGGTATCGATGTGCGCAACAGCAGGATCACGCTGTCGGGCCGGGTGGCGACCAAAGCCGAGAGCCGGCAGGCGGAGCAGGACGCCTGGTGTCTGGATTGCACCGGAGGCGTCGTCAACCATATCGAAGTGCGGGGTTGATGCACGCGAGCCGGATCGCGTGGAGCGTACGCCCGTCGCGGCTCTGAATCGCTTGCGCGCAGCGATGCCGCACGCGGTGTACGATCAGTGCTCGCAATTTCACGAGCAGCGACCTTTCCCGGGCCTGCCGTCTGCGCACGGACGGGAGGGAACAGCACATGCTCGAGGGACTTTCCGCCGTTAAACGGATGGTGGCCGCCGGAGCCGTGTTCCGACACAGCAGAACGTTCGGACGCCGGCCCTCGCCACGTGTCGCCATCGAGACAATCGCACGAGGAACCTCGAATGGCACGATTACTTTGCGACATCTGCGGCGTGCGTCCGGCCAGCGTGCGCCTCGCCGTCCTTCAGAACGGCCAGCGCCGTATCGTCGACGTATGCGACTTCCACTATGCGCAACTGACGCGTCATCAACGCTCGCTATCGCCGCTCGAAGCGCTGTTTCGCGCGGATGCGCCCGACGCCGCGGGCGAACGGCCCGCCGACGCCCAGGCGGGCCCGGGCGGGCAGCAGCAGGTCGAGGGCGCGGAAGCGGCCAGCATCGACCAGTATTTCAGCGATCTGGCAAAGGAAATGCTTCAGCGTGCCGCCGAGCGCGCGGTGCAGTTCGGCCGCCGCGAAGTGGACACCGAACATCTTCTCTACGAACTGGCCGACTACGCCGTCGTCATCGCGATCCTCAAGAGCCTGGGCGTCGAGGCGTCGGGTATTCGCGCGTTCATCGACGCGAACGCGCAGCGGCGTGAAGCGAGCGAGGTGCCGTCCGGGAGCATGATCGGCGTATCGCCGCGCATGAAGAGCGTGCTCGACCGCGCGTTTCTGGCGTCGCGCCAGCTTGGGCACACCTACGTCGGACCGGAGCATCTGCTGATCGGTCTCGCCGAAGTGCGCGACAGCTTCGCCGGCCAGCTGCTCGCGAAGCTCGGCGTCGATTCCGAGGCGCTGCGCCAGCAGACCCTGCATGCCATCGGCACGAGCGCGCGGCAGCGGGGGCCTGTCGCGCCGTCGCGCACGCCGCAGCTCGACAAGTTCAGCCGCGATCTCACGGCGCTCGCGCGTGAAGGGCGGCTCGATCCGGTTATCGGCCGGTCGAGCGAGATCGAGACGATGGTCGAAGTGCTCGCGAGGCGACGCAAGAACAACCCGGTGCTGATCGGGGAGCCGGGCGTCGGCAAGACGGCGGTGGTCGAAGGGCTCGCTCAGCGCATGATCAGCGGCGACATCCCCGAGTCGCTGCGCGACAAGCGGCTCGTCGAGCTGAACGTGAATTCGCTCGTCGCGGGCGCGAAGTTCCGCGGCGAATTCGAGGAGCGCGTGAAGCAGGTCGTCGACGAGATCACCGCGAACAGCGACTCGCTCGTGCTCTTCGTGGACGAGGTGCATACGATCGTCGGCGCGGGGCAGGGCGGCGGCGAGGGCGGGCTCGACATCGCGAACGTGTTCAAGCCCGCCATGGCGCGCGGCGAGCTGAACCTGATCGGCGCGACGACGCTTTCCGAATACCAGAAGTACATCGAGAAGGACGCTGCCCTGGAGCGGCGCTTCCAGCCGGTGCTGATTCCCGAGCCGAGCGTCGTGCAGACCATCAACATCCTGCGCGGCCTGCGCGACAGGCTGGAGGCGCATCACAAGGTGACGATCGAGGACGACGCGATCGTCGGCGCGGCGGAGCTGTCGGATCGCTACGTCACGGGGCGCTTCCTGCCGGACAAGGCGATCGACCTGATCGATCAGGCGGCGGCCCGCGCGAATCTCTCCGCCACCTCGCGGCCCGCGGCGATTCTCGAACTCGAAGCCGAACTCGCGCAGCTGCGCCGCGAGCAAGACTACGCCGCGTCGCGCAAGCAGTTCGACCGCGCGCATGCGCTCGATGGCGAGATCGAGCAAAAGGAGCGTGCGCTCAACGAGGCCACGGACGCATGGAAGCAGCACGTCGGCACGGATACGTCGCGGGTGACGATGGTGCAGGTCGCCGAGATCGTGGCGAAGCTCACCGGCATTCCGGTCGCGCAGCTGACCGCCGAGGAGAAGGAGCGCCTGCTGAACATGGAAGTCCGCCTGCATGAGCGCGTGATCGGCCAGGACGAGGCGGTGACCGCGGTGAGCGACGCCGTTCGCCGCTCGCGCACCGGCCTGCAGGCGCGGCATCGCCCGACGGCGGTGTTCCTGTTTCTCGGGCCGACCGGCGTCGGCAAGACGGAGCTGGCGAAGGCGCTGGCGGAAGTCGTGTTCGGCGACGAGGACGCGATCGTGCGCGTCGACATGAGCGAGTACATGGAGCGCCATGCGGTGGCGCGGCTCATCGGCTCGCCGCCGGGTTACGTGGGGCACGACGAGGGGGGCCAGCTGACCGAGCGCGTGCGGAGGCGGCCGTACAGCGTGATCCTGCTCGACGAGATCGAGAAGGCGCATCCCGACGTGTACAACGTATTGCTGCAAGTGTTCGACGACGGCCGTCTCACCGACGGCAAGGGACGGGTGGTGGATTTCAGCAACGCGCTCATCATCGCGACGAGCAATCTGGCCGCCGACGTGATCGCCGGCCAGAGCCGCGCGGGCCCGGGCTTTCTCAGCGGAGATGGCGCGGCGTCGGTGCACAGCGGCGTGATGGACGTGCTGCGCCAGCACTTCCGGCCGGAGTTCCTGAACCGTATCGACGACATCATCCTGTTCAAGGCGCTCGGCCGCGACGAGACGCGCCATATCGTGCGGCTGCAGCTCGAACAGGTGCAGCGCGTGGCGCACAGTCAGGACATCGGCCTGCGCTTCGACGATTCGATCGTCGATCACCTCGCCACCGTAGGCTATCGGCCCGAGTTCGGCGCGCGCGAGCTTCGGCGCCAGATCAGGCAACTGATCGAGAACGGGTTGGCAAAGGAGATGCTCAAGGGAGACATCAAGGAAGGCTCGGACGTGGTCTGCCGGTTCGATGCGCAGGCAAGGCACGTGGTGTTCGAGCCGGTGTCGAAGGGTGAGGCGAGGGAAGCGGCACAGGCGAAAGAGGCGATTTCGGATTCGTCGTTGCGTTCGTGACGGCCCGTCGCGTGAGGAAAGGCCCCCGCATCGTGATCCGGTGAGGGGGCCGTGCCGGTGGGTTCAGAAAGTTGCCGATCTCAGCCGACCATGTAGGCCAGGTCGGTTGCCCGGGTGGCAAGCGGGCGCATCGTCGCGACTTTTTGATGCTCCAGCCACAACTGGAACATC
>NZ_JFHC01000003.1 GCF_000698595.1 Caballeronia glathei | reverse complement strand
CAAGGACATCGTCAAGGGCGGCATCAAGGAGCGCTTCTCCGAACTGCGCAAGATGGGTATCAAGACGGTGATGATCACCGGCGACAACCGCCTTACAGCAGCAGCCATCGCCGCTGAAGCGGGCGTGGACGATTTTCTCGCCGAAGCGACGCCAGAAGCCAAGCTCGCGATGATCCGCTCGCACCAGGCCGAAGGGCGCCTGGTAGCGATGACCGGCGACGGCACCAACGACGCTCCGGCGCTCGCCCAGGCCGACGTCGCCGTGGCGATGAACACTGGCACGCAGGCGGCGAAGGAAGCCGGCAACATGGTCGACCTCGACTCGAACCCGACGAAGCTGATCGAAATTGTCGAGATCGGCAAGCAGATGCTGATGACGCGCGGCTCGCTCACGACCTTCTCGATCGCCAACGACGTCGCGAAGTACTTCGCGATCATCCCGGCGGCGTTTGCGACGACGTACCCGCAGTTGCACGTGCTGGACATCATGCATCTGACGTCGCCGAGTTCGGCGATCCTGTCGGCGGTCATCTTCAATGCCCTGATCATCGTGGTGCTGATTCCGCTTGCGCTCAAGGGCGTCAAGTACCGGCCGCTCGGCGCGGCACCGCTCCTGCGCCGCAACCTGCTGATCTACGGTCTGGGCGGTCTCCTGATTCCCTTCCCGGGCATCAAGCTGATCGACATGCTGATGACCGCCTTTGGCTGGGCGTAAGGCTTACGAAGAACCCTGACGGGCGCGTGCGTGTAATTCTGCATGCGCCCTATTCCTCCGGCGACACGTGCGTCGCAATTGCAAGCAACTGGCTTACGGATCATGAAAAACTCTTTTCGCCCCGCGATCGTGCTGTTCGTCGCATTGGCCGTCATTACAGGTGTCATCTATCCGGTCGTGGTGACGGCAGTGGGTCGCGCCGCATTTTCCGACAAGGCGAGCGGCAGCTTCATTGAAAGGAACGGAAAGCTGGTCGGCTCGGAACTGATTGGCCAGCAATTCGATGCTCCTCAGTATTTCTGGGGCCGGCTGTCCGCCACTTCGCCAAACCCGTACAACGCGCAAAGTTCGAGCGGGTCGAATCTCGGCCCGACCAACCCCGCGCTCGCCGATGAGGTGAAGGGACGGATCAGCGCGCTCCACGATGCAGATCCTGCGAACACCATGCCGATCCCCGTCGACCTGGTGACGTCCTCGGGTAGCGGTCTGGATCCGGAAATCAGCCCGGCTGCCGCTGCGTATCAAGCGGCGCGTGTGGCGAAGGCGCGTGGAATTCCGGTGGACCAGGTGAACGAACTCATCGCGCAGAACACGACTGGCCGCCAGTTCGGGGTCTTCGGCGAAGCGCGCGTCAACGTGCTGACCATGAACATCGCCCTTGACGATCTGAAGCCCGCCAAGTGATTGAGGACCGGCCCGTGCGCATCGAATGGGCCGGGACGTGCCAGTGCAACGAGGTTGGGCGACGCGGTCGCGGGAGAGGCTCGTTCGACGCGTCGCCCGGTGGCAGCGTGCCATCGCAACGGATCAGGCCGAGTATCGTCGCCCAAGTGAGGTGCATGTTGCCAGGTCGCGGGGAGACATTTTGATTGAACCGACCACCACCATCATTCTGATCGAGGACGACAAGCAAATCCGCCGCTTCGTCCGTGCAAAGCTTCGGGATCAAGGCATGACGGTCTTCGAAGCGGAGACCGGACAGCAAGGCTTGATCGAGACGACCAACCGGAAGCCGGATCTCCTGGTTGTCGACCTGGGCTTGCCTGACCGGGATGGACTCGATGTCATTCGCGATGTCCGGCGCTGGAGCGAGATGCCGATCATCGTCTTGACGGCGAGGACTGGAGAGCCCGACAAGATTGCCGCGTTCGACGCGGGCGCAGACGATTACCTGACGAAGCCATTCGGCATCCCGGAGCTGCTTGCACGAATCAAGGTGCAATTCAAACGCCGAAACCGCGGCGGCATCGATGATTCGTCAGTTGTTCGCTTCGGCCCGACGACAGTCAATCTTGCTACCCGGATAGTGACCAAAGACGGAAAAAGCGTTCACCTGACGCCGATTGAATATCGGATGCTGGACGTGCTCGTACGACATGCGGGACGAGTGCTGACGCGACGACAGTTGCTAACCGAGGTTTGGGGACCCAAACACTTGAACGACACGCACTATCTCCGAATCTACATGGGAAGCCTCCGACAGAAGCTCGAACGTAACGCGGCTCAACCCGAACACCTCATAACAGAAACCGGTATTGGCTACCGCCTTATCGGAGTGCAGTAGGCAGCGGACGGGCTCGTCATTATGTGTCGAGTCCCGCACGGATATACGGGGCGAGAGGTCGTAGCCATGTGTCCGCGGCAGACGTTCACTCTCCCATCCGCGTCGCAATGACGCGTATCGCGTGGAAGAGTTCTCGCAAAATCACGGGCTGTCGACTGCGGCGTTCGGTGCATGAAAATATCGCGGTCACATGCAAAGCTTCCGCGCGCACTGATCTTTTCGGATCCAGACAAGCGGCGCCAGCACCTCGTTTGCGGTCCACGTCGGACGTCGTGTTCGGCGTGACGCTCGGGCCTTCGAAACACCACGTGATCCGCCCGACGCGTGACACACGCCGCGTGGCCGATGCAGCACGACGCCCAACGGCACTACCCTCTCCTTCCGCAGCCACAAGTCACTGCCACCCGGCGAATTCGGAATGCGGACTAAAGCACCGATAACGCATACGAACCCGGATAGCTCGTAACTATTCATACGGTTCACCACCGACTCGTCAAAAAAATACCTGGAATACGCAACGAAACTCATGTGTTTTGGTTGCGTGATCTCCATTTCGATGCACACGGAAGGCCGATAGTGAGGATGTCAAGGCGCTGACCCCGCTCACGCATGCTCTTAACCTTATTCGGCTCTCATCCATGAGGTTTGATCGGCGCGCGATCTTTTGGAATTAGAAAAATGCATCACGTCTACATCGAACGACTGCTGGCGCTGTCCATCACGTATTCCGTAACGTGTGTCGTTCCTGGTCCCGATTTCGTGAACGTGACGTCTCACGCGCTTGCCGCGCGAAAGAGCGGCATGCTCGCTGCGGCCGGAGTTGCGCTAGGCTGCAGTATCTGGTCCACGGCGGCCGCGTTTGCACTCGACTTTTTGACGACCGGACTGGCTCCGTTCAATCACATCATCAAGATCTGCGGCGCATCGTATCTGGCCTATCTCGGATTGCGAGCAGCGCTCAGGGCCCTCGGGCCCAATGCGGCGCGCCTGAAAACGACTGCGACTGAGGCGGGCCACTGGGCTTCCTTCCGTCGGGGTTTCACCACTGACATGACCAATCCGACGTTGATCGTTTTCTTTGGAAGTCTCTTCGCGACCATTCTGCCGTCCGATGCTCCAGCATGGGTTCGATGCGCGGCCATTTGCATCGTGACCTTGATCGCCGGCATCTGGCACCTCGCCGTTGCCATGCTCTTTTCGGCACAACGGACTCTGAGCGTCTACATGAAAATCAGACGCCCGACGGACATCGCGCTTGGCATAGTCCTCATCGGTCTGGGTCTTCGGCTATCCGGATGCCTGGAAGGTGTTTGAACGTGACTTGCCGGTCGTTCGCTGCGGCCGACTGGGACCGTGCGCGTCCTTGATATCCCGCCTTATCGATGCGGCGGGACATGACGGCGTCGATGCACGTCGCCGCGCACAGGCCGCGTTCAAGTGGCGTCGAGGCGCCGCTTCGATTCTTGTACGTGCGGCCACGGCGGCTTTCCGATCAGACGGAGAGAGCGCGTTCAGAAGCGAGCTTTCATCGAACGGCTTCTGGCAGCGCGGGCAATTGCGGTACCTCTCTCGTCCATCCGCACCGTAACCAGTCGCGGATACGAAGTGTCGGCCGGATCACGCCATTGCGGCGATCCGTCATTCGCATTGAAATCACGGATTTCATCCGACAAGAGCAGACCACTTCCGCTTGCACACCACATCGTCACGGGCAGCTCCGGTGCCGTGAAATCGGCCTTGACAATATCTGACTATGCAGATATTATTCAGCGCATCAATGGAGGCGCACATGGACCACTACACGCGCGACAATTTCAGTCTCACCCAGAGCGTCGGCTTTGCCATCAACAAGGCGCGCAACCTGCTCGTCGCGGAAGTGGATACCGCCCTCAAAGACCTGGGCATCACCAGCCAGCAAATGGGCATTCTGCTATCGATGCGCGGGGGCGTCACGGCAACGCCGTTCGAATTGTCCAAGCTGCTGGGGATCGACACGGGCCTGATGACGCGCATGCTCGACAAGCTGGAAGACAAGGGCTTGCTCGAACGGTCGCGCAGCCTCGAGGATCGACGCGTGGTGAATCTGAATCTGACCGTGCAAGGCGAAGAGCTGGCAGCGCGCCTGCCGGATATCGTGCCGGTCGTGCTCAACGCCCGCCTGAAGAAGTTCACGAAGAGCGAGTTCAAGGAACTGCGCCGCCTGCTGTACAAGTTTCTGGAAGACTGAGCGGAATCGGCATCACGACCGCTCGTTTTTTTATCTAATTATCTGACAGGTCAGAAAATGCAATCACAATTAAACCGACGCGTTTCCGGTTTGCGCATCGCGAAGGCGGGCGTCACGGTGATCTTCGCGGCAGTGTTGTCGGCGTGCGTGAACTATGCCGGCATTCATAGCGACAAGGAAATGGCGCAGCCGCAGTCGTATGCGGCAGAACGGAGCCTGCCGTCCGAAGCGGGCCACTGGCCCGCCGCCGGCTGGGCCAGCCAGTTCGGCGACGCGCAACTCAAGGCGCTGCTCGACGAAGCGCTGGCGGGCAGCCCGACCCTCGAACAGGCGCGCTCGCGCGTCGCCGCGGCGGCGGCCTACAGCGAGACCGCCCGCGCGAACACGTTGCCGCAAGTCGGGGCATCGTATTCGTACTCGCGCCAGCAGTATTCGTCGAATGCGCTCGTGCCGCCGCCTTACGCCGGATCGTGGCAGTCGGAGAACAAGGCGCTCCTGTCGGCTTCCTACGATCTCGACCTGTGGGGAAAGAACCGCGCGGCGCTCGACGCCGCGGTGTCGCAATTGCAGGCGAGCCGGGCCGATGCCGAAGTCGTCAGGCTCACGCTCAACGAAACCATCGCGCGCGCCTACAACCAGCTCGCGCGGCTCTACGCGCTGCGCGACATCGCGCAGCAGGAGATTGCCCAGCGCGAGAAGATCGAACGCATCACGACCGGCCGCATCGCGACCGGACTCGACACCGAAGTCGAACTCAAGACCGCGCAGGCGAATCTCGCGACGAGCCGTGCCACGCTCTCCTCGCTCGACGGCAACATCCTCTCGACGCGCTACCAGATCGCCGCCCTGCTCGGTGCGGGGCCGGACCGGGGGTTGTCGATCGCGCGTCCGGCGCTCGGCATCGGCGACGAAGTGCGTCTACCCGACAACCTCCCCGCCGACCTCGTGAGCCGCCGGCCGGACATCGTTGCCGCCCGCTGGCGAGTCGATTCCATGACACACGGCGTGAAGGAAGCGAAGGCCGAGTTCTATCCGGACATCAACCTGAGCGCATCCCTCGGACTCGATGCGTTCGGCTTCGGCCGATTCCTCACGGCAGGGAGCCGCACGATGTCGGCAGGCCCGGCGATCCATCTCCCGATCTTCGACGGCGGCGCATTGCGCGCGCAATTGAAAGGCCGCTACGCGGATTTCGACTACGCGGTCGCGACGTATAACCAGACGCTCGTCACCGCCCTGTCCGAAGTCGCGACGCAACTCGCGCAAATCCGCTCGACCGATGCGCAGCTCGTCGACGCCGAAGCCGCGCAGGCCGCAGCCCGCCGCGCTAACGAGCTCGCGCTCACGCAGTACAAGGCAGGTCTCACGAACCAGTTGACGGTGCTCAACGCGGAAACGAACGCGCTTGCGACCGATCAGGCAGTCTCGAATCTGAAGATGTACCGCCGCGACCAGCAGATCGCGCTCGCCGCGGCGCTCGGCGGCGGTTACACCGATTCCGCTGACGATCATGCCGAGCCCGTCGTTGCGTCGCGCTGAAGCGGACACATCCACGAATTCATCAGGAGCATTGAAATGAGCGACACGATCACCTCCGCCCGGACGACGGCGGAAAAACCCGAAAACGAGCAGGAGGCCGCATCGAAGAACCCGGCCAGGCGCAAGCTGCTGCTTTCGCTGCTCGCCGTGGCCGTCGTGATAGGGAGCGCAGGCTACGGCACGTACTACTACGCCACCGGCCGCTTTCACCAGGAGACCGACGACGCCTATGTCAGCGGCAATCTCGTTCAGCTGACGCCGCAAGTGAGCGGCACGGTGATTGCGGTGAACGCCGACGACACCCAGATCGTGAAGCAAGGCACACCGCTCGTGACGCTCGACGCCGCCGACGCGAAAGTGGCGCTCTCGAGTGCCGAAGCCACGCTCGGCCAGACGGTGCGTCAGGTGAGCAGCCTGTATGTGAACAACGAGTTCTACGCGGCGACCGTCGCGCAGCGGCAATCCGACCTTGCCCGCGCCATCGACGACCTGAAGCGCCGTCAGGCTGTCGCCGGCACGGGCGCGGTGTCGGGCGAAGACATCGCCCATGCGCGCGACGCCGTGAGTTCCGCGCAAGCCGCGCTCGACGCCGTGCGCCAGCAGTCCGAAGCCAATCACGCGCTCACCGACCGCACCTCGATCGAAGCGCATCCGAACGTGCAGGCGGCATCGTCGAAGGTGCGCGACGCCTATCTCAACTACGCGCGCAACACCCTGCCCGCGCCGGTGACCGGCTACGTGGCGCGCCGTTCGGTGCAGGTCGGCCAGCGCGTCGCGCCCGGCACGCCGCTGATGGCGATCGTGCCGCTCGACGGCGTCTGGGTCGACGCCAACTTCAAGGAAGTGCAGCTCGCGCGCATGCGCATCGGCCAGCCGGTGACGCTCACCGCCGACGTCTACGGTTCGAAGGTCAAGTATCACGGACATGTCGAAGGATTCTCCGCCGGCACCGGCGCCGCGTTCGCCGTCCTGCCCGCGCAGAACGCGACCGGCAACTGGATCAAGGTCGTTCAGCGCCTGCCCGTGCGCATCCGGCTCGACCAGCGTGAGCTCGACGCGCATCCGCTGCGCATCGGCCTCTCGATGCTGGCGGAAGTGGACACGCGCGACGAGTCCGGCACGCAACTCGGCGCCGCGACGACGACGTCCTATCGCACCGACGTATTCAGCCGATACGGCGAAGAAGCCGACGCCGAGATCGCAAGGATCATCGAACAGAACATGCCGGCGCGTGCCGTTGCGTCAGAACCGTCCAGGGCGCCTGCCAGGCGCCGCGCAGGCTGATTTTTTTGGCCCATATATCTGACTCGTCAGACTTAGACAACTCAGGTGATTCGATGAATCAGTCCAATACTCCCGCGCCGCTCACTGGCGGCAAGCTCGTGCTCGGGACCCTCGCGGTGGCGCTCGCCACGTTCATGAACGTGCTGGACTCGTCGATCGCGAATGTCGCGATTCCGACGATCGCCGGCAACCTGGGCGTATCCATCGACGAAGGCACGTGGGTCATCACGCTGTTCGCCGCCGCGAACGCGATCGCGATTCCGCTGACCGGCTGGCTCACGCAACGCGTCGGGCAGGTCAAGTTGTTCGTCTGGGCGATCCTGCTCTTCGTGCTTTCGTCGTGGCTGTGCGGCATCGCGCCGAACCTGCCGGTGCTGCTTGCCGCGCGGATTCTTCAGGGCGCCGTCGCGGGACCGCTGATTCCGCTTTCGCAGGCGCTCCTGCTCGGCTCGTATCCGAAGGAAAAGAGTTCGCACGCGCTCGCGCTGTGGGCGATGACGGCCACCGTCGGTCCGATCGCGGGACCGGCGCTCGGCGGATGGATCACCGACAGCTACTCGTGGTCGTGGATCTTTTACATCAACATCCCGGTGGGACTGTTCGCCGCAGCCGTCACATGGGCCATCTACCGCGACCGCGAAACGCCGGTCAAGCGCATTCCCATCGACAAGGTCGGCCTCGTTTCGCTGATCGCCTGGGTCGGCTCGCTGCAGATCATGCTCGACAAGGGCAAGGACCTCGACTGGTTCAACTCGCCCGTCATCGTAGGGCTCGGCCTGTTTGCGCTCGTGAGCTTCCTTTTTTTCCTGATCTGGGAGCTGACCGAGAAGAACCCGGTGATCGACATCAAGCTCTTCAACGGGCGCAACTTTCTCGCCGGGACGGTGGCGATTTCCGTCGCGTATGCGGTGTTCTTCTCCAATCTCGTTCTGCTGCCGCAATGGATGCAGGGCTATCTCAACTACCGGTCCGTCGATGCGGGGCTCGTCACCGCGCCGCTCGGCATCTTCGCCGTGATCCTCGCGCCGGTGATGGGCAAGATCATGCCGAAGTCGGATGCCCGCGTGCTCGCGACGCTCGCGTTTCTCGGCTTCGCCGCCGTGTTCTTCATGCGCTCGCACTACACCACGGGCGTCGATACCTGGACGCTCGTCGTCCCCACGCTGTTGCAGGGCATTCCGATGGCGCTCTTCTTCGTGCCGCTCACCGCGATCATCCTTTCGGGCTTGCCGTCCGCGAAGATTCCCGCGGCGGCGGGGCTGTCGAACTTTGTGCGCGTGTTCGCAGGCGCGGTGGGAACCTCGCTCGCGAACACGGGATGGAACGACCGGACGATCCTGCATCACTCGCAACTCGCCGATCAGGCGAGCCTGCACAACCCGGCCTTCGTCGATGCGATCGGCTCGCTGCAAGGGGCGCTCGGCGGGGGCACGCCGCAGGCGCTTGCGTTTTTCGAACGCTCGCTCACCACGCAGGCCGCGATGCTCGGGCTCAACGACATCTTCTGGCTGTCGGCGGTGATCTTTATCGCGATCATTCCGCTCATCTGGCTCACGAAGCCGGACAAGGGCACGGGAGCCGGAGCGGCGGGCGCGGGCGGGCATTGACCGGATGGTGCACAGCTGCAACGCGCGACGCTTGATTTCCCTTTGTGCGCACAGGACTGGCAGCGGTGCTCACGAGGCTCAGGCACGGGAAGCCAGCCGAAGCGATTCGTTCTTGCCGCCGTCACGTCGTCCATGAAGTCTGTTTCGACGAGCCCGCATTCATCCGGGCCGCGACGACCCCGGGATGAATGCTCGCCAATCGTGTGCGATTACTACGGCCAAGGATCGAACCCGGCATGCAAATGCGGTTGATGGGACAATCGTCCAGGCGTTGATGCCACGGCTTTCGACTGCCTGACTCCTGCTCAAATCAACCGTTGGTAAGTGGAGATTCACGAATGCATTTTGTCAGCAAGCTGCTTGCCGTCGCCACGGCAATGGGCTTCGTCGTTGCCGCGTATGCGCAGGTACCGGAACCGGCCGGCGGCCGCGTCGGTGCCTATCCCGAAGGCGACCTGCCGCTCGAAAGCGGCCAGGTGATCAAGGACTTTTCCCTCTCCTACGAAACCTACGGAACGCTAAACGCCGCGAAATCGAATGCGATCCTGATGGTGACTGCGATCGGCGGCAATCATCACCGGCTCGACTATTTGATCGGACCGGGCAAGGCGCTCGATACCAACCGCTACTTCATCATCACGACCGATGCGATCGGCAACGGTCTCAGCACGTCGCCGTCGAACAGCACCGCGCAGCCGGGCATGGCGTTTCCGCGCTTCGTTATCCGCGACATGGTCGAATCGCAATATCGGCTCGTCACGGCCAAGTTCGGCATCGAGCACCTGTTTGCGGTGGTGGGCGCGTCGATGGGCGGCATGCAGACCCTGCAATGGGGTGTGAGCCATCCGGGCATGATGGACGCGCTCGTTCCCATCGTGCCGCTTGGCCGCACGCCCCCGTGGACGAAGACGGTGCTCGAACTCACGCGCCAGGAAATCATGGGCGACCCGGCGTGGGACGGCGGGAACTACCGGCAGCCACCGGAGAAGGGAATGCGCATGTGGGCCGGGACGATGGCGCTGATCACGCGCACGCCCGAGCTCATGAAGAACACGGTGACGAACAGCGACGACGCGGCGCCGTGGCTGCGCAAGACCGAGGACAGCGCATGGAAGAATTTCGACGCGCGCAACTGGATCTATCAGACCTGGGCCTACGACGCGCACGATCTCGGCACGACCCCGGGCTTCGGCGGCGACTACTACAAGGCGCTGCGCTCGATCCGCGCGCGCATGCTGGTGCTCGCGGGTGTGGGTGACCTGCTCAATCCGGAGCCGGAAGCGCTCGAGGTGGCGAGCTACGTGCACGGCGCGCAGTTCGAATCGATCGAACCGCGCTGGCCGTCGGGACACTTTTCGGCCGCGGGCACGACGCAGCCGGAAGTCGACTTCCAGAACCGCGAGATCGGTACGTTCCTGACGAAGATCGCGGCCGAAAAGCACATCGAGTGACCGGTCAGCGCCGCGACATGCGGTAAGCAAAGGCATGCCGCGACTCGCGAGCGAGTCGCGGCTCGTATTACCGCAAGGATCAGCCGCGCGTCGGCTCGATCGCCCTGTTGCCCACCGGCATGAACGCCGACAGCACAAAGGTAACGACGATATTCGCCGCAAGCGCGATCAGCCCGATATAGACGGGATACGTCGCGTCGCCCAGATGCAGTGCGACCACGGGCTTCAGACCCTCCGCGGCGGCAAGTGCCGTACCGGTCACGATGCCGACCAGCCAGCCGCAGAAGAGACCCTGCCGCGAAAGCCGCCGGGTATAGAGCGTGAAGACGATCGACGGAAAGACCTGCAGTATCCACACGCCGCCGAGCAGTTGCAGATCGATCGCGTATTGGGTCGGCAGGAACACGATGAACAGCAGCGCGCCGAACTTGACGATCAGCGAAATGAACTTCGCGGTCGACGCTTCGCCCGCCGGCGTGATGTTCGGATTGACCAGAGGACGCCACAGATTGCGCGTGAACAGGTTCGCCGCGCCAATCGACATGATCGCCGCAGGCACCAGCGCGCTGATCGCAATCGCAGCCGCCGCGAACCCGACGAACCACGACGGGAACAACCTGCCGAAGAGCGCAGGCACCACATCGGACGCGGACTGAACCCTGATGCCCGCCGCGATCGCCATGTAGCCCAGCAACGCGATCAGGCCGAGGAGCAGCGTATAGGCGGGCAGGAAGATCGCGTTCTTCCTGACCGTCTTGGCCGACGACGAGGACAGCACGGCCGTCATCGTGTGCGGATACATGAACGCGGCCAGCGCGGAGCCGAGCGCGAGCGATGCGTAGGCCGTGAATTGCGACGGCTTCAGGATGATGCCGGTCGCCCCGCCCTTCGCAGTGAAGAACTTGTCTGCCGCGTCGAATACCGTTGCATAGCCGCCGAGCTTCGTGGGAATCAGCCAGACCGCGGCGATCACCACGATGTAGATCATGATGTCCTTGACGAACGCGATCATGGCCGGCGCGCGCAGGCCGCTTGCATAGGTGTACAGCGCGAGGATCACGAATGCGGCGACGAGCGGCAGCTCGCCCGTCACGCCGAGCCCCTTGATGACGACCTGCATCCCGACGAGCTGCAAGGCGATATACGGCATCGTCGCGACGATACCCGTCAGCGCGATGGCAGCGGGCAGGAGCTTGCCGCCATATTCGCCGTGCACGTAGTCCGCGGCGGTGATGTGATTCTTCGCATGCGCGATTTGCCAGAGCTTGGGCATCACCGCGAATACGAACGGGTAGACGATGATCGTATAAGGCAGCGCGAAGAAGCCGTACGCGCCGACCGAATAGACGAGCGCCGGTACCGCGATCACCGTATAGGCCGTATAGAAATCGCCGCCAACGAGGAACCACGAGATCACCGTGCCGAACTGCCGTCCGCCGAGACCCCATTCATGCAGTTGCGTCAGGTCGCCACGCTTCCATCGTGCGGCGACGAATCCGAGGACCGTGACCAGCGCGAAGAATCCGATGAAGACTGCCATCGCCGTGCTGTCGATCGAATGCGCGCCGTTCATTTGAAACTCCTGTAAGCAATGCAGAGCAGGAGCGAAGTGAGCGGCACCCACAGCAGTTGATACCAGTAGAAGAACGGAAACCCGAGAAGTGCAGGCTTGAGGTCGTTGTAGAACGGCAGCCAGAGCAGCCCGATGTAGGGAAGAAGCAGCAGGACCCGGAACCAGGGACGCCGCGCGTGGTTGGTTGTCATGTCGTTTGTAATCTATTTGAAAAACTCCCGGCTTCAAGGCATAACGACTGCGCCGTGGCGCGGTGTTGCGCACGCTGCCAGGAAACGTAAACGGAAAGTCCGCGAGCCGTCGAACGTCTTCCAATTCGGCGGCGTTCGGGATTATCGGCAAATTTCAGAATGGCTGCAGAGACAAGGCATCCGCACATCGCCAAGTGCCGTTGCAGCGTCCGTCAAGTCGATGCGGAGAGGCCTCTCGCAGACGTGCGAGCCATGCTGGAAGCATTCCGAAAGGACAGCGTCCCTTGTCGTTCGGTTCTGTTCGAAAGGCTTTCCCAAGGGTCAAGCTCGCATGTGCGCACGAGCGCTTGCTTGCAAGTTGATATCGGCTGCCTGACACGCTGCAATGCCCGATCACGGCGTCCATCGGTAAACCACGATGCTGGAGCCGTTGTAGTTGTCTTTGGTGATCACGTACTCGCCGGTCGATCTGAGGAACGCTCTCAGGCCGTACATCGAATCTACGTCGTTGCCGACGTCCACGGTACCGGGACTCGAGTTGATCAGCGTGGTGTCGAGGTTGCCCGTGGTGAGATTGAAGACGTCGATGTTGGGCACGGTGTGCACGTAGCCGAGGAAGAGATAGTTGCCGGCCGCCGTCATCGACTTGGGGTTGGCGCTCGTGATGTTGATCACCGGGTCGGGCCTGCTGATGTTGCCCGCGCTCCAGCCGTGATACACCTCGATCCTCGTTTGTATCGCCGTCCAGTCCCAGCTTCCCGCGATGCCCTGCGCGAGGATCATGGTGTCGCTTTCCGGAAGGTAGATGATGCGCGTCAATGGCCGGATGCTCTCCGGCGTGGAGATCGTGACCGCGGGTCCCCATGTCGGTTTGCCGTTGCCGTCGAACCCGGTCAGCGGGTAATGGTAGATGTGGTTCGTCCGGTCCAGGCCGGCCCACACGTCTCCCCTGCTGTCGATGCAGAATCCGCCCGTGACCTGCAGGTTCGTATTGAACACGGGGCCCGGAATCGATGCGTCCGGTATGGCGATGTAGCCATTCGCTGCGTTGAAGTGGTAGAAGTAGAAGATGCCGGGGTTCTGGCCCGACGCCACGAGAATCCGGTTGCCGCCGACCGTGACGAGCTGACCGAAGTGCTCGTCGCGCTGGGTGTCGTTCATGTTGAGGCGCGGGTCGGACGGGTAGGTAAACGGATCGACGGTGTTCGCGACGAAAGTCCCTCCCGCGGTGCCGGTGTAGATGTTGGTGCCGCCATAGAAGTACGCGCCGTCCGTGGCCGGGTCCGGGGCGGCGACGCCCTCGAAGTTCAGGGACTGGAGTTTCCATCGCAGGTTGCCGGCACTGTCGTACGCGTGAAGGTCGGTGGCGCCGTTGCGGCCCAGGTCCCAGCCGCCGCCCCACGGATTGTTGAGCACATACAGGTTGCCGGCGGCATCCCTGCCGATGCCGGCAACGCGCGTGAAGCGCTTGTCGCCGACCTGGCCTTTGATACCGGTAGTCGTGTCGAGATAGCCGCCCTGAACGCCGAACGTGCCGGTCTGCGCCGGCGTACCCGAGATGTTGTACAGCTTGATGTTCATGTCGGGGCCTTCGTCGCCGACCATGAGCTGCCCGGACCACGCGTCGAAATAGAGCGCGGACGGCCGCGAAGCCGCGGGCATCTGAATGGTATTCAGCAGGGCGCCGGCCGGGCTGAATTCGAGGATTGCGCCCGCGCTCTTGCGGGCCACCCAGAGATTGCCTGTACCATCCACGGCGAGCGCGCCGGGACTCGCGACGCTGATGTCCCGCTGCCAGGCGCCGTCGGTGGTGAAGACCCGGACGCGGTTGCTGAAAGTATCGCTTGCATAGAGGAGCGAGCCCGAGGTTGCGAGACCGGTGATGACATCGCCGCGGCTGACGGCATTCCACACGCTGACGTTGATGACGAGATCGCGCTTGCCGGTGACGCGGTCGTATCGCCCCACCGCCCCAGTGCCGGCCGGTGTGCCGAACTGCAGCGCCGCGAAGATCGAAGTGGCATTGCCCGTGATGGCACCACCCTGGAACTCGCTGTTGATTCCGATGGAGCCGATGCTCTTGCCGTCCTGGTATATCGCGACTCCGCCCTCGTTTTCGTCCCACAGGGACGCCGTGTAGATGACCCCTTCCGGCGCGACCCACATCGAGCGCGCGGTGTTGCCCACGTGAGCGGCAAGCGTTCCGTATGTGTTCGCCAGCCAGTCGGTGGTGTATTGCGCCTGACAGCCCGGCGCAATCATCGCGATCAATACACAGAACAATACGGCACGAATTCGTTTCTTCACCATGGGTGATGCGGTCCTGACGGTGGCGCCTCGATAACCTGAATCGCAGGGCGGAGCAACGAGTATCGAAGAAAAATAACCAATCGTCAGACAATAAATAATCAATGCCTCGGGGGACTTCGGACGCGGATGGGATTCGAAAAGCCTTCGTTACTGCGGGATAGGCGCGACCGGCCGCACCATTTTTTTTATGTATTTTTCCGGCGGCGCGACTGAAAGGGTCCGGTGCTGGTGGCCGCTGCGCGTGGCTGTTAATGGAAGCCGTGGGCGATCCGTGCTCGGGAAGATCGCCAATGCTCCGGCCGGACAGGCGCACATGATCGGCGCGTTGCAGCAGGAGACCGCAACGCCGGCGAGCCCGACGTGTTATACGATGTCTTATAATTGACACCTCCACAAGCCACATAGGCAATGGTGCGATAAGGAGCTGAAGCGATGGGCCTCTCGGCCGTATTTAGGGGTAAACTCCATTGGCCTGCGCCGAACACCTATGTAGACTGTCATCGTACAACATATCCGTCGCATTGGAGAAATGGCAACTGGCCCTGCGCGGTCCTGCCCGAACCAACAGGAGACATCCTTGAGAGCCGGTATCGCCAGGCGACGCGCGCATTTTGATCGCGTTCACCTCGAACGACTCGACAGCGTGAACACCGGCTCCGTCAGTTCGCGCATTCGACCTCTTCGGCCCTTCCCTCTGAATCACCTCGACACTTAAGATCACGACACCGCCCGCCCTCGACCCATCCACACATCGAAACGACCGCCATGTCCACCAACACGAGCCAGTCTCACGCCACTCCCACCGTCACCGAACTGCGGGTGATCCCGGTCGCCGGCCGCGACAGCATGCTGCTCAACCTGAGCGGCGCGCACGGCCCCTTCTTCACGCGCAACATCGTGCTGCTGCGCGACAGCGCGGGCAACACGGGCGTGGGCGAAGTGCCGGGCGGCGAGAGCATCCGCAAGACCATCGATGACGCGCGCCCGTTCGTCGTCGGCCAGTCGATCGGCAACCTGCAGGCGATTCTCAACAAGGCGCGCACGCAGTTCGCCGACCGCGACGCAGGCGGGCGCGGCCTGCAGACCTTCGACCTGCGCACGGCGATCCACGCCGTCACCGCGCTCGAAGCCGCCCTGCTCGATCTGCTCGGCCAGCACCTCGGCGTGCCCGTCGCGGCGCTGCTCGGTGAAGGCCAGCAGCGCGACGAAGTCGAGATGCTCGGGTATCTGTTCTACATCGGCGACCGCAACAAGACCGACCTGCCGTATGCGAGCGGCGCGGACGGCACCGACGACTGGTCGCGCCTGCGCACCGAACAGGCGCTGACCCCGGAGGCAGTCGTGCGCCTGGCGGAAGCCGCGCAGGCGCGCTACGGCTTCAACGACTTCAAGCTGAAGGGCGGCGTGCTGCCCGGCGATGCGGAAATCGAGGCGGTTACCGCGCTCGCCGAGCGCTTTCCCGACGCACGCATCACGCTCGATCCGAACGGCGCGTGGTCGCTTGCGGAGGCCATTCGTCTCTGCCGCGACCAGCACGACGTGCTCGCCTACGCAGAAGACCCGTGCGGCGCGGAGAACGGCTACTCCGGCCGCGAGGTCATGGCCGAATTCCGCCGAGCGACGGGCCTGCCCACCGCGACCAACATGATCGCCACGGACTGGCGTCAGATGGGTCACGCCATACAGCTGCAATCGGTCGATATCCCGCTCGCGGACCCGCACTTCTGGACGATGCAGGGTTCGGTGCGCGTCGCGCAGATGTGCAACGACTGGGGCCTCACGTGGGGTTCGCACTCGAACAACCACTTCGACATCTCGCTTGCAATGTTCACGCAGGTTGCCGCGGCTGCGCCCGGGAAGATCACCGCCATCGATACGCACTGGATCTGGCAAGACGGCCAGCGCCTCACGCGCGAGCCGCTGCAGATCGTGGGCGGCAAGGTGAAGGTGCCGCAAAAGGCGGGGCTCGGTGTCGAGCTCGACATGGATGAACTGGAGAAGGCGCACGCGCTCTATCAACAGCACGGCCTCGGCGCACGCGACGACGGCATCGCCATGCAGTATCTGATCCCCAACTGGAAGTTCGACAACAAGCGGCCCTGTCTCGTGCGCTGAGCCCGGGGCAGCGCGGCGAACCCTCGGCGGACGATTCGTGAAGGCGCGGCGGAGTCCGGTGTGTTGCCGGGGCTCGCGGCACCATCCGCCGGCGGGCGACGCCAAGACGATTTGGGCATACGTTCGTGACGCAGGGCGCGCACGGCGGTCGCGTGAAACTCGGTGCTAATAACGCAGTGCGGCCAGAAGCGCATCAGATACCGCGGCGCGGGACGTCACTTCTTTGTTCAACACGAACTCGACGTGCCGACATACGCTGTTTCTCGATCTTGCAAAGCGGACGCGGTTCCTGCTGTCGACAACGCCGCGCTCGCTCGAACCGTCCGCGAAATGAGCGACGCACGACAGTCCTTCACAGCTTCCGCGTTCGCTCAAGGTGAAGCTGATCCAGTGCGCCTTCTCACTCGAGGAGGCCGCTTGTCCGCTCACGAGCGTTGAAGGAGGTCTCGCGCCCACATTGACTTCGAGGAAGATTCCGGAGTTCACGCCCACGATTACGTGATTCTTTCCGCAAGGACAAAGTACGCGATCGCCGTCTACGACGACCGACCTGTTCTTCTCTGTCATTCCCTCGCCCGTTCCGAGAATCTTGTATGTGCCTTTGCATTCGCCGCATGTCGCTTCGTCGCCGCTAAGGGCGACCTGTTGGCCGTTATCGAAAATCGTCGATGAACAGGCCAACACGAAGCCGCGGGTCGTGGTGGGATCTCCGTGCCGTACTGCCACCTTACGCATTGCTCAATCTTCCTTTCCTGGATGCCTCTGACGCTTGATTGCTTGCTCAACGTTCGACCACACGTGCCTCAGAGTGGCGCGATAGTACAGAACCTTGAGTTCGTGACCGACCTTGTATAAAGCGGATTCTCTGTGCATCTGAAGGTTTCCGATCTCGCTGACAACCCATTCAGCATCGAAGGAGAGCCATACAGGAGGCATCGGCGTCAGCATATTGGGACCGCATACCGGGGCGACCTCACGAAAGAATATTTCCTTCAGTGCTTGTATCGGATATGCGGATACCTTTGCGGCGTGACGGTCATAGTCGATCTCGTTGTCGACAAAAAAATTCTGCTAGCGCTAGCCATACATAGTCCTTTTCTTTCTCGGCTATCTGATTCCCCATGTGCGAAATTCCTCCAGTTCATCGAGATAGGCATCGTAGGCCATCTGTGTCACGGTCGCGCCAACCGACGAGCCTATCAATAGCACTCCGATTGCGCAGATCGGTGCACCTGGTCCGCAGATAGACGAGGCAACCATGCCAGCAAGGGTACCGCCCAACATGCCGCCTTCGATTCCGGCGACTTGTCGTTCCGCTTCGCGCATCTTGTCATTTGCCTCCACGATTTCGTATCCCGCGATCGCTCCGGTTATCAACAGGCCGACCTTCCCCTGCACTCTCAGTCGGGCGGTTTTGGCGCTAACTTCCGCGTTGCTTCTCCCCGAGGACTCGATAATGGCGTAGCAAGCACGGTCCCTTTCGGCTTCGGTCAAGGCTCGAAAGGGCTTAGAGAAGTTCTTGGTCGAATATCTATCGAGAAGATATCCCAGGGAGGGCGGTTCAGCTTTTTGCGCTTGCGCCCTCGCCAAGCTTACCGGCGAAGTAATCTTTCTGGCTTCTTCCATGATCCGATTGCGCATGTCATGACAAAAGGCTGCACCCTCGACAGCCGACATGCGGCCAGCGTCGACTTCGGTCGGCACGCTTTCGCTCATTCGCTTGATTCCGAAAGCGTAGCGCGTTCTGACATTTGCATCACTGATCGCGTTTCGAGAGAAATAGGCTGCGGCCCCTTCCAGAGCGGCTCGTGCTTCCGCCAGAATCCGCGTGTCGATCTGATGTTCCGCGTCCGCTTCAAATGGTCCGCGAACAGAGTTCTTAACTGGTGCTTCGGTAGGCGGCATTACTGTGAGTGACCGCTAAGAGTACTTGAGAAACGGACGCGCCATCTCCGGCAATATCGTTCGATACGAATTCGAGCCACGAACCGACACTAACGTTGATCCCTGGAAAGCGAACGTGGTTATACCAATCGATGATTCCGCGCTCGCTCGAATCGCCAGCGAGGTGAGCAATGCACGACAGACGCTCGCAGCTTCCGCGCTCGTTCAGTGACGCGAATGATTCGCCTGATGGATTAAGACCGTGACACGAACTCGATTCGTGGCACCGCTACAGGATCGAGCACATGAGGTGGAGCAGCATGGAGCGGCGTAAGAGTTCTAACACGCCGCGCGGCAGCACGATGAAAAATAGTGTCAAATCTTGTTTGACTCGTCGACCAATTGCCAATCGGCAATCATGCGTCCTGTGGAGCGGCCTGCATTGCGTGCGTGTGCGATCTCGATGCGACCTTAGAGCCGCGTGGGGTCCCGTGTGGCGGCCGGAACCGCTACCTGTTCCGCCTGCCATTCGCGCCAGAGCGCCATCAGCACGGCCACGATGACGGGCCCGAGAAAAAGCCCGATGAGGCCGAACGCCGCGAGGCCGCCCAGCACGCCGAACATCACGAGCAGAAACGGGATGCGGGCCGCGCTGCTGATGACGAGCGGGCGAATCAGGTTGTCCACCCAGCTCACGACGAGCGTCCCCCAGAGCAGCAGGCCGACCCCGGCGACGGTATTGCCCATGACGAGCAGCCACGCACCGACTGATCCCCAGACGAATGGTGTGCCGAACGGAATCAGCGCGACCAGCGCAGTAACGGCCGCCAGGAGGAGTGGCGCATCGACGCCCGCGGCCCAGTAGCCGAGCCCGGCGAGCGCGCCCTGCGCGAGGGCGGTCAGCACGAGCCCGTACACGACCGAGCGGGTCATGCCGCCGATCGCCAGCAGATAGATGTCCAGCCGGTCGCCCAGAAAAGGCCATAGCGCCGCACGCAACTGGTTCAGCATCATTTCGCCGTCGCGGTATATGAAGAACAGCGTGACGAGGGCGAAGCCGAGCTTCGTCGCGTTTCGCCCCACCCCGCCCACAAACTGGCCGACCTCGCTCTTCCACTGTTCCGCCCAATCCGCCACCTGCACGCGCACGGACGCGGGATCGCTCGCCATCTGGTTCAGGAGGTCCTGCAGCCATGTCCCAACCCAGGGAATCTTCGCGACGAACTCAGGCAATTGATGATGGCTGTTCGCGAGGTAATTGGCGACGCCCTGATAGAGGCCCGTCAGTTCGCGCGTCATCGGCACGATGAGTGAAAGCATCGGGACCACGAAGGCGCCCGTCAGGAGCACCGTCATCAGGAGCGCGCTCGCGACCGCGCTGCCGCGCAGCATCGCGCGCAGCCGCCGGTAGGTCGGCCACGTCACATAGGCGACGATGACCGCCCACGCGACGGGAACCAGAAAGAGATGCAGTACCGCATACCCGAGCGCGGCGAGGCCCGCCAGCAGCAGCAGGAGCACGATCCGCCGCGCGGATGGGGCGAAGCCGTTTCCATCCTTCAGATTCATGTTCGTGTACCCGCAGTGATGCCCCCGCCGCGAACGCAAACCGCCCGCAGCCTTTGTGTGCGGTGCGGCAACGCGCCGACGACCCGTTGGTTTGCGCGTCGATTGCTCTTGCGATTGCCCGCTGAAAACAGAAGATACCGGAAAATGCCCTGTCGACGGGAACGCTGCAACGCGCCGCGAGGCAGCGTTTATGATAGTTGCGATCCGATCGAATGCGAGCACCCGTCATGCGCATCACGCCCCTTCCGCCCCTGCAGTGCCTCGTCGCCTTCGAGGCGGCCGTGAGGCACGCGAGCTTCACGAAAGCCGCGAACGAACTTCATCTGACGCAAAGCGCGATCAGCCGGCAGATCCAGCAGCTGGAAGAATTTCTCGGCCGTTCGCTGTTCGTTCGCGAGCACCGGTCGCTGCGCCTCACGATCGCGGGAGAGCGCTATGCGGTCGACGTGCAGCGCCTGCTTGCGAACTGCGCCGAATCGACGCTCGAAGTCATGAAACGCTACGGCGATCTCGAACTGACGGTCGCGTGTTCCTCGGGCGTCGCCGTGTTGTGGCTCACGCCGCGCCTGCCGCACTTTCGTGCGGCGTACCCGAACATCAAGCTGCGCATGATCGTGCGCGACGGGCTCGCGTCGCTTTCGCCGGCCGAGTTCGATGTCGGCTTCTACTATGCGCGGCAGCGCGTCGCGGCGCACTTCACCGCGCGCCGCATCTTCGACGAGGAAGTCTTTCCGGTCTGCTCGCCGGCGTATCTGCGCGGCCGCGTGCTGAGCCCCGCCGATCTCGCGAACGAAACGCTGCTGATGCAGGAGGACGGCCAGCGTCAGTGGATGTCGTGGCCCGAATGGCTCGCGCTCAATCACGTGCAGATGCTCAAGACGCCGCAGGCCGTGACGATCAACCACTATCCTCAGCTCGTGCAGATGGCGATCCTCGGGCAGGGGGTCGTGCTCGGCTGGCGGCACATGATCGATGCATGCCTGGACGAAGGCCTCCTCGTGCGTGCGACACACGAATCGGCGAGCCACGGCGGCGGCTACTACATCGTGTCGCCGAACGACCGCGCGCAAAATCAGGCTGCGCGCCTCTTCACGCGCTGGGCGTTCGAGCAGGCCGACCAGGCCGGGCATGCGGAACAGGCGGGACAACAGGCAGCCTGAAGCATTTCGCATGCGCGTAGCGCATGCAGGCATGCGAATCTTTCGTTTCAGAAAAAAGCCGCTACCCCTCTAGTATGGGAGTCACACGCACAAGCCATCTTCTGACAAGGAAAGAGACCATGCAAGGAACGCTATCGCCGCACGTCGCCCTGTCCGTCGACGCGCTCGCGCAGCAACGCCGGCGCGCCATCATTGCCACGGTGCTCGGCAACGGGCTCGAATGGTTCGACTTCACCGTCTACAGCTTTTTCGCGGTGATCATCGCGAAGCTGTTCTTCCCGACGGGCAACGACTTGAGCTCGCTTCTGCTCGCGGTCGCCACCTTCGGCGTGGGCTTTTTCATGCGGCCGGTGGGCGGCATCGTGCTCGGCATCTACTCTGACCGGGTCGGCCGCAAGGCGGCGCTCTCGCTCACCATCCTGCTGATGGCGCTGGGCACCGCGATGATCGGCCTGGCACCCACCTACGACCAGATCGGCATCGCGGCACCCTTGCTGATCGTCGTCGCGCGGCTCTTGCAGGGCTTTTCCGCTGGCGGTGAAATGGGCGGGGCCACGGCGTTCCTCACTGAGTACGCGCCGCCCGAAAGGCGCGCGTATTACTCCAGCTGGATTCAGGCGAGCATCGGCTTCGCGGTGCTGCTCGGCGCGGCCGTCGGCACGTTCGTGACCTCGTCGCTCGATACGCAATCGCTCAACAGCTGGGGCTGGAGACTGCCGTTCCTGCTCGGCATCCTGATCGGACCGGTCGGCTACTACATCCGCAGCCGCATGGACGAAACCCCGGCGTTCAGCGCCGTCGCCGAAGAAGCGAAGGCCAGGTCGCCCCTGAAGGAAGTGCTCTCCACGTTTCCGCGCGAAACGTTCGCGAGCTTCTCGATGGTCATTCTCTGGACGGTCTGCACCTACGTGCTGCTCTTCTACATGCCGACGTATTCCGTGCGCACGCTGCACCTGCCGCAGTCGACGGGCTTCATCGCCGGCATGATGGGCGGGCTCATGATCATGTGCGTCTCGCCCTGCGTCGGCAAGCTCGCGGACGCGTACGGCCGCCGCATCTTCCTCTCTGGCGCGGCGCTCGCCATCCTGCTCCTCGCCTACCCGATGTTCGCGTGGATCAACCATGCGCCGGGACTCGTCTCGCTGCTCGTGTTCCAGGCCGTGTTCGGCGTGCTGATCGCAGCCTACACCGGCCCCATTCTCGCCGCGTTCGCCGAACTCTTCCCGACCCGGGTGCTCTCCACCGGCCTGTCCGTCGCATACAACTTCGCGGTGACGATCTTCGGCGGCTTCGCGCCCTTCTTCATCACCTGGCTCATCGCGAAAACAGGCAGCAACATGGCGCCCGCCATCTACGTGATGATCGCCGCCGCCATCAGTCTGACCGGCACGTTCTACATACGGGACGCGCGACGCACGGCTACTTCGCTTCGACAAGGAAACATGCAATGACCATTACCGTGATTCAGGGCGGCAACGTACTCGACCTCGGGCAAGGCGTCCTGCTCGATCATCATCATGTCGTCATCGAAGACGGCAGTATCGTGGAAGTGACGGAGCGCGGCGTGGACTTTCCCGGCGCGCGCGTGATCGACGCGCGCGGCAAGACCGTGATGCCGGGCTTCATCGACTGCCACGTGCACGTGCTCGCGTCGAACGCGAACCTGGGCACGAACGCGACGCAGCCGAATATCCTCGCGGCGATCCGCGCGCTGCCGATTCTCGACGCCATGCTTTCGCGCGGCTTCACGAGCGTGCGCGACGCGGGCGGCGCCGACTGGGGCCTGATGCAGGCCGTCGAAACCGGCCTCGTGCCGGGGCCGCGTATCTTCCCTTCGGGCAAGGCACTGTCGCAGACGGGCGGCCACGGCGACTTTCGTCCGCGCGGCGACGTGCTTGAGCCGTGCTCGTGCTGCTTCCGGGCGGGTGCGATCGCGCGCGTGGTCGATGGCGTGGATGCCGTGCGGCTCGCCGTGCGCGAGGAAATCCAGAAGGGCGCGACGCAGATCAAGATCATGGCCTCGGGCGGCGTCGCCTCGCCCACCGACCCGATCTCCAACACGCAATACTCGGAGGACGAGATTCGCGCGATCGTCGCCGAAGCCGAAGCGGCCAATACCTACGTGATGGCGCATGCGTACACGGGACGCTCGATCGCGCGCGCGGTGCGCTGCGGCGTGCGCACGATCGAGCACGGCAATCTCGTCGACGAGGCGGCGGCGCAAGTCATGCGCGAGTACGGCGCGTTCGTGGTGCCGACGCTCGTCACCTACGACGCGCTCGCGAAGCACGGTGCGCAATACGGCATGCCCGCGGACTCGATCGCAAAGGTCGCATCCGTGCAGCAGGCGGGCCGCGAGTCGCTCGAAATCTACGCGCGCGCCGGCGTGCCGATGGGCTTCGGCTCGGACCTGCTCGGCGAGATGCACGCATTCCAGAGCGGCGAGTTCCGCATTCGCGCGGAAGTGCTCGGCAACCTCGAAGCGCTGCGCAGCGCGACGACGGTCGCCGCCGACATCCTCGACATGCGTGGCAAGCTTGGCACCGTCGCCGCAGGGGCCATCGCAGACCTGATCGTGGTAGACGGCAATCCCCTTGCCGATATCGGTGTGGTGTCGGGCCAGGGCGAGCGGATCCAATACGTGCTTCAGCGTGGCGAAATCGTCAAGTCGCAAAGCCGCGCATAGCCCGTGCGACAGCATTGGCAACAACCGAAACATCTGATTACATAAGTGACGATCTCACGCCAAATGTGCAAGGTTTTGATACCGGGTCTTCGCGTAGGATTCTTGTACCCGGAAAGACCCTTCGCATACAGGAGCGTGATATGAATACATTCAAACGAGCGGGCGTAATCGCCATCATTGCGGGCATATTGGCCGGTCTCACCGCATGCGACGGCATGACGCGCCGTCAGCGCGATACCGCGATCGGCGCCGGAGTCGGCGGCGTCGCGGGCGCGGCGATCGGCGGCAATGCGCTGTCCACACTGGGCGGCGCGGCCGTCGGAGGCATCATCGGCAATCAGGTGGGCAAGTAAGCCATGCGTGAATGAGCTACGCGGCGCGGCGTTTCATCGCCGCGCCGCGTAGCTGTAATCCCCCTCTTCCTCACGAAACAAACGGCAGCTTGCTGTCGCGCGCTTCCGCAAGCATCGAAAGCGTGATCTTGCGCACCTCGAGCTTGCTTTGCGTCACGTGCGCGCGCAACAGGATGTTCGCTTCGGTGAGCCGGCCGCGCTCGATCAGGTGAAGCATCGTTGCGTGTTCGTCGTAGGTCGCGTCCGTGCGATGCGGCTTGAGAAAATCCAGCCGACGCACGATGCGGATGCGCTCCGTCACTTCGTTATGCACGCGCAGCATCTCTGCGTTGCTCGTCGCCGCGACGAGCTGGCGATGAAAGTCCTCGTCCATGCCGAACATCGCCACCGGATCGCACTCGCGCAATGCCGGCGGCACACACCATGTCGCCTTGAGCGCCTCGAGCACGGCATGCGACCTGTCGCCGCCCGTCGCGAGCCGTTCGACCGCCGCTGCTTCGAGCACGATGCGCAGGTCGTACAGCTGGTCGAGCTGGTCGAAGTTGATCTGCGCGACTTTCCAGCCGCGGCGAAAGCCGACTTCGAGATAGCCCTCGCGTTGCAGGCGAAAGAGCCCGTCGCGCATCGGGGTGCGCGACACGCCATAGTGATGCGCGATGCCGCTCTCCGAAAAGCGGTCGCCCGGAAAGAGGCGAAAGCTGAAAATGTCGCTCTTGAGCTTCTGGTAGACCTGCTCGGCGAGCGGATTGGCGACGCCCGGTGACGCCGGTGCAACAACGGGATCGGTCAGCGTGTCATTCATGTTGCCAGCCCCTGTATTCTCGTTGTCGGCGTATCAGGGCATCGCGATCAGGCTGACGTGTGCGGCGACCACCTTCCACCCCTGCGTGGGCCCGAGTCTCGCCCACGTCTGCATCTGGCGTCCGCGCAACGGGGTCTCGTCGCTGGTGAACTCCGTGCTCACCGTGGCGAAATCCGTGCCGAAGGTCGTCACGACCGTGCGATGCAGCTTCCGCGATGCCGGCACGGGCACGCACGTCTCGCGCCATGCGCTGATCGCCTCGCCCCCGTGCTGGATCTCCGCGATGCCGTAGCGCACCGTCTGCGGCGCATGCCAGAAGAACGCGTTCATTGCCGCGACATCGTGATCGACCAGCGCGCGCTCGTAGGCGTCAAATGCGGCCGATACTTCCGCCACGACTTCGGGCCGGTTCAGTTCCATCCTCGTTTCTCCCCGTGTGATTGAGCGAGCGAAGCGAACGGCGCCGTCCATCCGACGATGCCGCCCTGCGAACGCACCATCTCGAGTGTCGCCTGCCTGAAGGCGGGGATATAGCTGGCCGTCGCATCCTCGACGAGAAGGCACTCGTAGCCGCGATCGTTCGCTTCGCGCATCGACGTCTGCACGCACACTTCCGTCGTCACGCCGGCAAACACCAGATGCGTGATGCCGCGCGCGGCGAGTTCGCCGCCAAGCGGCGTGGCATAGAACGCGCCCTTGCCGGGCTTGTCGATGACGAGTTCCGAGCCGAGCGGCGCAAGTTCGTCGACGATCGCATTGCCCGGCTCGCCGCGAATCAGGATGCGCCCCATCCTGCCGGGGTCGCCGATCCGCGCGTTCGGTGCGCCCCGTGCGCGTTTCGCGGGCGGGCAGTCGGACAGATCCGCCGCATGCGACTCGCGCGTGTGCACGACGAGCCACCCCTCGCGCCGCGCGAGCGCGAGCAGGGACGCGACGGTCGGCACGATCGCCGCAAGCAGCGACACGTCGTTGCCGAGCGATTCGCCGAAGCCGCCCGGCTCGATGAAATCGCGCTGCATGTCGATCACGACGAGCGCCGTCTTCGAGGGCTCGAAGGTGAAGGGTCCGGGTTGCGCGTCGATAGTGAGCATCGCCGGTCAGCCCTTGTAGCGGCGCTCGGGCGCGGGAAAGCCGCAGGACGTGCCGTCGGTTACGCGCACCTCGCGCTCCCACGGCAGGCGATACTCGCCACGCACCATGTCCTGCATGAACGTGTACGGGCAATCCTGCGCGCCGCCCTTCACCGCCACATAGCCGCGATGCCCGAACTGGTAGATGTTGTTCTCCACGCCCCAGTGGACGCGCGCTTCGCGCACCAGATCCGGACGCATCTCGCAGGCGATGATCTCGTCCGGCCGGTGGCTGCCTTCCACCATCACGGTGCCGTCGAAATCGCAGAACATGCCTTCGCCCATCGAATCGAACGTGCCGTCGCTGCCGCACAGGCAGACGCTCGCCGTCTGCGCGAGATTCTGGAACGCATTGGACTGGTTCGTGATCTTCCACGCATGACGAATCGGCGCCGTGTAACCGGCGGTGCGCAGGATCACTTCGGCGCCCTTGTAGGCGGCCTCGCGTGCCATCTCCGGAAACATGCCGTCATGACAGATGATGAGCGAGAGCATCGCGCCCTTCGGCCCGACGCACACCGGCACGCCGAGATTGCCGGGCTCCCACGGCTCGACGGGCACCCACGGATGCAGCTTGCGATAGTAGAGGCGAATCTCGCCGGTATCGTCGATGATGAGGCCCGTGTTGTACGGATTGCCCTGCGGATTGAGCTCCATGATGGAGAAGCAGCCCCAGATCGCATGCTCGATGCATGCTGCCTTGAATGCGGCGACCTCGGGGCCGTCGAGGGTGCACATGATCGCGTCGTCGGTCCTCATCGACAGGCCGTGCAGCGCGTATTCCGGGAACACGACGAGGTCCATCGCCGGGTTGCCGCGCCGCGCCTTGGCGACCATGTCGACGATCTTCCCGGTTTGCGCCGCCAGTTCCGCAGGCGTCGATACATCGGGGTTCTGCAACTGCACGAGTCCGATCACGATACCGTTCGGTGACTTGTTCAAGCCGCCAAGCCCGCTCGAGCTCATTGGACAACCTCCTTCATGGGATTGGATTGGGGAATGGCGTGCGCGGGCGTATCGCCGTGTCCGGCCATGTGCCGGCCGAGCACCGTGCGCTCCGCGTTCGCCGCATCTGTTTCGTAGACAAGCTCGCCCTGCGCGATCACCGCGATGCGGTCGGCGAGTTCGAGCAGCTCGTCGAGATCCTCGCTCACCAGCAGCACCGCCGCGCCCGCTTCGCGCGCGGCCATGAGGCGCGCATGGATATCCGCGACCGACGCGAAATCGAGCCCGAACACCGGGTTCGCGACGATCAGCACGTTCACCGGCTGCCCGAGTTCGCGGGCAAGCACCGCGCGCTGCACGTTGCCGCCGGAGAGCGTGCCGATCGCGCGCTCCGGCACGGGCGGCCGCACGTTGAACTCCTGAATCAGATGTCCGGCGCGTTCGCGCATCGCGCGGCGGCCGAGCCGCCAGCCGCCGCGCCGCAGCGGCGCGCGGTCGAAATCGCGCAACGCGAGATTCTGCGCGACGCTCATGCTCGCGACGCATGCGTTCTTCAGCGGCTCCTCGGGAATCGCGAAGACCCGGCGGCTCGTCATTTCCTCGCGGGTCGCGTGGTAGGCAGAACCGGCAACACGCATCTCGCCGGTCCTGATGCTCCGCTGTCCCACGAGCGCTTCCACGAGTTCCTTCTGCCCGTTGCCCGAAACGCCCGCGAGCCCGAAGATCTCGCCCGAGCGCACGGCAAGCGATGCACTTCTCACCGCCATGTGCCCGCGATCGTCGGCCACCGACACGTCGCGCAACTCGAGCCCGACCTGCGCCGCTTCGGGAACCGGCGTGCGCGCCGCGCGCTCGACCTTGACGGCGGCCATCAGCGGCGCGTCGCTGGTATCGGCGGTGCCCATCATCCAGGCGGCGAGCCTGTCGCGGCTCGTCTCGCGCACCGCGCACGTGCCGACCAGCCTGCCCTTGCGCAGGACGGTGACGTTGTCGGCGTACGCCATCACTTCGCGGAACTTGTGCGTGATCATCAGCACGGTGAGCTCGCCGCGCGAGGTCAGCTCGCGCATCAGGCCGAGCACTTCGTCCGCTTCCTGCGGCGTGAGCACCGAAGTCGGTTCGTCGAGAATCAGGAAACGCTGGCGCAAATACAGCTGCTTGAGGATTTCGAGCTTCTGCTTCTCGCCCGCCGCGAGCGTCGAGACGGGCGCGTCGAGCGGCAGCCGAAACGGCATGCCTTGCATGAACGCCGTCAGCGCAGCCCGCTCGCGCTTCCAGTCGATCTTCCATGGCAATGCGCCGCGCGCGAGCAGCAGGTTCTCCTCCACGGAAAGGCCGGCCGCGAGCGTGAAGTGCTGATAGACCATGCCGATGCCGAGCGCCTGCGCGTCGCGCGGCGAGGCGATCAGCACTTCGCGGTCATCGGCGACGATCTGCCCGTCGTCGAGCAGCCCGTATCCCACCAGTCCCTTCACCAGCGTGCTCTTGCCCGCGCCGTTCTCGCCGAGCAGCGCGTGGATCGTGCCGGGCTGCACCTTCATCGACACGGCGTCGAGCGCGCGAAACGCGCCGAACGACTTGGTCGCGTTCAGCACCTCAACGCCGAGAGCCTTCGAGACGGCGGGCATGATCATGCCTCGAGCGTCGCGAGGAGCGATCGCGAATCGGACACCGCGCCGAACACCCCGCCCTGCATCGTGATCATGTGCAGCGCCGCGTCGTGATTGCCCTTGTCGGTCGCGCCGCAGCAGTCCGCGAGCACCGTGCATTCGAAACCGCGGTCGTTTGCCTCGCGCATCGTCGTGTGGACGCATACGTCTGTGGTGATGCCGGTCAGCACCAGATTGACGATGCCGCGCGTGCGCAGGATCAGTTCGAGATCGGTGGAGCAGAACGAGCCCTTGCCCGGCTTGTCGATCACGACTTCCCCCGGCAGCGGCGCGAGTTCGTCGATGATCTCCCAGCCCGGCTCGCCGCGCACGAGAATCCGGCCGCACGGGCCCGCGTCACCGATGCCCACGCCGTCCGTGCCCGCGCGACGGCTGCGCCAGCGCTTGTTGGCCGGCAGGTCCGACAGATCGGGCCGGTGCCCTTCGCGCGTGTGGATGATCGTGAAGCCCTGTTCGCGCATCGTCGCGAGCACGCGCCTGATCGGCTCGATCGGCGCCCGCGTGAGCGACAGGTCGTAGCCCATCTTGTCGACATAGCCGCCATAGCCGCAGAAGTCCGTCTGCATGTCGATGATGACGAGCGCCGTATTGTCCGGGCGGAGATTGCCGTCGTACGGCCACGGATAGGGCCTGGCTTCGATGAATCGGTTCATGGTTTTCTGGTCCTTCTAGTCATCAGCGTGTGAGGCTCAGTTCGCCGGGTGCGCCCGCGAGCGTGCGGTCGGGGCGGCAGTTGATGATCATGATGACGAGGGTCAGCACGTACGGTGCCGCGTTGTACAGGTAATAGCCGCTCGTCACGCCGATCGCCTGAAGCGCCGGCCCCAGCGCGCCGGCAGCGCCGAAGAGGAGCGCCGCCCACAGGCAGCGCACCGGCTGCCAGCGCGCGAAGATCACGAGCGCGACGGCCATGAGGCCCTGCCCGCTCGAAAGACCCTCGTTCCAGCTGCCCGGATAGACGAGCGAAAGATATGCGCCGCCGACGCCCGCGAACATGCCGCCGACCGCCGTCGCGGCGATGCGGATGCGCATCAGCGGATAGCCCATCGCGCGCGCCGTCTCGGCGTGGTCGCCGACGAGCCTGAGCGTCATGCCCCAGCGCGTGCTGCGCAGTCCCCAATGCAGCACGAACGACAGCACGACGCCGATCACGAACAGCAGGTTGATGTGCAGCGCGTTGTGCAGTTGCGGCGAGGCGCTCCATGCGCCGAGATCGATCGACGGCAACATCGGCGCCTGCGGTTCGATGAACGGCTTGCCGAGATAGAACGCGAGGCCGGTGCCGAGCAGCATCAGCACGATGCCGAACGCGATGTCCGAGACGCGCGGAAGCGAGCAGACGAGACCGTGCACGCAACCGAGCAGCACGCCCGCGAGACCTGCGGCAACGACGCCCGCCCACGGCGACCCGGTGAGGTACGAGACCGCATAGGCGCTCATCGCGCCGGACACGAGTATCCCTTCAAGCCCGAGATTGACGCGGCCACCCTTCTCGGTCAGGCATTCGCCGAGACTCACGAAGAGATACGGCGTGCTCACGCGGATCGCGCCCGCGAACAGCGACAGCAACAGGATCACTACCGGCGAGTGCATGTCAGGCATGGGTCTCTCCCAGTTGCACGGGGACATCCGCCAGGGCGGCCGCCTGCAACCGGATGCGCCACGCGGCGATCCGGCCGCCCAGCGCCTCCCAGGCGAGCAGGTTGGCAAAGAGCAGGCCCTGAAACACGAGCGTTGTCGCGTCAGGCAGATCGAGCCTTCGTTGCAGCAGGCTGCCGCTTGCCTGGATGCCGCCGATCATGAGCGCGCACACGATGATCGCGAGCGGGTTCTGGCGCGCCGCGAACGCGACGAGAATGCCCGCGTAGCCGTAGCCCGCCAGCAGCGACGCGTTCGCGCTGCCCTGCACCGCCGCGACCTCGAACATGCCGGCGAGTCCCGCCGCGGCGCCGCCGAGCACGCACGCAGCGAGCGCCAGCTGGTTGACCGGCAGCCCGACGAGGCGCGCGGCGCGATCGCTTCCACCCACCACGCGCATGGCGAAGCCCTTCGTGCTGAACCGGACGAACACCCACGCCGCGATGCATGCCAGCACGCCGAAGACGAGTCCCCAGTGCATGTCGAGACCGGGTATCGGACCGATCATCAGCGCATCGGGGATGGGCGGCGTCGACGGCTTGTTGAGGCTCGCCGGATCGCGCAGCGGTCCTTCGACGAGATGTTTGAAGAGCGCGATCGCGATATACGACATCAGCAGGCTGCTGATGGTCTCGTTCACGCCGCGCCACTGGCGCAGCGCGCCGACCCCGCCGATCCATGCACCGCCCGCGAGCATGCCGGCGAGCGCCATCAGCGGCGTCGCGACGAGCCACGACGTACCGGGCGGCAGCATCTGCGGCACGATGGCCGCGCACATGCCGCCGAGCGCAAGCGCGCCTTCCCCGCCGATCACGACCAGCCCGACCTGCGCCGGCAGCGCGACGCAGAGCGCGGTGAGCATCAGCGGCGACGCGCGCAGCAGCGTGTTTTGCCATGCAAACGACGAGCCGAACGCACCCTGGAAGATGAGCCCGAGCGCGTCGAGCGCGGGCTGCCCCTGCACCAGCAGGAACAGCGCGAAGAGCGCGAGCGCGCTGAGCAGCGCGAGCACGGTCGGCACCGCAGGCAGGACGCTGAGAATCAGCCTCGCGGCGGGGGCGTTAAGACGCATCGAACGACTCCTTCATGTACCCGAATGCATGAATCAGATCTGGCCCACGACGCCGGCCACCAGATAGTTCATGCTCTCGAGCGAGTAGTCCGTCTGCGCGTGGCTCGTGCCGGCCGCAACAGCCATGCCGCCCTTGTTGTCCTTCAGCGGCCCCTTGAAGATCACGAACTGGCCGGCCGTCATGCTCGTCTTGATCTGGTCGGCGTTCTGCTTCGCCTGCTGCGTGACCTTCGCGCCGTAGGGCGACATCTTCACGAAACCTTCCTTCAGGCCGCCGCGCAGCACGTTGGCCGTCGGCTTGCCGGTCTGCGCCGCGGTGACAAGCTCCCCGTAGGGCGTCGCCCAGTCCCATTCCGCCCCGGTCAGGTAGCCCTTGGGCGCGAGCGCCGCCTGGCTCGCGTGGTAGCCGCAACTCATCGCGCCGCGCTTCTCCGCGGTCTCGATCACGACCTTCGGTCCGTCGACATGGCACGACAGCACGTCGCAGCCCTGATCGACGAGGCTGTTGGTGGCTTCCGCCTCCTTGACGGGCATCGACCAGTCGCCCGTGAAGATCACCTGCGTGGTGATGGCGGGATCGACGGACTGGGCGCCGAGCGTGAATGCGTTGATGTTGCGCAGCACCTGCGGGATCGGTTTCGCGGCGACGAAGCCGAGCTTCTTGCTCTTCGTCATGTGGCCCGCGACGACACCGTTCAGGTACATGCACTCGTCGATATAGCCGAAGTAGCTCGTGATGTTCGGCGGGTTGCCCGGCTTCCACACGCCGCCGCAATGCGCGAAACGCACCTTCGGATATTTCGCGGCCACCTTGAGCACGTGCGGATCGAAATAGCCGTACGACGTCGCGAAGATCAGCGTCGCGCCGTCCTGCTCGATCATCGCTTCCATCGTCTTCTGCACGGCGATCGTCTCGGGCACGTTCTCCTGTTCGACCACCTTCACGTCCGGCAGCTTCTTGATCACGTTCGCCGCGATCGCCTGCGCCTGGTTGTAGCCATAGTCGCCGCGCGCGCCGACGTAGATCACGCCGACCGTCAGCTTGCTCGCCGCGGACGCCGTTTCGAAAGGCAGCATGCTGCCGAGCGCAAGCATGCCGGCGCCCTGGATGAAGTTGCGACGACTCGTCATAGTGTCGAATTCCTGGTTGAGATGTTGTCGGGTGCGCCTGCGAGTTCGCGCACGATGCACGGACGGCGGCGAGGCGAATCGAATGGGAATGCGCGAGCGGCATTGGCCACGAAGCAACGTGGCGCAGCACGCCGGCCGGCGCAGGCGCCCTGAAGGGCCTGCGCCGCGAGCAAAGGGCTGCGAGGCGTGGTCGGATGCATGCGTTCAATCTTGAATACAAGTTTGAACGCACCTAATGCACGAGACATGCCAAGCGTGAGCATCGGCGCGTCCCCGGTCCGCAATGCCTTGCGGGCCGGGCGCCGCGCGGATCGCGCGCAGCCCGGGGACTTCATGGGGCATGCGGACGACGAGCCGGTTCGTGGTGCAGCGATCACTAACGCGGAGCGCACATGCCCCTCATTTGCACGTCATGCATCCGCAATCAGGATGATTACGGCGTTAAACGTCCGGCATGCCGGGGAAGCGCAAGTCCTCAGCGCCTCGGCAGATACTTCTTCGCCACCTTGCAGATGTAAGTGAACTTCGGATTCACCATCTGCGTGCAGCGTGCCTCGGCGATCTGGCCCAGCAGCATGTACGCCTCGGGGCCGGGAATGCCGTAGCCCTCTTCGAGCCAGTAGATCATCTCCTCGAACGCGATGCGCAGCGCGTCGTCGAGCGGACGGGCGCACCCGACGGTGCAGATGTGCGTCGGCGTTTCGATGCGCGGCCAGGTCATCCGGCTCGGCGCGCGGGCGAGATCGACCCTGAGCTTCAGATGCCCCCGTATCTCGATCGCGCCCATGCCGTTGCATTCGGCGTCACCCTGCAGCGCGTGCACGTCGCCGAAGTACAGGTACGCGCCTTCATGAAACACCGGGAAGCAGATGCGGTTGCCGTTCGTGACTTCCTGAATGTCGAGGTTGCCGCCGTGCGTGCCGTTGTCCACGGTCAGCGTGCCGCCCGCGACCGGCGCCACGCCGATCACGCCGATCATCGGGCGGGCTTCGAGCTTGAGCGTGTCGCTCCAGTGAACGATGCCGTCCTCCACCACGACATTGCGGTTCTGGATGCCGAACTCCTTCTTGCGCACCCAGTCCGGGAAGATGCCGATGCCCGGCCACAGCGCGGTATAGCCCAGTCCGTGCACGCCCACCTCGATGACGTCGATCACGACCATGTCGCCCGGTTTCGCGCCGCGCACGCGCACGGGGCCTGTCGCCGGATTGACGAACGGCAGCGTCACCTTCGATTCGTCGAGTTTCTCGTGGAGATGCGTGATCAGGTGTCCGCCGATGTTGAGCTCGGTCTCGACTTCGAACGTCTCGCCGGGTTCGACTTCGGCGATGAAACCGTCCGTGGCCGCCAGCGCGTATTTCAGTTCGCTCTTGCGGATGATCTGGTGATTCGGGTGCTGGATGCTCATGGATTGCGGTGTGCTCCTCGGACGGGTTGCAGCGGTGCCACGCGCCGCCCATGCGGCGGCACGCGGCGGCTTTCAATCGAACTTGTGCCAGGGCATGAGCAGGCGCTCGAGCCTGCCGACCAGAAAGGAAAGCAGCAGCGCGAGCGCGATGGTCACGACCACGCCGGCGAACACCTTGGGAATGATGTACAGGCTGCCCGCCTTGAAGATCGCATGGCCGAGGCCGTCGGACGACGACATGAACTCGCCCAGAATGGCGCCGATCAGCGCGAAGCCCGCCGTGAGCCTGAAGCCCGCGAAGATATCGCGCAGCGACGCGGGAATGACGAGCTTGAAGAAGGTCTGCCGTTTCGCTGCGCCGAGCGTGCGCATCAGGTTGATCTGATCGTCGTCCACGCCGGTCGCGCCCTTGTACGCGATCACGAGCGCCACCACCACGACCGACAGCGTCGACATCGCAAGCTTCGACGCGAGCCCCGTGCCGAACCAGATGATCACGATGGGCGCGAGCGCGACGATCGGAATCGAGCCGAGCGCAACGATGAACGGCTGCATCACCTTCGATATGAAGCGCGAGTACCACAGAGACAGCCCCAGCACCGTGCCGATGACGTTGCCGAGCAGGAAGCCGAGCAGCGTCTCCATGCCGGTCACGGTGGCGTCGCGCACCAGGCTGCCGTCCTGCTGCATCTTCACGAGGAACTCCCAGATCTCGCTCGGCGAACCGAACAGGAACGCGTTGAGCGCCTGCCGCGAGGTCGCGAACTGCCATAGCCCGAGCAGCGCAACGAGGAGCGCGATCTGGCAGCCGACGACCATCAGCCTGCCGCGCAGGCGGCGCAGCACGCCTCGCCGCCTGCGCGCGACGGGGATGACGAGCGGCGTTCGTGAATGAGTCTCTTCGAGCACGTGTGACTCCTTGTCAGCGCTCGCCCATGCGCACGTCGAGTTGCGACCAGATCTCGCGCACGTGAGCGGTAAAGCCCGCGGCATCGCGGGCGGCCATCATGTCGTTGCGATCGCCTGCGAGACGGATGTCGTGAATAGCCTTGATGCGCGACGGACGATGCGTGAGCACGATCACCCGGTCCGACAGCGACACCGCCTCTTCCACGTCATGCGTGATCAGCAGCACGGAGCGCCCCTCGCTCCTGACGAGGCGCGCCATGTCGCTTTCCAGCACCACCTTCGTCTGAAAGTCGAGTGCGGCGAACGGTTCGTCGAGCAGGATCACTTCGGGGTCGGTCACGAGCGTACGGGCAAGCGCCACGCGCTGGCGCATGCCGCCCGACAGCGCGGAGGGGTAATAGTCGTAGAACGGCCCGAGCCCGACCTTCGCGAGCATCGTGTGCGCCTTCTTCTCGCGACGCGCGCGCGGCATGCCGGCCAGTTCCAGCCCAAGGGTCACGTTGCCGAGCGCGGTGCGCCATGCCATCAGCATGTCCTTCTGGAGCATGTAGCCGATGCCCTTGGGCACGTCCAGAAGCGGGCGGCCGTGCCAGAACACCGCCCCGCGCGTCGGCCGCACGAGACCGCTCATCAGGTTCAGCAGGGTCGTCTTGCCGCAGCCGGACGGACCGACCAGGCTCACGATCTCGCCCGCACGCAGCGTGAAGGAGATGTCCTCGATGACCTGATTGAGTTCGCCGTCGCCGTCGTCCGCGCCGTACGCTTTGCCGACGCCGCGCGCGGCGAGCGGCGCATGCGCCTCGGGGCTCGGCGTCTGCGCCCGCGCCGCCGCCGCTGCGGTCGTTCCGGCGATGCTCATTTGGCCGCTACTGCGACGCCTGCTCCCGCGGCCGCGGTTTTCGCGGCTTTCGACGAGAAGCTGTTGTCGATGACATCGTTGAACGTGAGCGATCCCTTGATGTTGCCGAGATACTTCTGCATCGCCATCAGGTTGTCCCACTGCTTCGCCTCGACGGGAATCGTCTGCGCCGGAATCTTGTACTGCAGTTCCATGTCGATCGCGCGATCCACCACGTCCGCGGGCACGTCGGGGAACTCGGCGCGCGCCACCTGCTTGGCATAGTCGGGCTTGGCGTAGGTGAGGCGCGCGGCTTCCTCCAGTGCGCTGACGAGTGCCTGCACGACATCGGGGTGCGCCTTCGCATAGTCCGGCAACACCATGATCCCGGTGTTGCAGAAGGGGCCGATATAGCTCGAGAAGTCGAACACCACCTTCGCCCCTTGCGCGACGGCCGCCGCGACGTTCGGCTGATACGCGACCGCGATGTCGGCGCGGCCCGCGAGCATTGCGCCGATTTCCGTGCCGGGATTGACCTCGATGATCTTCGCATCGGTGCCGAGCTTCAGGCCGTGGTCCTGCAGCAGCTTCTTCGTCACGCTGTAGTTGGTGTTCGGGTCAGGCGACGTGACGAAGGTCAGCCCCTTGAACTGCGATGGGTCGGTGACGGGCGCCGCCACCGTCTTCGACACGCCGAAGTAATGCGCGCGCTGCACCAGCGTTCCGACGACCATGCCGGGTCCGCCACGCTCGCGCGACATCTCGACCATCGTCGGATCGCCAACCGCGAACTGCGCCGTCTTGCCGAGCACGGCGGCGAACGCCTGCGTGTCTCCGCCGGCCGCCGTCACATGCACGGACAGACCATGCTTCTCGAAGAGCTTCGCGTGCTGCGCCACGTACAGATCGATGTAGCCGAGGTTGTGAACGGCTTCGGAAAACTCGACGGGCTGCAACGGCGCAGCCGTTGCCGGCTGGACGAAGCCGAATGCGCATGCCGCAAGCGTGGCGGCGACGGCACGTGCGAGACCGCGCAGCGGGAAGGTCGAAAGCGTCGGGGAATTCATCTCGATGAAGCTCCAGGTGGCATTCATGGAAAGCGCGTGGGAACGGCTGATGCACGGCATAACGGACGCACCGCAGATCCTTCGTGCACGGCTGCGGTGCACGCTGCGTCCGAGGGGAACGGAACAGATCGTACGAACGCCAAATTAGAGGGACTTGATCCACGGCGCCCGAAATCTTGCTCGAAAGCGCATGGCGCGACGCACGGCCTGGCGCGCGGACGTCTCGGCGACTCGCGATGAATCGCTTGTTCCGTCGACGGATGCGCCTCGGGATTCGGGACACGTGGGGATCTGCCGGATCAGGGGACACGCGATGCGGCGCACGGGCCGCACCGGTTCAGGAGCGCACGCTCTCGCCGCAGAAGTCGCCGGGCGCGGGAACGCGGCCAGGCGTCAGCGGGATCTCCGCGAGCGGCACCGTCGCCGTGTAGCCGGCGTATTTGAAGCGGAAGGCCCATCGGCATGAGACGCATACGAACTGACGAGCGCTCATTGCATGCTGCAGGAAATGCGACGCGCCTTACTCGCCGGCGTGCCGCTTCGCATCAGACATGCAGATGCTCGTGCTGCGCCGAGTCGTCGCCGTGATGATGCCGGGCGCGCTCGATCGTCACCGGGATCGTGTGCAGATGCGCATACCGCACGCCGCGCTGGCTGACGAGGCTGTTGGCGAACGCGGTCACGTCGTTCGCGCGGCCGCGCAGCACCGACGACTCCAGCAGGCTCTCGTGATCCAGATGGACCCTCATGCTCGCCACCGCCAGATCGTGCCGGTCGTGATGCGCCTGCGTGATGCGCCGGGCGAGATCGCGCGTCGCGTGGTCGTAGACATAGGTGAGCGTCGCCACGCACTGCCGGCCCGAATCGCCGCCTTGCTCGCGCGCGCGGCTCTCGCGGACGATGTCGCGCAACGCCTCGGAACGGCTCGAATAGCCGCGCTGTTCCATCAATGAGTCGACGACGGCGAGCAACTCGTCGTCGATCGTGATCGTGATTCTCTGCATAGGGCCTCCTGATTGCCTCGCCGACCGGCCCCATCGTAACCGGACGATTTTCAGTATGATCTTTTTTGAAAAAAGTATTATGCGGCTGAGAGCAACCGGGAAAATCGATGAATGTCCTTGTAAACACGTTGTTGAGCGGCCAGCGCGGCGGCCTGCGTCGAAAGATCGCCGTCCTTTATGCGCTTCTGATCGCGTTCAACGTCGGCGCATGGGTGTGGGCCTTCGCCGCCTTTCACGACTATCCGCTGCTGATGGGAACGAGCCTGCTGGCCTACTCGTTCGGGCTTCGGCACGCCGTGGACGCCGACCACATCGCCGCGATCGACAACGTGACCCGCAAGCTGATGCAGGTGGGCAAGCGGCCCGTCACGGTCGGCCTCATGTTCTCGCTCGGCCATTCGACGATCGTCGTGCTCGCCTCGGCCGGTATCGCCGCCGCGTCGATGGCGCTGCAGGCACGGCTCGACGGCTTTCGGGAAATCGGCGGACTGATCGGCACGCTCGTGTCGACGTTCTTTCTGTTCGCCATCGCGGTGATGAATCTCGTGATCCTGCGTTCCGTGCTGCGCGCCTTCGGCCGCGTGCGGCGAGGCGAACCCTACGTCGAGGAAGACTTCGACATGCTGCTCGCCGACCGCGGCTTTCTTGCGCGCATCTTCAGGCCGCTCTTTCGGCTCGTGACGAAAAGCTGGCACATGTACTTTCTCGGCTTCCTGTTCGGCCTCGGCTTCGACACCGCAACGGAGGTCGCATTGCTCGGACTGTCCGCGGCGAGCGCGACGCAGGGCCTGCCGATCTGGTCGATACTCGTCTTTCCCGTGCTCTTCACGGCCGGCATGACGCTGATCGACACAACGGACAGCATCCTCATGCTCGGCGCGTATGGCTGGGCCTTCGTGAAGCCGGTGCGCAAGCTCTACTACAACATCATCATCACGTCGGTTTCGGTGGTCGTCGCGCTCCTGATCGCGAGCATCGAGGGCCTCGGCCTGCTTGCGGAGAAGCTGCATCTGAGCGGCGCCTTCTGGGACGCGATGGGCAAGCTCAACGACAACTTCGGCACGATCGGCTATCTGGTGGTCGGCGTGTTCGTCGTGAGCTGGCTGCTTTCCGTGGCCGTATACAAATGGAAGCGGTTCGAGGAACTGGACGTCACGTCGAAATCGCTGTGATCGCAAACGTGGCGCCATGAACGCAACGAATGCGCCTGCATTCAAAGAAGATGCTGGCGCATCCAGTCTTCAACCCCGGCGACGTCGAGACCGCGACGTGCGTTGAAGGTCTTGTCCTGCTCCCACGCGACACCCCGGCCCGCGCCGAACACCACCCTGTACTTCCTGATCGGATCGCCGGGCTCCTCGCTTAATTCTTCTTCCAGCGTGGGCATGCGCCATTCCACCCGGCTGACCTTGCGGCCGAGCACGGCATCCACCGTGTCCGCAAGACGCTCGTAGGTGAGCGTATCGCCTGCGGTGTACACCACCTCGTTGACGATGCGCGGCTCGGCGAGCAGGATCTGCGCGGTAAGCGCGCCGATGTCTTCGGCCGTCGTCACGGTCACGGCGTTGTCCCACGCGCCGAGCGCGTGCACCGTGTTGCGCGCGAGGTCCACCACGCCGAAGGAAGGCTCGAAGAGAAAGCTCGTGAACATGCCCGTCGACACGATGACCCATTCGGTCCGGTCCTGCCCGCGCAGGAGATTGCGCACGTCGAGCTGTTCATCGAACAGGTCCTGCGCGCTGCCTTTGCCGATCACGTCATAGTCGACACCGAACTGCCACGGAAAATAGCGCTTCACGCCGGCATCGAGCACGGCTTGCGCGAGCTTCAACTGCACGCCCGTTCCGGCGACGAAGCCCGTACAGCTGATCACGGTGTCGAAGCGGGCAAAGCGCGCGGCGAGGCCGGCCGCCGATTCCGCCACGAGATCCCCCGCAAGGAGATCGACGCCGAGCGAGCGCAGTTCGGCGATATCCTTCTGCTTGTCCGGATCGGCGGAATGAATCGTCGATGGACGAAGGAGAACCGTGACGGCAAGGCCGGACGAAGGCGCGCGTTTGGCCAGATTGCGCAGGACGGACATGCCGAGTTCGCCGGCGCCGAGAACGAGAATCGAGTTGCTGTGCGACATGGGTGTGACCTTTCTGAACGATAGGGTGAACGAGGGAAGCGGGCGGTTTGCCGGCAGTGCGTGTTTGCATGTCACAGGAAAGACGGGTGATGCCGGACGCATTGCCGGCGCCGCTTGCAGGGCAGCGCGGCGTTGAACGCCACGACACCTCGCCCGGACGGATCAAAGCTTAGTTCACGGCACGCGCGGCATTGTTCGGCGTGGCGGAACATGGTGCGCGCACGGATCGAACGATGCGTGCGGTCCGCAGGGCATGTTCCGGAGCAGGCCGCCGGTTCATGCGATTCGCGCCTGCGCTATATTCCGGCTGGACCAGGGCCGCTTTTTCCGTGACCGGCGCCTTCATGCACGACGCTTCCCCCAAACGCGCCAACACGCACTTCCCGAAAAAATCACCATGAACAAGTTGCAGGCGATGGCGACCTTCGTACGCATCGTGGAAACGCGCAGCTTCACGCGGGCGGCGGAATCGCTCGGCGTGCCGCGATCGTCGGTGACGACCACGCTCAAGCAGCTCGAGGCCCATCTCGGCACGCCGCTCCTGCGCCGCAGCACGCGCAGCCTCAATCTCACCGAGCCGGGGGCGCTCTACTACGAGCGCTGCCGCTCGATCCTCGCCGACATCGCGGCAACGGAAGGGGAGATCGCATCGAGCGCCGCGGCGCCGAAGGGGCGCGTGCGCGTGGACATGCCCGGCGCACTCGCGCGCGCGGTGCTCGTGCCGCGGCTGACCGAATTCGAGCGGCAGTACCCCGATATCGAACTGATCCTGGGCCTGAGCGACCGTCCCGCCGATCTCATCTACGACGGCATCGACTGCGCGATCCGCTCGGGCGAACTGTCGGATTCGGCGCTCGTCGCCCGCCGCATCGGCTTGCTGCAATGGATCACGTGCGCCTCTCCGCTCTATCTGAAGACGCATGGCGAGCCGCGCTCCGTGCAGGATCTCTCCGCTCATCTCGCGGTGAACTATCTGTCAGGCACGACGGGCCGCCCGCTCGACTGGCGGTTCAACGTCGACGGCGAGGCGGTCTGCGTGCCGATGGCGAGCCGCTTTTCCGTCAACGAGACCGAAGCCTACATTCACTGCGCGCTCGAAGGACTGGGCATGGTGCAGCTGTCCGAGCTGATCGTGAAGCCCTATCTCGCGACCGGGCGGCTCAAGGAAGTGCTCGCGCATCAGCGCACGAAGCCGATGCCCGTATCGATCGTGTATCCCTATAGCCGGCAGACCTCGGCGGCGGTGCAGTGCTTCGTCGGCTGGGTTGCGGATATCTTCGGCGACAGCGGCGGCACCGCACAGGCCGCGTCGCCCCGCTCTCGCAATACAGGCTCGCGCCAGCAACCCGGCGATCAGTCGTCCAGCAGCGGCGCATCCAAGAGCAGCGACGCATTCAGCGCGCGAATCCGGCGATCGACGAAATAGCCACCGCCCTCCGTATAGCGCAGGAAGCAGCGCGTGCAGACGGTGCATTCCCAGACGGTGCAGCGGTTGTAGGGAAAGTAGCGCGGTGCGATCGGCGCATCGGGGGACCAGTATCGCGTGCCGCCGGGATGGTATTCGCTGAAAGTCGCCTCCTCGTCGTGCGCTTCGATCAGCGTGCCTATTTCACGCAGTTGTGCTTCGGGCAGCGAGAGCGGCTGGCTTTGCCATCCGTCGGCTTGCTCGGTGGCCGTGCATGCGCACGTTTCGGTCACTGCCTGAGAGCGGGATGCGTGTGCGGCAAGTGTCGTGTGGTCGAGGCGAGGGACGATGCTCATGGTTGCAGGCGGCAGGAGAAAGGGGTGAAGCGCAACGGGGCGCATGCGGCGCTGACAGTCCGTGCGATCCATCTCGCCGGCGCCGACGCATCGCCGCGATCATAACCCGCGGACGCATTGTGAAGCCGGGACCGGCCCGGGCGACAGCCAATGTTGCGGACACCCGTTCGTTTTCTCACGAAAGACCGGGTGCGCCCGCTTTCCTGCGCCACCCCGAAGTGGCACGTCCGTGCGGCTCGCGCCGTCAGGCCGATGTATAAAACGGCCATTGGCCTGATCATCAAAAACACTAACTATCAATTGCGCCCGTCGGCTATATGCTATGGCCGTGGGGTCGCCCGCCGTGCCGCGGAACATCACGCCGCACGAGCCGGGCAACGGGAGCCGCACGCTTTCGTGCAATGCCGCATCATGCTTCGCTCTCCACGCCATCCCGCGCCGGCCGTTCTGCCGAAAACAAAATGATCACGTAGACTATGCGCGAGTAGTCACCGCTTGCATGCCTCAGCGAATCCGGCGTCCCGCAGGAGCGCGGTAAAGTAACATGTCAGCAAGACAGCCCCTGCCCCCTCGGAACCGAAGCACACGGAGATCCGAATTATTCAGCCACCGCAATCGTTCGAAACATCATGAGTTCTCTCTTCGGCCAAGCAAATGGCGACGATCCGAAGGTTCCGCCGGCACGCCGCATGCCGCGCTCAAACATGAAGGACCGTATCGCACGATTGCGGTATGTCACCCTGGTTTTTCTCTCCGGCTGCGTCGCCCTCGGGCTGGTTACCTGGCTGTGCCTTGAACTCGGGCTCGAGGCAGTGGGCGCCGAATCGCTGTATCTGATCGTGATCGTACTGGTGTCGCTGCTGGACAGCTTCGCCGTCTCGGCCCTCCTGTCCCTGATCTCCGTTTTCTGCCTCGATTTCTTTTTCATCAAGCCGATCTTCAAGTTCCAGATGCAGTTCAAGGACGACATGCCGGCCTTGATCACCTTCCTGATCGCATCGCTTGCCGTCACCGCGCTCGTCAGACATATCCGCAAGCTCGGGGAAGCGCAGAGCGAACAGGACCTGCTGCTCGACCTCACGCACGATACCGTGATCGTTCGCGACATGATCGGCGAAATCACCTACTGGAACCGCGGCGCCGAAGAGCTGTACGGCTGGACCAAGCGCGACGCCGTCGGCAAGAACATCCACGACTTCCTGCGCACGCGCTTTCCGCTTCCTCTCGTGGACATTACCGACACGCTGGTGCGTACGGGCCGCTGGGACGGCGAGCTGATTCACACCAAGCGCGACGGCACGGAAGTGATCGTCGCGAGCCGGTGGTCGCTGCAACGCGATGCGAACGGCAAACCGCACGCAACGCTCGAGAGCGGCAATGACATCACGGCGCGCAGGCGCGCCGAGGAGCTGCTCAAGCAAAGCCAGGCGACCTCGCTCGCCGAGGCGCAAAAGCTGAGCCGCACCGGCAGTTTCGGATGGGACGTTGCGAGCGGCGAAGTCTTTTGGTCAGAGGAAAGCTTCCGGATCTTCGAATACGATCCGGGCGTCCACGCAACCGTCGATCTCATCATTCAGCGTGTGCATCCGGACGACCGGGCGCGGATGCGCCGGCTCATCGACTTCGTGACGGACACGCGGCAGGATTTCGACGTCGAGCACCGGCTGCTGATGCCCGACGGGTCCACCAAGCACCTTCATGTCGTCGCGCGTGCGGCGTCTGACGAATCGGGCGACCTCCGTTTCGTGGGCGCGATCATGGACGTGACCGCAACCAAGCAGGCGGAGCAACAGCTGCATGAAGCGCAGACGGAACTCGCGCGCGTGACGCGCGTGACGACGCTCGGAGAGCTGAGCGCATCCATCGCGCACGAAGTCGGCCAGCCGCTTTCCGCCATCGTGACCAACGGCGAAGCATGTCTGCGATGGCTCGGCCGCGAGACGCCGCAACTGGATGAAGTGCAGAGCTGCGTGACCAGCATCATCAGTGAAGGCAGGCGCGCGGGCGAGATCGTCCATCGCATCCGCACGCTCGCCAAGCGTGACACGCCGGCGAAGATGCCGCTCGACCTCAGCGATGTCATCAACGATGTCGTGATCCTCACGCAGCGCGAGGTGCTCAACCATCAGGTCGCGCTGCGGCTGAAGCTCGCGACGGGACTCCCGCCGCTGCTCGGCGACCGCGTTCAGCTTCAGCAGGTCATCATCAATCTGGTGATGAACGGCCTCCAGTCGATGAACGCCAACGGCAATGCGCCGCGCGAACTGACGATCGAGTCGCGCCAGGACGACGACGGCCATCTCGTCGTCGAGGTGCAGGATACCGGCACCGGAATCGAACCCGAGAATTCAAAGCGGCTTTTCGATGCCTTCTTCAGCACGAAGCCCAACGGAATGGGTATCGGCCTCTCGATCTGCCGCTCGATCATCGAAGCCCATGGAGGGCGCATGCGCGCGTCCAACAATGCCGGGCGCGGCGCGACGTTTCAGTGCAGCCTGCCGCCTCTGCAGGACGCTGCGTGATCCGGGACACTCACTCGCGCTGAATGCGCAAGTCCGGGTTGCGCTGCGCGAGGGCGTAGACCCAGTCGGCGAAGATGCGAAGCTTCGCAGTCAGGTTCCGATGCGGATAGACAATCGAAACCGTCGTCGACGGACTCTCGTGCTCGGTCAGAATCTCCTGCAGCCTGCCCTGCTCGATCAGCTTCGCCGCCATGAAGCGCGAGGGCTGGATGATGCCGTACCCCAGCTCGGCCGCCGTGATGTAGGTGGAGCCGTCGTTCACGGCCAGCATGCTCTTCATGGGTATTCTGACGGTCTCGCCTTCCACGCTGTACTCGAACGGAAACGTTCTGCCGCTGCGCGCCGAGACGTAGTTGATCGCCCAGTGATTCGAGAGCTCGTCGAGCGTGGACGGTACGCCATAGCGCTCGAGATACGCAGGCGACGCGCAGGTGACGATGCGCGCATCTCCGATGCGCCTCGCAACGAGGCTCGATTCTTCCAGTCCCCCCATGCGAATGACGCAGTCGGCGCCGTCCTGAATCAGGTCGATGACGCGGTCGGCGAGCCCCAGGCGAACGTCGATTTCCGGGTGCTCCTCGTAGAACTGATGCAATGACGGCAGCAGCAGCGCACGTGCAATGGTCCCCGACGTATCGACGCGAATCGTGCCCGCCGGACTTTCGCGCTTGTTCGACAGCGAAGACTCCGCGTCCAGCACGTCGGCGAGAATCTGCACGCAACGCTCGTAAAAAAGCGCTCCGTCCTCGGTCACGCTGACGCGCCGCGTCGAGCGATTCAGAAGCCGCACGCCCACGTGCTGCTCGAGTATCTGAATCGCCCGGGTTATCTTCGGCCGTGGCAGGTCGAGCAGTTCGGAAGCCTTGGAGAAGCTGTTGGTCTCGACCACTCGCTTGAATATCTCCATCGTTTCCAGCCGATCCATGCGTGGGTCCTCGTGGTAATGGGTAAAGAAGCCGTTCCTGTAGCCGGCCGCGGGTTGCTTGCCGGGGCGCAGAGCGGGTTCCGTCCACTGCCTTGCCGGAACCCTGCATCGCCGCGATTGCGTAGTCTATCCGTAACCGGGGTGATCCGGTGCGACGGGCCCCGTTGCCTTGCGGCGCATGGCGGCACGAACGAGCCGCCGCCCGGGTGCGAATCCGTCCGGGCGGTGCTGCTGCGAAGAGGAGAGGAGAGGAGAGGAGAGGAGAAGAACCGGATCGTTCAGGCCGTCACGGCCTTGCGATATGCCGCGCGATCCATCGCCCGCGTCAGCCAGGCGCTCAATGCCGGCATCTCGGGATAGGCGCCGAGCAGATCGGAGAATGTTCCTGCCAGGTCGAACCAGCGAGTCGCCGCCAGCGCGACGCAAATGTCCGCGGCCGTGAAGCCCGCGCCCGCAAGATACGGCTGCTTGCCGAGCACGCCATCCGCGATACGAAGCAGGCGCGCCCCTTCTCGATGCGAAGTCTTGATCGCCGCGTAGTTGCGCTCGGCCTCGGGCGTTCGCGTGAGACCCAGAAACGCGACACGCAGGATCGGCCAGAGCGTGCCCAGTTGCCAGTCCATCCAGCGCTCGACGTCGGCGCGGGCCGCGGGCGCGGGCGGCAGCAATGCGTCGTTGCCGCGCGACGCCGCGAGATAGCGCACGATCGTATTCGATTCCCACAGCACCAGTTCGCCGTCGACGAGCGTCGGCACCTGCCCGTTCGGATTGAGGGCGAGAAACTCGGGCGTGTCGACCACGCCGTACTGCAAGCCCGCTTCGATGCGCTCGAAATCGCGTCCTTCGTCGAAGCCGAGTTCGGCGAGACACCACAGTACCTTCTGGACGTTGATCGAACTGCGCCGACCGTAAATCTGCATGAATATCCCCGTTATGAATTGGCCCGGGCCGAATGCGGGCTGCTTGCGCCGGAACGGCACCCTGCTGTTCCGGCCGTGACATCGGCGCCTTCGTGCGCCTGTCCGGGGTTTCGAGCGTGCTCAGTTGCCGGCAGGCGGTATCGGAATCATCCACGGGAACACGTAGGCCTGCAACATCGCGATCACGCCGATCACCGCGGCGCCCGCAAGCGAATGCCAGAAGACCGTCCGGAAGATCGGTCCCATGGCGAACGACCGCTCCTTCGGATCGTCGTAGCAGGCCGCGCACGCCACCATGATGGATTGCGCGTCGATCATCTTGCCCATCACGCCGCCGGTCGAATTGGTCGCGACGATCAGGATCGGATTCAGATTGAGCTGCTGCGCGGTGATGCGCTGCAGGCTGCCGAAGAGCGCGTTCGACGCCGTATCGGAGCCGGTCAGGAATACGCCGAGCCAGCCCAGGTAGGCCGCGAAGAACGGGTAAAAGAAGCCGGCGCCGGTGAACGCGATGCCGAGCACGGCATCCGTGCCCGAATAGCGCGTCAGGAACCCGAGACCCAGCACCTGAGCGATGACCAGCACCGGAATCTTCATCCGCTGCATGGTCTGCGTGAAGGCCTCCTTCCATTGCCGCGCGCTCAGCCTGAGCACGAGGCCGGACAGGATCGCCGCCGCGAAAACGCCCGTGCCCGCAGCCGACAGCCAGTTGATCATGAAGCGTGCGGCCTCCGGTTTCGCATTGACGGCCGCCACCGGCGGCATGCGCTGAACGAGGTTGTGCAGCGCCGGCATGTCCCAGACGGGCAGCGAGAGCGTCCCGCTGAACTTGGAGCCGAGCAGCGTCGTGCTGAACGACACCCCGGCGAACAGACCGTTGAGGAACTTCTTGAATTCCGGCACGCCCCACAGCGCGCAGCAGGCGATCAGGATCACCCACGGCATCCATGCATAGGCGGTCTGTCCGGCGGTGTAGCCGTATTTCCACTCGCTCCTGTCCGTCGTCGCCGTGGCCGTGTCCTTGCCCGCCTGCGCGAGCGCCTCACGCTCCGAACGAAGCAGGAAGCGCGTCTTCGGATGCCAGACGAAGCGCAGGAAAAGCGCCGTGCAGACCACGGAGAAGACGCCCGACACCACGTCGGTCATCAGATGCAGCGCGTGCGTCCCGGAAGCGAAGAACTGCATCAACGCGAACGATGCGCCCGCACACAGCATCGCGGGCCAGACCTCGAAGACCTCCTTCCATGTGCCGCCTTCCATCTTCACGAACGTCGCGACGAGCCAGAACGGCACGAGCAGCGAGACGATCGGCAACTGATGGCCCGCCATCGCGGAGAGCGTGACCTGATCGAGTCCGCTCACGGCCGCGAGCGTGACGATCGGCGTGCCGATTGCGCCCCACGCAACGGGCGCCGTGTTCGCGAGCAGGTTCAGCACGGCGGACTGGAATGGCTTGAAGCCGAGGCCCACCATCACGGCGCCCGCGATCGCGACCGGCGTTCCGAATCCCGATGTGCCCTCGATGATCGCCCCGAACGAAAACGCGATCAGCACGCATTGCAGCCGCCGGTCGAACGAGATGTGGACGATCGACTCCTTCACGATCTCGAACCTGCCGGTGACGACGCTCATCGTGTAAAGGAACATCGCGCCGAGCACGATCCAGATGATCCCCAGAAATCCGGACAGCGAACCGAGCGCGAATGCCGAGATGGCCGACGCGACAGGCATCCTGAAGACGAGGCACGAGACGATGAACGCGGCGATCACGCCGAAGAAAGCCGCATAGGGCGCCGAGATGCCGAGATGCACGTTGCCATGCGTGTCGCGATGCCGGTGCAGCGCGATGAAGTAGAGGAGCGTGAGGATCGGGACGGCGGCAACCAGGGTGGAAAGGAACACATTGCCCAACGGATTATAGGTCTGCTGATACATGGTTTTTCCTTTTCGGTGTCAGGATCAGAGACTGCAACTGCATGGATTCTGCTTCGTCTGACCTTCCTGTCCGGGTGGATCGCGCGGCGGCTTGGCAGCACCGGTTCGTCGCCATCGAACGGTGAAAGCACGGCCGTGCCCGGACCATTGAGGTATAGAGGGGGCGGCCGTCGATTTCAAGTTTTGCGGCCAGTGCTGCTCGCTTGCCGCGACCCGCGATGTGGCTCAAGATGAACCGGACTCACGACATGCAGGCTGACCCATGGCAGACAAGCCCGATCCCGACAAGCTCACAGGTCCCGGCGGCCTGACGATGCGCGAGATCCACGAACAGGTGCGAAAGAGCGTCGAGCGCGACCGGGAAGCGCAGGCGGCACGCGAGCCCTCCCCGCCAAAAAGCCGGTGGCAGCGCTGGGTGCGCTATGTGTGGGGTCGCAGCGGCCGTCGCTGACGCGAGGTCGATCTCTGCAATCAGACACGCTCCGCGCGATCGATCAGGCCGCTCCCACCCCCCGGTCATTGACGCTCCCACGCCCGAACGCCGTTCCCCAAAAGCTGACTTGCACCTTCCGATCGTTTACGATACTTTATGCTCGTTTATGAACGATTATCCAGCGAGCAAAAACGAGCCATGCAACGAACGCGACAGGATGCGATGGACGGGCTTCTGCCCGAGGAACGCGAACGGCTGATTCTCGAGCGGCTGCGCACGCACGGCCGCGTGCTGGCGTCTGAGCTGGCGGCCCAGTTCGATACGTCCGAGCACACCATCCGCCGGCACTTGCGCGAGCTGGCGAGCGCGGGGCACTGCAAGCGCGTCTACGGCGGCGCCGTGCTCGTGTCGCCCGCCGGGACGCCCGCCTCGACGCGCATGCGCGAAGCGATCGACCGCAAGGCGCGCCTTGCGCGCGCCGCGGCGTCGATCGTGCGGCCGTCGCAGGTCGTGCTGCTCGACGCCGGCTCGACCAACGCCGCGATCGCAGAGGCGCTGCCGGACAACGCCGATCTGACGGTCGTCACGAACTCGCCCGAAGCGTGCGTCCGGCTGCTCGACCGGCCGGGATTCGACGTCATCCTCATTGGCGGGCGCGTCGGCGCTCGCGTGGCCGGCTCGGTCGGCGCAACCGCGTTGCTGCAAATCCAGCAGATCAGGGCCGACCTGTGCTTCCTCGGCGCCTGCGCGTTCGATCCCGCGGAAGGAGTCGCCGCCTTCGACGCCGACGACGCCGAACTCAAGCGGGCGATGGTGCGGGCAAGCGGCCAGGTCGCCATCGCGATGACCTCCGAGAAGCTGATGACCGCGGCGCCGTTCGTGGTCGCGCAGGCGGCGGCGGTGGACTGCCTGATCATCGAAGCCGGACTGCCCGCCGACCGGCTGGCGCAACTCGAAGCGGCGTGCGGCTCCGTCATGGTCGTGCCGTCATGAAGCCGCTCATGAAGCCCCTCAAGGAACGTATTGCGACCCTCGCGGTGTTTCTCGCCAACGGCTTCGGGATCGGCGCCTGGGCCGTCGAGGTGCCGCGGATCAAGGAGAGCCTGTCGCTCAGCGATACCGCGCTCGGCATCGCGCTGTTCGCGTTCGCGCTCGGCGCCATCATCGCGATGCCGCTGGCCGGACGGCTCGCGCCCCGCTTCGGAAGCGGCCGGACCACCGCGCTGCTCGGGGCGGCGTTCGCCATTGCGCTGCCGCTGCCCGCGTTCGTGCCGGATCTGTTCTCGCTATGCCTCGTGCTGCTCGCGCTCGGGGCGGCGAACGGCGCGCTCGACGTATCGATGAACGGGCATGCGAGCACCATCGAAGCGAAATGGCACTCGCCGATCATGTCCTCGTTTCATGCCGCCTGGAGCGCGGGCGGCCTGCTCGGCGCGGCAACCGGCGCGATGATCCAGAAATGGGGCGGCGGCGTCGCGGCGGGGCTCGTGCTGCCCGATGTCTTCATCGGCGCAATCGTGCTTGCAGCCGCCCTCCTCGCGTTGCGGGACCTCGGCGCGCGCCACAGCGAGCCCGCCGGCGGCCTCGCGCTGCCGGGCGCGGGCGTGATGAAGCTCGCCGCGCTCGCGTTCCTGTGCATGATGGTCGAAGGCGCGGTGGCCGACTGGAGCGCCGTCTTCCTGCGCTCGGCCTTGAACGGAGAAGCGAGCGCGGCCGCGCTCGGCTACTCGGCGTTTGCGTTTTCGATGGCGGCGTGCCGAATCGTCGGCGACGTGTCGGTCCGGCGGTTCGGTCCGAGCACGGTGGTGGCACTGGGCGGGCTGGTCGCGGCGATCGGGCTCGCGCTGGTGCTCGGCTTTCCGAGCGTTCTGACGGCGTGCGCGGGATTCGCTCTCGTCGGCGTCGGCCTCGCGAACATCGTTCCCGTCATTTTCAGCGCGGCCGGCCGCTCGACGGTGACGCCGGCGGTCGGTGTATCGATGGCGGCGACGGCAGGCTATGCGGGCTTTCTGGTCGGCCCGCCATTGATCGGACTTGGCGCGGGTTTCATCGGCTTGCGCCTTGCGTTGTTCGTGCTGGTCGCGGCGGCGGTGATCGTGTGTCTCGTCGGCGGGAAGGCCGTGCGCAGTCCCGGACTCGCAACGGCGGCCGACTAACTGGCGCGCCGCGCACGCCCTTCGCACCGGGCCGCTATTCCTGTGCCGTCGCGGCCGCGGGTGTGGCCGCGGGTGTGGCCGTGGCTGCGGGTGCAGCTGGTGTGGCCGGGGCCGCCGGTTTGGCCGTGGCCACCGGTGCAACCGGTGCCGCCGGTGCAACCGGTGCCGCCGGTGCAGCCGTGGCCGCCGGTGTCTTCGCAACGGCTTGTGCCTTCGACCCCGACCTCGCGGCGCGCTTCTTCTCCAGATGCCGCGCGCGGGCCGCGTCGACGGACGACACGCGCCCCGCCTCGTCACCCGCCAGGTTCACGCGGACAGCGTCTTCGACCAGGCTCGTCCAGTAGCGGCTGCCCCGGCACCAGGTCTTGATCGCTTCGCGCAGTTCCGCTTCGCTGAGCGCGAGTTCCGGCGCAACGGCCATCAGGTCCTCGAAGATACCGACCTTGAGCGGCACCTTGGGCGACGGATTCTTCGGAAACGCGTGCGGGAAACGCTTCTGCAGCTTGCCGATCGTATGCACGACCGGGTCCACTGGCTCTGCCTTGACCGGTCGCGCGGGCCGGGGGGCGGGCCGTGCGGGCCGAGGTGCGCGCGGCGGCTTGCTCTTCGCCTTGGCTTCCTCCGCCTGTTTGGCGAGTTGCTCTTTCAGTCCAGCCAGTTGTTCGAAACCCATGACGCGATACCCGTTAACAAGAGCGTCGATTTTAACAGCCATGAATCGACAACGTCTTCGCGCGCCGACTTTGGTCCGCGCATGGAGCGAATCACACCGGAATCCATTGACAAACCGCCCGCACGAAGGATCGGCCCGCGCGGCGCGTATGCGCAAACGTCGGCCGGTCGTCGTTCACCTGTAACGCCTGAGCGGCGGCATTCATTCCTGCCACATCGCCAAAATGCCGAAATACCGGATGGCGGAAATACCAAATCGCGGGAATACCGAAAGACGGAATAAGCGCCGCCTGCCCGCTGTTTCCATGAGCGTAGCCGATGAATCTCCTCTACACGACACATGAGGCCAGCGCATGAAACTCAGCGATCTCTCGTCGCCCGCATTTATCGCCAATCCCTATCCGATGTATGAGGAACTCCGCGCGGCCGGTCCGTTCGTGCAGATGGGACCCCGGACGATGCTCACCGGACGCTACGCCGTAACGGAAGCCATGTTGCTCGACCGGCGGCTGGGCAAGGACTTCAACAAGAGCATTCGCGCCCGCTACGGCGAGGCCGCAACGAACGAGCGCTCGTTTCAGGCGATGGCGCGCACGTTCCTGATGCTCAATCCACCCTCGCACACGCGCCTGCGCGACCCGCTCACGCAAGCGTTCAACGCGCGGCAGATCGAAAAGCTTCGCGACCTCTCGGTCGACTCCGCGCACCGTCTGATCGATGCGTTCCCTTCCGGCGGGAACATCGATCTGATCCGCGATTTCGCCGCGCCGTTGCCGGTCAGGATCATCTGCGGTCTCCTCGACATTCCCCTCGAAAACGCGGACATGCTCCGCCGGGCGACCGGCCCGCTCACGAGCACCCTCGATATCGCGCCGCTCGACGCCGATCGCCTGCACGCCGCAAAGGAAGCCACGCGCGTCCTTCAGGACTATTTTTCGGCAATGGTGAACGAGCGCCGCGCGAACCCGGGCGACGACCTGATTTCGAAACTGGCTACGCTCAGCGACGAAAGCGAACCCCTGACGAACGACGAAATAGTGTCCAACGTCATCCTGCTCTTCGCGGCCGGCCACGAGACCACGTCGAACATGATCGGCAACGCGCTTGTTTCGCTGCACCGCAATCCCGCGCAACTGGAGAAACTGAAAAACAATCCGTCGCTGATGCCCAAGGCCGTCGCAGAATGCATCCGCTATGACGGCTCGGTGCAGATGGTGACCCGGGTCGTCTCGGAGGACGTGGAAATCGCGGGTGTGAAGCTTGCCCGCGATACCGCGCTTTTTGCATCGATCGGTGCGGCCAACCGGGACCCGGCGCGTTTCGATGATCCCGACACGCTCGACATCGAGCGGGACGACCACGGCCGCCTGCTGTCGTTCGGCGGCGGCATCCACTATTGCCTCGGCGCCCGGCTCGCGCTGCTCGAACTCGAAACGTCGCTTGCCGCGCTGTTCGAGCGTGCGCCGAACCTGCGGCTCAGAAATCTCGACGATCTGCACTGGAACAACCGCAGCAGCATTCGCGGCGTGCAATCGCTCGTGGCATCGCGCGAGTAATGCCGCTCGGGCGGCATGTCCGTCTTGTACTGCGTCGCGTACAGGCTCGTTGCCGATGCCCGCGATGCGCGAATCGGGGCTGCGCGCACCGCTTCGATTCCTTATGACGATTCCACGATTGCGGATCTTCCGAGGGCCGGCACAAGCCGCGCGCATATTGGACCAAGGTCCAATTGTTCTTTGCGGTTGCCGTGGCAATACTCCTCGGGGTGGTCGACGCACGCTCAGCATCCATCCCCAAGGAGAGCAACATGAGACGCACCCTTATCGGCACCCTCATCGCGGGCCTTAGCCTCGCGCTGCCCGCCTGGGCGCAAACGTCCGCGCCGATGAAGCCATCGAAAATGACCTGCGAGGATTTCGTCGCGGTCGCATCGGAATACCAGCCGACGCTCGTCTACTGGGCAGCCGGCGTCGACAAGCTCGGAGTCAAGGAAACCGATACCATGGTGGTCGATACCGCGCAGCCGATCGGCGTCATCGTGGGCGAGTGCAAGAAGACGCCCAAGACCTTGTTCAAGACCAAGGTTCATGACTTGTCGAAGAGCGGCCAGATCAAACTTTTCGAGCATCACTGAAGCCGGATGCAACCAGCGCGCGGGTGTCCGGCCGAGCACCGCCGGGCTCCCGGGCATCCCGCGCGCTGCTCGTCTGGCCGGGATCAACCGGCGAGCGGTCGATGCGCAACGCCCTGATCCGCCATTCTTCCGGCAGGTGACATGCTAAGCAATCTGTTAAGACTTTGGGTTTTCGCACTATTGGTGGGCTTTGTCGAAGGGGCAGCGGGTCAGTCGCAAGACATGAGCACGCCGGACGGCATGGTCAGGACGGTCACGCAGGACGTGCTCGACCGGATCAAGGGCGACAAGGAAATTCAGTCCGGCAATCTGGTCCGCATCACCGAGCTCGTCAACGAGAAGATTCTTCCGTATATCGATTTCAATCGCACGACGCGCCTCGTCATGGGCCGGTACTGGAATTCGGCGACGCCAAAGCAGCGAGAGGAGATCACCGCGCAATTCAAGCTGCTTCTGATACGCACGTATTCGGGCGCGCTCGCGCAAGTGCGCGATCAGGAGGTCACCTATCAGCCGTTCCGCGCATCGCCCGCCGATACGGACGTCGTCGTACGCTCGACGATCATCAACAACGGATCGCCGGTGGAACTCGACTATCGCCTGTACAAGACGCCGCAGGGGTGGCGCGTCTACGACATCAACATACTCGGCGCGTGGCTCGTTCAAGTGTACAAGCAGCAATTTGCTGATCTGATCGCGCAGCAAGGAATCGACGGTCTGCTCACGTTCCTGACCCAGCGAAATCAGCAGCTTGCCAACGGAGGGTAGCCAGGCGCCGCGATCGCCGGCGCAGGCGCGCTCCCGCCGCACGATGCATACGATCGGGGGTCTAGGCCATGGCAATAGCGGCAGCGTCGATCGGCCCGAAGCCCGCCGACCGGCTCCGCTCCTTGCCGAAGCGCGGCCCGGCAGCGCACGCCATCGTGCGCGTGCGGCGCTGCGGCGCCGGCATGCTGCTTGTCGCGGCCGCATCGGCGGGCGCGCAGGAAATGGAACCGCGTGCCTATTCGGCCGTTCCCATCGGTACGAATTTCATCGTGGCAGGCTATGCCCGCTCCAGCGGGCAGGTGCTGCTCGACCCGTCGCTGCCGATTACTGATCTCGAAGCGAAGATCAACGTCTATTCGCTAGGCTATTCGCACAGCTTCGGCATAGCGGGACACACGGCCAGCCTCGCGATGCTGGCGCCTTTTGCGGAAGCCAACCTGACGGGGAACGTCGAGGGGACGCCCGGGAGCGCCCACCGCGCAGGACTCGGCGACCTGCGGTTCAGGTTTGCCGTGATGCTTCTGGGCGGCCCGGCGCTCACACCCGACCAATTCTCCCGGTACGACCAGGGCACGACCCTCGGGGCCAGTTTGAGCGTAGTGGCGCCCACCGGCCAGTACGTGCCGACCCGGCTCATCAATGTGGGCGCGAACCGCTGGTCGTTCAAACCCGAAATTGGGTTGTCACAGCCGCTCGGCAACTGGTTTTTCGAAGGCGCCGCGGGCGTATGGTTCTTCACCGACAACGACAACTTCTTCGGCGGCCGGCAGCGCAGCCAGAGCCCGCTGCCCGTGTTGCAGGGACACGCGGGCTATAGCTGGAAGCCCGGGCTCTGGCTCGCCGGGGACGTGACCTACTACACGGGCGGCAGGACGAGCGTCAATGGCGTGGAGGGCCAGGACCTGCAGCGCACGGTCCGCTACGGCGTCACGCTATCCGTTCCGCTCGCCACGCAATGGTCCGCGAAGTTCGCCTGGTCGACCGGACTCACGACGCGAGTCGGCGGAAACTTTCAGACGTTTTCGGTCGCGCTGCAATACCGATGGTTCAATCACTAAGCCGCTTCGATGTGCGCAATGACACCGGTTGATTGTGCAGAGCGCTTGCGCGCGCCGCTTACGGCCTGCGATGCACCCAGTCCCGCATCGGATGCGTGTCCAGCCAACGGAGTTGCCGATTCCTGCGATGTTCGCGTCTGTAATGCTCGACCACCAGTATTGCAGCAAGAACAAGCACAACCAGACCCAGCAGCGCGATCGTCATTGACTCAGCCATGACAGACTCCTTGGGTGCATTTCGATGATCGTTACATTGTAGGCCATGCGCTCGGCGAAGTCGCCGCATTTGCGAAATGCCGGAATGAAGGGCGTTGTTCGAAGTAACCGGTTCACGAAAAGCCACGCGAAGGCCGTCAAAGAGGCGTTTTTTGCGATTCAGGTTGCCATGCAGCATTTTTAGATCGGCGCACCTGCTTGAGCAAAACGACTGCGCGAGGGACATGCCAAGCGCGTACGTTGCCGGACATAAAGATCGATAGAGCATAAACGTGCGGCGAGAAGCGTGGATCGATTCTCTAAATGCATTTCCAGTTCTTTGCGATCAGGCAAGGCTCGCCGTGTTAAAGCATTCAGATGCGAAGGGCCGGAAATCAATGCAACTCTTATCCGCGCTTTAAACCGGTTTTGTCGAGGCTTGTCTTCAGGTTCAAGCAAGCTTTAAGCAACGGAATGTAGTGGCCTGCAATGGCTAAAGCTTCGCGCATGCCGCAAATGATGGCATAGTGCGAACAAATCCCTTTATGGAGGACGAAATGGCCACGCTTGAACAAATCCAACGCAAGTTGAAGCAACTTCAGGCGCAAGCCGATGCACTCATTGCAAAACGCATGCAAGGCGCCATCGCTGACATTCGTAAGCTGATGGACGACCATGGCCTGACCATTGCCGATATCGACGCTCATTTTGCTTCCGGCAAGCGCCGCGGCCGCAGGGCAAGCGCGCTGTCTTCAGGCACCCGCAAGAGCGGTGTCAGATCGAAGGCCTCGGCGAAAGGCAAACTGCCGCCCAAGTATCGCGATCCCGTAACGGGCGCGACATGGAGCGGGCACGCGCGGCCGCCGGCATGGATCAAGGACGCCAAGGACCGCAGCAAATTCCTGATTGCGCCCGCGGGGAACGCCAGCGCGGATGATGCAGGCAAGGCCAAAGGCGCAAAAGGGAAGTCCGCGGCCGTCAAGACGAAAGCAACCGCCAAGCGTGCCATCGCCGTCAAGACGCGGGCGAAAAAAGTAGCGTCGAAGAAATCAGCCGCCAGAAAGGTATCGACTGCAAAGCCCCCCCTTGCGAGCAAGGGCGTCGCCGCGAAAAAGAGTCGCGGCCCGGCCGCAAAGAAAGCGGTGGCCAAAAAGGCGGCCGCGAGCAAGAAGGCGGTTGCAAGCACGAGCGAATCCAGTTCGCCGGTGAACGGGTTCGCCGAAGCTACGGCTTAACCATTCAAGGCATCACACTCCGCTAAAGCGCTAAAGTGCTAAAGGGCACTCGACGAAGCACTCCGCATGCTTGAGCGTGACCCTGGTCGAGTTCCCGGCGCAACGAACATTCGTCTCGCGCATGCGATGAATATGGACGGCTTTGCCCGCAAGCCGTCGTTCAGGACGTCGATCCTGGCTGAGGCCAGGGCCATCCCCTCTTTTCGTCGGACGCACCCCATTCGACGGACGTCGCAGCTTGCGCCAACGCCTTCTCCCGGTTCGCGTCCGGTTCGGCGGAGGCACGCTCGCCTTTCACTTTGGGCAGATCGGCCGCAAACCATTTCACCTGCTTGCGAAGCTCGGCTGCATAGGTATTCCAGCCACGCGCGTTGTCTTCGAACAGATGGCGCTGAACCGCCACGGCCAGCGCGCGCTGGTCCAGCCTTTCTTCGAGCAACGCCGCCGGCCACGAGCAGAACGCGCTCGCGACCTGCCCCGCGAACTCGGCCGCGGTCATCGTGGGCGTGAAACTTTGCAGGAACGCGAACTGCTGCAGCGTCGCTTCATCTCTGGCCAACTGGGCGATAGATGCATTGGGGCGCCCGAAACCGGTCACGCGGCTTGCCGCTTCGAGCACGTCTCCAAGATGAAGCAGGAGTGCGCGTCTGTCAAAACGATCATCCACAAAAGCCTCCTTCATTGGTTTCTGCCAGCCGATATAATGGCCCACCTTACGACAAGGAGATATGAGTGAAATCCGTTACCGCTTTGCTCGTTGCCTTAGCCACCGCGTCGAGCGCATTCGCAGCCTCGCCGGCGACCGAAAAGCTGCCCTCGGGCGTCATCGTGGAGCACGTCACGCCGGGCTCGGGTCCGCAGCCCACGGCAAGCGACGTCGTGCGTGTCAACTACCGGGGCACGCTTGCGAATGGCACCGAGTTCGACAGTTCGGACAAGCACGGCGGTCCGGCCACGTTTCCTCTTGGCCGCGTGATCCCCTGCTGGACGCAGGGGGTGCAGAAGATGAAAGTCGGCGAGAAAGCCAAGCTCACCTGTCCGGCCGCAACCGCTTACGGCGAACGGGGTGTGGGCACGATTCCGCCCAACAGCGACCTGACATTCGAAGTCGAGCTTCTGGGCATCGGCAAGTAGCCGTCGTTCCCGTTTGCCCTTCCAGACGGAACAAGTATCTGAAATGCCCGGCCGGAATGACGCTCAGTGCTCGTTTCGAAAACCGGCCCTGCGGTCCGGATGCGACGCCCAGGGGCTTCGCCAGTCGAAGGGCGCATCCTTTGATATCTCCCGCCTCGCGTCGCGAACGACGCAGCCGCTCGAATCAGGCGGCAAGGCGGGTATCAAGTGCAGGTAGCGTGATCGCGGATCACGACGCAGAGCCGAGGCCCGGCCCCTCCTCAGACCGCGGCGGACCCCAGGTCAGCCGCGCCGGCCGATTTCACCGCGGGCGCCCGCCACACGGCTCGCAAGCCGAAGGCTAACCGCAGCAGCGAGGGTTTCGCCACCGTCACCGGCTCGGAAGCTGACGCGGCCGCAAGCGATGCCGCGACTTGCGCAGTCGCGCACGCCTGCGCGGACGCGCAACGGTCATTCAGCAGCGCACGCATCTTCCCGTCGTCGATCAATGCGCGCGCCTCGATCCAGCCGTGCTCGAAACGGAGTGCGTAATCGATGTCGGTGAAGTCGTGGTAACGGCCGCTGTCGGCGAGTGCGATGGCGGAAGTGATCACACGCTGCAGTGCCCATGTTTCCAGCTGGTTGGTGTCCGTCGACACGCGCGCCTCGCTCGCGAATGAGGTGCTCGATCATAGCGCGCAATCCCGCGTGGGCTCGTCGCCTCGGTGCAACACGCGCCAAAAATCCAGACGAACCGTGAGTTCGCGACCGGATGTCCTCTCTCTACACATTCAGACTCGCGTCGACGCTACACACGGCGTGTCTTGAATCGCCTTAATTACTGTATATATTCACAGTACTGTTTTTATGCACAGTATGGAGGTCCGGAATGGAACACCTGGTACGTGTGTACAACGAACGTGATCGGGCCACGCTCGCCTGGTTGCGGCGGCAGGTCGGCGACGCGGAACTGACGGCGGCGGCATGCGCCTGCACCGGTGCCTCCAAGCCATATCTCTCCAGAGTCTGCCGGCGGCTGGGTGTCACGCCGCCCCCCTTTGCAGCGTCGGCCGGTTTCGCACCGACCGCCGTCGGCGAGGACTCACTTGCCGCGATTCGCCTGTTGCTGGCTGAGAGAACCGGGGCGCCCCGCCCGGGGCGCACATCGGCAGCGCCAAGAGTCGATGGCCGGGTGTAACTAGCCGATGCAGCAGGCGCGGCAACAGCGCTCATTGCCCGAATATCGGGTGATACCGGAACCGGCACCTCGAATGCGCCAGGTCTCGTCCTGCCGCGGGCGTGTGGTTTCTGCATACGTTTGACAAAGTCCGCATAATCGACCGGGCGATGCCTCCGCTCGTCGCCCGGTCTCCAAGCGCACTCCCCCGCGCTGGCTTTCTTTAGCTCCCGTGCAGGCGCCCGCAAGGGATGCCAAGCCATGATCGATTTACCCTCTTCCCATCAGCCCATCACGTCCAGGGGCAACCCGAGCCTCGTCGAATGCATGCTCGCCAATGCCATGGCGCACCCGGAGGTTCTGGCCGCCGTCCAGGGCGAGCACACCTGGACTTTCGGCCGTTTCGCATCCGACGTGCGGCGTCTGAGCGCGGGCATGCTCGCTCAGGGCATCCGGCCGGGCGATCGAATCGTCCTGCAACTCGGCAATTGCGTCCCGGCGCTGCTCGCCTGCTATGCGGGCCTGGCGATCGGCGCGATCGTCGTGCCGCTCGATCCCGCCTTCAAGATCGCGGAAATGAAACGGTTGCTCGACGTTCTGCAGCCCTCTTTGTACCTGGCCGCACCGGAACTCGACCGGCTGCTCGAAGACAGCATTCCGTCCTTTCTGCCTGCCGGCAGGCGCTTCACGGTGGAAGCCGCGCACAAGGACGGCCGCTCCGGGACATGGCAGACGCTGCTCGCGAACGACGATCCGGACGTCTTCTCCTTCACGCACGATCCCGACGCCCACGCCATCCTGATCGCGACATCCGGCGCCACCGGCGATCCGAAGCTCGTCACGCATACGCAAAAGACCCTGCTGCATACGGTCGAACTCGCGATTGCCTTCGGATGGAACCGCAATGTGAAGGCCGTGTGTCATGCGCCGCTTTATCGGCCGCTCGGCGCGTATGCGCTTGTCATGTGCATGTCGCTCGGCGTGCCGTGCATCTTGGCGGAGTGCAGCCAGTTCGAGCCCGGCCCGGTGCTCGATGCGATCGAGCGCCATCGCTGCACCCGGGTGGCGGCGCCGCCGCTCGAGATTGCGAAGTTGATCAGGGCACAGCGCGAGGCGCCCCGCAAGGTCGATTGCCTGTCTTCGTGCATGGTCTTCGGCGATTCGGCGGCGCCCGAGTTGTTCGACGACTTCGAGCGCGTGTTCGGCACGCCGCTGCACAACCTCGTCGCAATGAGCGAGGCGATCGGCTGTCTCTATCTCGGCACGAATAACCGGTCCGTGCGCGCCGTGCCGGGTCTCGCGAAACTCGTCGACGAACATGGCGCGCCGACGCCCGAGGGCGATGCCGGCGAGCTGGTCGTTCGTGGCGAGAACCTGTTCAAGGGCTACTGGAAGAGCCCGGGTGTCGTCGACGATCCGAAGCGTGACGGCTGGTACCACACCGGCGACATGATGCGGCAGACCGAGGACGGGGAATGGTCTTACGAAATACGCAGGTCGGACGTGATCGTGCGGGCCGGCCAGCGCCTTTCGCCGGTCGAGATCGCCCGCGTGCTGATGACGCATCCTGCCGTGGCCGATGCCGCCGTCGCGGGCGTGACCGACCCGTTCCTGGGCCAGCGTGTCGTGGGCTTCATCGAACTCGTCGATCCGTCACGACCCTGCGATACCAACGACATCCTCGGTCACGCCGCCCATCAGCTCGCTGACTACAAGGTGCCCGAAGTGCTCGCTGTCGTCGACATGATTCCCCGCAACGGCGTGGGAAAGGTGAGCCGCCGCGTGCTGGCCGCGATGGCTGCTCAATTCGAAATTCGTGTCGGCGATCTGGAGTAGACAGCCTCGACCGCGACCCTAGAACCGGGACCCGGCCAGCCGCACCGAACACCACGGACGCCCAGTGTTTGACACACGTGTCAAACACTGGGAGAATACGGCGTATTCCGTCGCAGGCGGAACATGCAGGGGAATCGACTATGGTTGACATGATTCATAACATGCGGGCATTCGTGCGCGTCGTGGAGGCCGGTACGTTCACGGCCGTTGCAAAGGAGAGCGACTTGACGACGGCGCAGGTGTCGCGTGCGGTTTCGATGCTCGAAAATGAGCTTCAGGCCGTCCTCATCCGGCGCTCGACGCGGCACCTGTCCGTCACCGACGCAGGCGCGAAGTATTACGAGCGCGCCAAGTCGATCCTCGCTGATCTGGACAACGCGAAGGCGGAAGCACGCAATGTCACCGCGCACGCCGAGGGGCACCTGCGCGTGCACTCTTCTCCCGGACTCGCGCAAAGCCTCGTGACGGATGCTCTGGTCGCATACCAGGCCGCTCACCCGGACGTGTCGGTCGAACTCGTGATCGAGCACAGCATGCCGAATCTGGTCGAGGGCGGTTTCGACATTTCGTTGCTCGGCGCGTCGCAATTGCCCGATTCCGGCTATATCACGCAGACGCTCGGGTCGAATCACGCGGTGCTCGCCGCATCGCCTGCGTACCTGAAACAGCATGGCATTCCGAAGGACCCGGCCGATCTCGCCGCCCATTCGCTGCTGCGCCTCGAGAGCCCGGTCTCTCCGTCCGACGAATGGCATCTGGAAAGCGCCACCGGCGCGTTCGTCGTTCCCGTGACAGCGTATCCGTTCCAGACCAATTCCCCCGACGCGATGCGCCATGCGCTGCGCGCCGGCGCGGGCATCGGCATGCTCGCCGCCTACAGCGCCATCGACGATCTGCGCAATGGAACGCTCGTGCGGGTCTTGCCAGAACTGCGGCTGCGGCCTTTCAACGTGTATGCCGTCTACGTGTCGCGCCGATATCTCGATGCGAAGACCCGCACGCTGATCGAGCATCTGCGCGCGACGATCTCGCCTGCGCTTGCCAGGGTGCAACGTGATGTCGAATTGCTCACGGGCCCTTCTGCCGCACGGATCGCGAAGGGCCGTTCCGGGAAGGCCGTCGATGTGCAGCATCTCGTGCCCGATGGCGTGAGCACCGTCTTTGCGGCCGCCCACTAAGACATCGCGCGACACCCGGAACAGCACCATGTGGAAGATACCGAAACGATTCGGCCACTTCGTCTTCAGTGTCATCCAGTCGGGGATCACCTGCGCGATTGCGGCCGCCGTCGCAAGCACGCCCTTCTACGCGGACGGCACGTTCGCGACGCACTGGCTGCGTGCCTATCTGTACTCGTGGACCATCATGCTCCCCGTGGTGCTGAGCGCGGCGCCGCTCATTCGCAAGGTGGTCGCGGTGATCACGCGCTGAAAGCAGCTTGACCGTCGGGGAAGGTGCACGGACGTCCGCGAGCGTTCGCCCGATTGCCTGGCGACGCGGAATAAATCGCGATTTCAGCTGTTGTATCCCTATAGCGGGAACGGTCTGTGCCGCCCCGCTTCCCTGAAATTGCCAGCGTTCACTATCGATGAGAGACAAGAACGAGCCGCCGCGCGAAAACGGCGACACGATGATCGCCGAAAATCTCGGCCATCTGCTGAACCACGCCCGCACCAACACGTGGAATCTGATCAATCAGCGCACGCGCGATGAACTCGACGTAAGCGGCACGGAAGCCAGCATCATCTCCATGCTGGCGCGCGACTGCGAACTCGTCGCGGTCGACCTCGCGCGTGAATACGGCATCGACGCGAGCGCGGTGACGCGGATCGTCGACCGCATGGAAAAGCGTGGTCTGGTGGTGCGCGTGCGCAGCAAGGAAGACCGCCGCGTCGTCAAGCTCGCACTGACCGCAGTGGGTACGGGCATCGCTGAAAGAATTCCGGCAATCTTTGCGCGCGTCCAGGACGACCTGCTCGCCGGCATGACCTCAGAGGAAACGGGCTTCCTGCTCAGCATCCTTGGCCGGGTGCTGAGAAATGGCCGTCACGTGCAGGAACACGCGGACAAGGCGTCGTCCAGGGTGGCGAACCGGCTCGTGGTGTGAGCGGGCCGCAGGGAACCCGCCCCCTTTCGGCCTGCCCGCTCGTCTGCCTGCTTGCCGAAAGACACGGCACCCACCGTCCTCCGTCAAACGGTGCTCATCTTCTCCGTCAACGCGCGTTGAACTTCCAGCGCGTTGCGCTCGACCCAGTTGTGCTGCAACAAGCCGTCTTCACGCACGTGCAGCACAGCCGTGCCGAACATCTCGATCGGCGTATGGCACGGCTCGAAGCCCATGAATCCGTTGTTCCTGCCGGTGACACGCCAGCGCGACACCACACGGTCGCCCGTCTCGTTCTGGAAAGTCTCGATTACGTCGAACCTGAAATCGTCGATGCTCGACAGAAACGCCGCCACCCATTTCTTGAACTCCGCGCGCGAGCTGATCTCGACCCCGCCCGATGTGATTCCGAAATCCTCCGCGACCAGACGGTCCGCTGCATCCGGGTTGCGCGCCTGCCACACCTCGCGCCAGAAGTTTTCGACGATTTCTACTGAACTGCGCCTTGCCATGTTTCAAGCTCCCTGCGCATCGACGATGCGCAATTATCCGATGTCACACCGGCTCCAGCCCACACTCATCCATTGAGATCCTGTCCGGTCAGTCCATTATTGGAACTTGTCAGCCAGAAGACAAACGAATAATATTGCTGACACCTAGTCGTCAATCTAATTGAACATGAGCGCGTCGGACCTGGATCTGGATTTGCTGCGCGCCTTCGTCGCGGTGGCCGAGACCGGCAGCTTCACGGCCGCGGCGGACGTGATCGGGCGCTCGCAATCGGCTGTCAGTCAGAAGATCCTGCGTCTCGAAGACACGCTGCAACTGCGCGTATTCGAGCGCACGAGCCGTTCACTGACCCTGACGGCGGATGGCGAGCGGCTGCTTTCGTCCGGCCGGCGCCTGCTCTCGCAGTACGAGGCATTCATGCACGAACTGCGTGACCCGCCGCAAGTGACGACCCTGCGGCTCGGCATCTCCGAGAATCTCGTACACACTCAGCTGCCTCAGTTGCTCTCGCGCTTCAGCCATGCCTATCCGGACGTGCAACTCGAACTGATGACCGGATCGAGCGAGGAGCTTCTCGACAGCCACGAAGCAGGGCTTCTAGACATCGTCATCGCGAAGCGAAAGAAGGCAGGGTCGGCTCAACGCGGCCGCGTGATATGGCGCGAACCGCTCGTATGGATCGCGGCGTCGAACTACCGCAACGACAGCCGCCGCCCCGCGCGTCTCGTGATGATGCGTCCGCCTTGCGGCTATCGCGAAGTCATGACCGAAGCGCTCGATTCGATTCGCCGCGAGTGGGTCACGGCCTGCACCGCGAGCAACCTGATCGGCGTGCAGGCCGCGGTGGCGGGCGGGCTCGGCGTCACCGTGCTCGGCAAGTCGTTCGTGCAGAACAGCATGAAGATCCTGCCGGCGTCGGAGCAATGGCCCGCGCTGCCCGCCACCGAAGTCGCGGTGATCGCCGAGGCCGCGGCGATGCAGCATGCCGTGCAGCCGCTCGTCTCGCTGCTTTCAGACGCGCTGATGGCGAGCGCGAGCCCGACGCTCGACGACATCGCCCAGGGGCTCTGAGCCATGAACCGGTCGATCTACTGGATCATGGCGCTCGCGGCCGGCCTCGTCGTTGCGAACAACTACTACAACCAGCCTTTGCTGGTCGACTTCGCCCGGACCTTTCACGCGACGGAGCGGCAAACCGGCGCCGTGTCGGTGGCGGCGCAGCTCGGCTACGCGCTTGGCCTGCTGCTTTTCGTTCCGCTCGGCGACAAGCTCGAGCGCCGCGCGCTGATCGGCACGCTGCTCGGCATCGCCGCCGTATCGCTTGGCGCCACGGCCCTTTCGCTCTCGCTGCCGTGGCTCATCGCGGCGAGCTTCGTGACGGGTCTCGTGAGCGTCGCGCCGCAGCTTCTCACACCCTTCGCCGCGCACCTCGCGGGGCCCAACCGGCGCGGCAAGGCGGTCGGCATCGTGATGTTCGGCCTGCTGTGCGGCATCCTGGTCTCGCGCACGGTTTCAGGCACGGTCGCCGCGCATTTCGGCTGGCGCTCCGTCTACTGGATCGCGGCAGCCGCGATGATCCTGGTCGCCGCGATGCTGTGGCGCGCGCTGCCCGTCGCCGAGCCCACGTTCGACGGCTCGTACCGCGCGCTGATGCGCTCGCTCTGGACCTTGCTGCGCGACGAGCCGCTCGTGCGGCAGACCTCGGGCATCGCCGCGCTCCAGTTCGCGGCGTTCAGCGCTTTCTGGACCACGCTCGCGTTTCATCTGCACAGCTTCGACGCGCACTACGGCTCGGAAGTGGCGGGCATGTTCGGGCTCGTGGGCGTGGTCGGCGCCGGCGCGTCGACGATGGCGGGCAAGTGGACCGATGCGGGCAACCCTCGCCTCGTCGTGCTCGTGAGCAGTCTCGTCTTCGTGGCGGCCTATACGGTGTTCGCGTTCGCCGGATCGACGATCGCGGGGCTCGTCGTCGGCGTGATCCTGCTCGATCTCGGCATGCAGACCGGACACGTCTCCAACCTCGCCCGCAACATGAGCGTGCGGGCCGGCGCGATGAGCCGCACCAACACGCTCTACATGACCATCCGTTTCGGGGGCGGCGCGCTCGGCTCCGCTGTCGGCAACTACGCCTGGAGCCTGTGGCGCTGGCCCGGTGTCTGCGGGGTCGGGCTCATGTTCGCCGTCGCGTCGCTTGCGCTGCAGGCCTGCCCCGAAGGGGCGGGAAAAGCGCGAATGGGCCGCGAGCGGGCCGAACCCGCAGACGAATAAGCGAGGCGAACCGGCAACACGAGCAAGCGGCCGCACGGCGCATGCGGCGCCACGCATCAGTTCATGTTGCCGAAGCACACGTACTTCGTTTCCAGGTATTCCTCCACGCCATAGTGCGAGCCTTCCTTGCCGATGCCCGATTCCTTGATGCCGCCGAACGGCGCAACCTCGTTGAACACCAGGCTCTCATTCACGCCCACCACGCCGCACTCCAGCGCCTCCATCACGCGAAACGAGCGGTTCAGGTCGGCGGTGTAGAAGTAGGCGGCAAGTCCCGTGCGGGTCTGGTTGGCGAGGGCGAGCGCCTCGTCCTCGTCCCTGAACCGCAGCACGCTCGCGACCGGGCCGAGGATCTCGTCGCCGCAGATCGCCATGCCGGGGTCGACATGCGTCAGCACGGTCGGCTGAAAGAAGTTCGGTCCGGCCGAATGGCGCTTGCCGCCGATCGCCACTTGCGCGCCGGCCTCCACCGCCTGCGCGACGAGCGATTCGATGCGGGCCACCGCGGCGCCGTCGATGAGCGGGCCCACCTGCGTGTCGTCGAGCATGCCGTTGCCCGTCTTCAGCGCTCTGACCTTCTCGACGAGCCCGCGCACGAACTCGCCGTATCGCTTCTCGTGAACGAAGAAACGGTTGGCGCACATCGCGGCCTGGCCGGTGTGCCGGAAACGCGCCGCGAGCGCGCCTTTCACCGCGAGATCGAGATCGGCGTCGTCGAAGACGATGAATGGCGAATTCGCCCCGAGCTCGAGCGACACCTTCTTCACGGTTCCCGCACACTGCGCCATCAGCTTCTTGCCGGCGTCGATCGCGCCCGTGAACGACACCTTCTTCACGATGGGGCTGTCGAGCATCGTTCGGGTGATCGTTTCGTCGTCGCCCGTGAGCACCGACAACACGCCGCGCGGCAAGCCCGCGTTCTCCGCGAGCACGCACAGCGCGAGCGCCGAAAACGGCGTCTTCGAGGACGGCTTCAGCACGACCGTGCAGCCGGCGGCGAGCGCCGCGCCGATCCTGCGCGCGACCATCGACGAAGGAAACGTCCATGACGTGATCGCCGCGCACACGCCGATGGGCTGCCTGATGACGTGAATCCGCTGGCTGCGCCGGGGCGCGGGGATATTGTCGCCGTAGGCACGCCGCGCCTCTTCGGAAAACCACTCGAGATAGTTCGCCGCCTGGGCAATCTCGGCGCGCGCCTCGTGGATCGGCTTGCCCTGCTCGGCGCTGAGAATGACGGACAGATCCTCGCGGTGCGTATTGACGAGTTGCGCCCACTCCCGCATCACGCAGGCGCGTTCGCGGCCGCTCCACTCGCGCCAGTCGCGCAGGGCCGTTGCGGCATGATCGATCGCCTCGACGACCTGTCCCTCGTTCAGCCGCGGCACGCAGCCGACCGGCTTTTCGTCGGCGGGATTCACGATCGTGTCGCATGCCTCCGACGCCGCTTCCACCCATGTTCCGCCGACATAGGCGGACTGCTCGAACAAATTGCTGCACCGTAATTGCATCGCCCTTGCTCCGTGCTCGTTGGCGGGACCTGCTTCGGATTGCCTGCGGCTTATGCTAAACCAACGAAGCCCGGATTTGCGATGAAAGCGGCGATCCGTCGGGTGCTGCCAGAATCCTGACGCATGGGGACAACCGGTGCCCTTTGCGAAAGCGCCGCGCTGCGTCAGCCGAATGCACGCATGACGACGCGGGTCGCGGCCGCGATGATTGCGTCGTTCGGCTGCGCGTGCACCACCTGCTGCGTGTGATACACCGCGAGCACCACCGGCTTGCGCGCAGCAAGCCACAGCACACCGACGTCGTTGGCCGTGCCGCGCTCGCCGGTGCCCGTCTTGTCGCCGACCTGCCAGCCGGGCGGCACCCCGGCGCGGATGCGCTTCGCGCCCGTGGTGTTGCCGCGCAGCCAGTCCTGGAGCTGCGCGCGCTGCGGCGCCGGCAGCGCGTCGCCCACGCAGAGCGCGCGCACGCTCTGCGCCATCGCGGCAGGCGTGGACGTGTCGCGCGCATCGCCGGGAATCGCCGTGTTCAGTTCCGTCTCCCGGCGGTCGAGGCGGAATTCGGCGTCGCCGATCGAGCGCGCGAACGCGGTCACCGCGGCGGGGCCGCCGAGCATGTTCATCAGCAGGTTCGCGGACGTGTTGTCGCTGTACTGGATCGCGGCGGCGCACAGTTCTTCCACCGTCATGCCGCTCTCGACGTGCCGCGAGCTGACCGGCGAATACGTGACGAGGTCGCGCCGCGCGTAGCGCACGCGCTGCTGCATGAACCCGGCGACCAGCGTGCCGTGCGCGAGCGCCGCCGCCGCGAGCATCAGCTTGAACGTGCTGCAGAAGGGAAAGCGCTCGTCGCTGCGATAGCTGATCTGCGCGCCGTTCGCGGTATCGATCGCGCATACCCCCAGGCGGCCGCCCGACGCGCGCTCGAGGTCGGCGAAGCGCGCGTCGACGGAATTCGGGGACGGGGCGCCTGATGCACCGAGCGCATCGAGCGCATCGAGCGCATCGAGCGCAAGCATCAGCGGCAAGGCGGCGCCGGCAATCAGCAGCGTGCGGCGATGAGGAGAGTGAGTCATGGACGGTTGTCTCGTTTGAGTGAATTCGATGAGGGATGAGGCCGGCGAGACAGGACTATCGGCCCTTTGCGCCCAGTCCGCAAACGAGGATAATTGTCGCCCGGCACAAGAAAAACTTATGGCTCACGATGCGTCCTCATCTACCGCTGAATGCGCTGCGAGCGTTTGAATCGTCGGCGCGGCACCTGAGCTTCACGCGCGCGGCCCATGAGCTGAACGTCACGCAGGCCGCGGTCAGCCAGCAGGTGCGGATGCTCGAAGACCGCCTCGGATGCGTGCTGTTCAAGCGCCTGCCGCGCGGCCTCGGCATCACCGACGAGGGCCGCGCCCTGCTGCCCGTGCTGAGCGACGCGTTCAACCGCATCGAAACGGTCCTCAAGCAGTTCGAGGGCGGGCACTTCCACGAGGTGCTCACAATCGGTGTCGTGGGCACGTTCGCAATAGGCTGGCTAATGCCGCGTCTCAAGCGCTTCCGGCAGACGCATCCGTTCGTGGAACTGCGGCTGCTCACGCACAACAACATGGTGGACCTCGCCGCAGAAGGGCTGGAGTTTGCCGTGCGCTTCGGCGACGGCACGTGGCCCGGCACCCGCAGCACGTTCCTGCTCGATGCGCCGCTCGCCGTGTTGTGCGCGCCGGATATCGCGGAACGCCTCGCCACGCCCGCCGATCTGGTGCGCGAGACGCTCCTGCGCTCCTATCGCGCGGACGAGTGGCTCAGGTGGTTCGCCGCCGCCGGGCTCGACCCGTGGCCGCTGAGCGGTCCGGTCTTCGATTCGTCGCGGCTGATGGTGGAAGCCGCCATGCAGGGCGCGGGAATCGCCCTCGCGCCGCCGCGCATGTTCGCGCGCGAACTGCAGACGGGCTTGCTCGCGCAGCCTTTCGACATCAAGGTCGAGACGGGCGGGTACTGGCTCATCTGGCTGAAGTCGCGGCCCCTGTCCCCGGCGATGCAGCTCTTTCGCGACTGGATTGCCGGCGAAGCGGCGCAGGAGCACGCCCGGCTGTCCTCGGACGCGTGAACGCAAGCGCGAAAGCCCGGTGCGCTTGCGTCGGCAAACGCCGAAGTATGTTTCTTCAAGTCGGCATTTTTCCGGTTCGTCCGTTTGCGTAGACTCGGTTCGGATTCACCGCGGTGCCTATGGGGCGCAAGTGCGGCGCAATCGCTGCTCGACACGATCGGCTGCGCGATGCGATGCGATGCGCGGCGCAAGCTCAGGCGCGCCCTGCCCCCGCGCCGCGCCGAAGCGTGCTGCGCAGCGAACGAGGCGTCATTTGCCGCCGGCCGCCGAGCCCTTTTTCACTTCTTTCGCCGCGGCCCCCAGATGCTCGCAGAACGACTGCACGACGCGCGACGATTCGCCGCTTTTGCGCGTGATGATATGAAAGTCGAGATGCGTCGCGTAGTGCGCGGGATCGATGCGCGCAAGCAGCCCCTCTCCGACCCACGGTTGCGCATAGTGCGGCGGCAGGAAGCCGATGTAGTTGCCCGAGAGAATCAGCATCGCGCGGCCTTCGACGTTATCGACGGAGGCCGCCGCCTGCGGCATCTGCAGCAGCTTCAGCTCCTCCGCGGCGAGATACGCGCGCGACGCGAGCCGTTGCTTCGCGAGCGTCGCGGCCGGCACGCGGCCGCCGGCCCTGGCGAACAGCGGATGCGTGGACGCGCAATAGAGCCCCTGCTCCTCGCGATAGAGCGGCGCATAGTCGAGGCCGGGAATACGCGAGGGAAACGGACCGACCGCGAGATGCAGGCGAGCGTCGAGCACGTTCTGCTCCATGCTGCCGGGCGTTTCTATCTGCACCTGCAGACGCACGTCGGGCGCGACCTTGCCGAAGGTGCGGATGGCGAGCGGCAGCGGCGAATGCCGGTCGGTGAGCGTGGCCTCGATCATGCCGAAGCGCAGCACGCCCGACAGCTGATGGCGCAGCGCGCCCGCTTCCATATGAAACGTATCGACCGCGCTCAGCAGGCGCTGAGCCGCCGCATGCAGTTGCGCGCCGTCTTCCGTGAGCCGGAACCCCGCGCGGCCGCGCTCGCACAGGCGCAGCCCGAGCCTCGTCTCCAGCTGGGACATGTACTCGCTGATGCTCGATGCGCCGATGTTCAGCACCGGCTGCGCGGCGGCGAACCCTCCGCAACGCACGATCGTCTCGAAGATGCGCAAGAGCTTGAGGTCGGTGTCCTGGATCTGCATCGCGCGGGCTGTACGGGTGGATGGGAACGCACGCCCGTTACCTCGGGCACGTGCGAAACGGATTGCTGCACGCAGGAATCTTATTGGAGATTCCGGGCGGTCAGAATCATTTTGAGCCAGGGAACAGCAGATTCAACGCAAGCAAATGCGCGCAAGACCGCTTTGGCGACGCACCCATTCGAAGCCCTTCGCAAAAAACACTTGCGGCCAAAATTCGCTGACGCTATCGTGAACGCGTTCTCAAACGCAGCGCGGGAGAGATCGTCATGCCAGCATGACGACGCCGACGGAGCAACCGCCCCGGAAACTCTCAGGCACAAGGACCGCGCTGCTGGAACGATCTGGAGAGCGGCGCTACGCGCCCACCGAAGGGGATTTCCCGCCAGCGGCCAGCAGTTGCCGCGCGCGGGATCGAAACTCTCAGGTACATGGACAGATGGGGCATCGACGCCGGAACCGACACGAAGTCGGAGCAGCACCCGGCGATGCTCAACTCAATCTGGACCATGTCATGTCACGAATCGCCATCATCGGCGCCGGCATCACCGGCGTCACGACCGCCTACGCCCTCGCCCGCCGCGGCTTTCACGTCACCGTCTTCGAACGTCATCGCTATGCGGCGATGGAGACGTCGTTCGCCAACGGCGGCCAGCTGTCGGTCAGCAACGCGGAAGTCTGGAACCGCACCGCCACGGTGCTCAAGGGCCTGCGCTGGATGCTCACGCGCGACGCGCCGCTGCTGCTCAATCCGTCGCCGTCGTGGCACAAGTACTCGTGGATGGGCGAGTTCCTGCGCCAGATCCCGAACTACCGCGCGAACACCGTCGAAACCGTGCGGCTCGCGCTCGCGGCGCGCGAGCATCTGTTCTCGATCGCAGAGCGGGAAGGCATCGACTTCGATCTGGAACGCCGCGGCATCCTGCACATCTACCGGCACCGCAAGGACTACGACGCCGCCGCGAAGGTGAACGAACTGCTGCGGGAAGGCGGACTGGACCGGCATGCGGTCGGCGCGGGCGAGATCGGCCGCATCGAGCCTGCGCTTCAGGGCGAGTTTCATGGCGGCTTCTTCACGCCATCGGATTGCACCGGCGACATCCACAAGTTCACGCGTGGCCTGGCGCTTGCCTGCGTGCGGCATGGCGTCGAGTTTCGCTACGACACCGAGATCGCTTCCATCCGTCAGGAAGCCGATGCGCGCTTCAGCATCGCCGCGCGCAGTGCGAACGAAACGCGCGCCGACGTGTTCGACCGCCTCGTGGTGTGCGCGGGCGCGAGGAGCCGCGAGTTCGCGCGCATGCTCGGCGACCACGTGAACGTGTACCCGGTAAAGGGCTATTCGATCACGGTGTGCCTCGACGACGAAGCGAGCCGCCAGGCGGCGCCGTGGGTGAGCCTGCTCGACGACAACGCGAAGATCGTGACGAGCCGGCTCGGCGAGGACCGGTTCCGCGTCGCGGGCACGGCGGAAATCAACGGCTTCAATCGCGACATCCGCGCGGATCGCATCGCGCCGCTCGTCGAGTGGACGCGCAAGCTCTTCCCGGCGGTATCGACTGCACGCGTCATTCCGTGGGCGGGCCTGCGCCCGATGATGCCGGGCATGCTGCCGCGCGTCGGCGAGGGCAGGCGCGCGGGCGTGTACTACAACACGGGTCACGGGCACCTCGGATGGACGCTGTCTGCGGCGACGGCGGAGTCGATCGCCGACACCATCCTGTCCGGCTCGATACGGCGCGCGGGCACCGCGCGTGCGCCGCAAGACGCGTCGTGCGTCTCGTAGACGGACGACTTTCGCACCACGCGATGCAATGCTCGCCATTGCATCGGCGCGTGCCCGAATGACGTCGCGCATGGCGGGGCTCGCGCAGCAATCGCCGTACGCAATCATGGAATAAACCAGGCAACGGATTGTTGTGCTTGGTGGACGACTTCACGCACGGAGTCGTCCGCCGCAATGGCCGGGAAACGCGCCGTGTCCTCGACTCAGGCGTCGCGGTCTACGGCCCGACGGCCTTCCCCACAAGCACTCGTATCCCTGGAGCTGGTAAGCCATGTTAGAAGGTGTCAAAAAGAACGCGTCAGGTGGTGTATCGCCTTCGAAGTCCAGTCGACGGGAAAGCTTCGCCGCGCGCGCGACGAGGCCCCTGCTCGCGACGGTGGCGGCAGTGTCGGCGGTAGCGGCGCTCGCGCCCGCGGTTGCCTTCGCGGCGCCGCCCGCCGACAAGCAGATACAGCTTCTCGCTCATGGGAAATACATCGTGGAGCGCGTCGGCATGTGCGCCGATTGTCACTCGCCGAAGGGTCCGGACGGCAAGCCGATCGCGGGCGAGGAGCTGCACGGCGGGCCACTGCCGATGTCGCCGCTGCACCCCGTTCCCGGCTGGGCGGATCGTTCGGTGAAGATCGCCGGGTTGCCGGACGGCTACACCGAGGCGCAGCTCGCGACGTTCCTGGAAACGGGCCGCACGCCGAGCGGCGGCACCGCCAGTCCGCCGATGCCGTCGTACCGCCTGAACGCCAGCGACGCACGTGCGGCCGCGGCGTATCTCCATTCGCTCAACTAGAACTAGAACTAGAACTGGAACCGGAACGCGCGCGCGAGGGCCGCGCCGCCGTGGCGCGGTTGTTCGATCACGCGTGCGCGCAGCGCGTGATGCTGCATCGCGGACGAACGCCGCGCCGCCGATTCATCTCTAGTGCGCCGTGGCAGCCTGACGCAGATCGGGCCGCGCGCCTTCCAGCAGCACCTCGCGAAAGATCTCCACCAGTGGCCGCAGATTGACCCTGTGCCAGGCAGCCCAAAGCGGCGTCCGGTAAGTGAACCAGGGCAGTTCGCGCAGCACCACGCCCGCCGGCGCATGGTGGCGCAGGCTGTTCTGGATCATCGCCATGCCGAGCCCCGCGGCGACCAGCCCGAGCGCCGTCAGCGGCTCGCTCGCCTCCATCGAGACGCGCGGCGTGAAGCCCGCTCGCGCGCAGGCCGCGACGAAGTTGTCGTGCTTGAGCTCCGTTTCCTTGTGCAGCACCGCGATCCATTCCTGATTCCCGAGCGCGGCCGGCGTCAGCGCCGCCGCCGATGCGAGCGGGTGCGACTCGGGCAGCGCGAGCAGCATCGGGTCGCTCAGCAATTGCGCGCACGCGAGATCGGGATCGTCGGCAAGCGGCGGCTCGCACACCAGCGCGATATCCAGGCTGCGCTGGCGCAGCCCTTCCAGCTGATCCGCCGAGTGCAGGTTGTAAAGCGCGATATGCACGGCGGGCCGCGTGCCGCGCAAGCTCCGCAGCGCATCGGACAGCACGCCCGAATGCATCGCGTTCTCGATATAGCCGATGCACAGGCCCCCCTCGTCCCCGCGTCCGAGCCGCTGCGCGAGCGATTCCAGCCGGTTGGCGTGCGTGAGCAGCGCACGCGTCTCGGCGAGGAACGTGCGGCCGTCGGCGGTCAGGCGGATGCGCTGCTGGCTGCGCTCGAAGAGCGTGAGCCCGAGCCGTTCCTCCAGCTGGGCGATCTGGCGGCTGAGCGGCGACTGCGAGATGTGCAGCCGCTCCGCGGCGCGGCCGACGTGCTCCTCCTCGGCGACCGCGACGAAATAGTGGAGTTGGCGGATATCCAGCATGCTAGACCTTTAAGGACTTAATCTTGTCGAATTATGTCTTGGACGGACTCAAACTCGCAACCTAAACTGCATATCACTGTCACCAACCAGGGATTCGACGATGAGTATCAAAGACAAGCTGCCGGGCGCGCTCGGCTTCGGCACGGCGCCGCTCGGCAACATGTTCCGCAATATCCCCGACGCCGAGGCGCAAGCCACGGTCGACGCCGCCTGGAATCACGGCATCCGCTACTTCGACACGGCGCCGTTCTACGGCGCCGGGCTGGCCGAGATCCGGCTCGGCGAGGCGCTGTCGCGGCACCGGCGCGACGACTACGTGCTGAGCACGAAGGTCGGCCGTCTGGTGCTCGACGAAATCGAGGAGCCGGCTGCGCGCGATCTCGGCGAAAAAGGTGGCCTGTTCGAATTCGGCCGGCCGAACAAGCTCGTGAACGATTACACGGCGGATGCGGCGCTGCGCTCGATCGAGGACAGCCTCAAGCGGCTGAAGACGGACCGGCTGGATATCGTGTGGGTGCACGACATCGCGCAGGACTTCTACGGCGACGAATGGCTCGCGCAGTTCGACATCGCCCGAAAAGGCGCGTTTCGCGCGCTGACGCGGCTGCGTGAAGAAGGCGTGATCAAGGCATGGGGCCTCGGCGTGAACCGCGTGGAGCCGTGCGAACTGACCCTCGATCTCGAAGAAGCCTCGCCTGACGGCTTCCTGCTGGCGGGACGCTATACCCTGCTCGACCACGGGCGCGCGCTGCAGCGCCTGATGCCCGCAGCGGCGCGGCAGCACGTCGATATCGTCGTGGGCGGGCCGTACAGTTCCGGCGTGCTCGCGGGCGGCACGCACTTCGAATATCAGAAGGCGTCGCCCGCGATCATCGCGAAGGTCGAGCGCATCAGGAATATCGCGCAACGCCATCAGGTGAGCGTGAAGGCCGCCGCGCTGCAGTTCTCGCTCGCCAATCCGGCTGTCGCGGCCGTGATTCCCGGCGCGAGCCGCCCGGAACGCATCGCGGAAGATCAGGCCGCGCTGACGGCCGCGATTCCGGCGGACTTCTGGCGCGAGATGCGCGAGGAGCGTCTCGTCGCCGCCGACGCCCCGCTTCCCATCGACGTCAAGGAGGAAAAATAACATGGCCCGCGCGATGGCCTCGATCGAGGTTCCGGTCTCCGCCGACCGGGTGTGGCAACTGATCGGCGGGTTCGATTCGCTGCCGGACTGGCTGCCCTACATTCCGCGCAGCGAACTGTCCGAAGGCGGCCGCGTGCGCCGCCTGCAAAGCTCGGCGGGAGAGGTGATCGTCGAGCGGCTCGAGGTGTTCGACAACAGGGAGCGCTTCTACAGCTATTCGTTCGTGCAGGCGCCGTTCCCGGCAACCGGCTATCTCGCGACGATCCGCGTGCGCGAGCTGGCCGACGGGCGGGCATCGCTCGTCGAGTGGTCGGGACGCTTCGAGCCGAACGGCGTGAGCGACGAAGAGGTCACGCAGCTCTTTCGCGGCATCTACGAGGCCGGGCTGAAGGCACTCGAGGAGTCGCTCGCGGCGTGAAAGCGGGGCTGTGTCCACGCGCGCCGCTGATTGGCGCGAGTATGGTCGAGCGTGGTGCACGGCGCGATCATGGCGGCCGAGGCGCTGGCCGAACCGCGCCATCTCGGCCACCTCTTCGGCGACGTGCCCCTGCTGTTCCTCGTGGCACTCGTGCTCGCGTTCCTCACCCCTCGCCGCAGGCAGGCAGAATCGATGCGGCGAGCGGCCTGAATCGCCCTATCGGCGGCGAGCGTTTCGCCGCGCTCACGCCTTCACTGGCGGGATGCCGGTCATCAGCTTGTCGAGCGTGATCGGCAGTTCGCGGATGCGCTTGCCGGTCGCGTGATACACGGCGTTGCCGACCGCCGCCGCGAGACCCGTGATGCCGATTTCCCCGATTCCCCTCGCGCCGAATTCGTTCAGCTGCAGGTCCGGATAGTCGAGCAGGATCACCTTCATCTCGGGCTGGTCGGCGTGCACCGGCACCGCATATTCCGCATAGTTGTTGTTCGATGGCCTCCCGGTGCGCTCGTCGTATTCGGTGGCCTCGAAGAGCGACATGCCGATGCCCATCACCACCGCGCCGCGCACCTGGTTCTCCGCGGTCAGCGGATTGATCACGCGGCCGACGTCGATCGCGCTCACCACGCGCGCGACGCGCAGCCGCGAGATGCCCGGGTCCCAGCGCACCTCCACGAAATGCACCCCGAACGAGCTGAACGAATACGTGCCCGCCGGCGCGCCCGGCGTATGCGCCGCGCCTTCGGCGCTCGCATAGCGCTCGCTTTTCAGCACGTCGGTATAGGCGACCGCTCGGCTGCCCTGCACGAGCTTGCCGTCCTTAAACTGCAATTGCTTCGCGTCCGCGCCCGGGAACAGCCTGCTCGCCGCCGCGTAGGTCTTGAGCTGCGCGATGGCCGCGCGCGTCGCCTCGGCGACGGCCGGCATCACGCTCGCCGTCGCCCACGAGCCGCCCGACACCGGCGCGGCGGGAAACGCCGAATCGCCCAGCCGCACGTCGATCCTGTCGAGCGGCAGGCCGGTCAGTTCGCTGACCGTCTGCGCGACGATCGTGTACGTGCCTGTGCCGATATCCTGCACGGCGCAGTTCACGCGGGCGGTGCCGTCGGCGTTCAGCGCGACGCGCGCTTCGGCCGGCGTGCGATACGCGTCCCAGTTGCACGCGCCCATTCCGTAGCCGATGAGCTCGGTGCCCTCGCGCATCGATCCGACCCGCGGATCGCGCCGGCTCCAGCCGAATGCGGCGCTGCCCTTGTCCATCGCTTCGAGCAGATGGTTGCTCGACCACGGGAGGTTGGCGCTCTCGTCGCGCGGCGACACGTTGAGCTTGCGAAACGCGAGCGGGTCCTGGCCCATCGAGAGCGCGAGTTCGTCGATCGCCGACTCCAGCGCGAAGAGTCCGGGCGCCGCGCCGGGCGCGCGCATCGACGTGGGCGTGCCCCGGTTCACCTGCGTCGTGCGATGGCTTACGAGCACGTTGGGACACGAGTACAGGCTCGCCGTCACGCCGCCGCAGTTCTCGACGTACTGGTCCGTGAACGACGTCGTCGAGATCGACTCGTGCCGGATCGATACGAGCTTGCCCGACGCACCCGCGGCGAGCCGCACGCGCTGCTCGGTCTCCGGCCGGTGCCCGGTCGTCGTGAACATCTCGCTGCGCGGCACGACGAGCTTCACCGGCCGTCCGACCTGCCGCGCGGCGGCGGCGGCGGCGATCGAATGCGGCCACATCCACAGCTTGCTGCCGAACCCCGAGCCGACGAACGGCGCCTGCACGGTCACCTGGCTCGGCGACAGATTGAACACGCGCGCAATCGAATTGCGATGCACGGTCACGCCTTGCGTAGCTTCGAACAGATGCAGTTCGCCGTTCTCCCATTGCGCGACCGTCGCGTGCAGCTCCATCGGATTGTGCGTTTCGACCGGCGTGCGATAGACCACGTCGACCTTGTGCGCGGCGCTCTCGAATGCGGGCTCGGGCGTGCCGCGCGCGTGGCCGCGGCCGCCGTCGCGCGTGCCGTTCGCCTTCACGCCCTGCGCGAGATTCGCGACCGCCTTCGCGGGGGCATAGCTCACCTTGACCTTGTAGGCCGCTTCGCGCGCATGCTCGAAGGTGTCGGCCACCACCAGCGCCACGAACTGGCCCGAGTAGTAGACGGTGTCGTTCTCGAACGGCAGGCGCGTTTCGTCCACGATCGAGGCGGTCAGGATACCCGTCGTCGTGATCGGCGAATTCGGCACGCGATAAAGCTGCTCGAAATGCGCGTGATGAAAGATATCGATGACGCCCGGCGTGGCCTTCGCCTCGCGCACGTCGATGCTCGAAACGCGCCCGCTCGCGACCGTGCTGAAGACGCCGTAGGCGTACACCATGCCGGGAGGATGCTGGTCGGCGGCGTAGAGCGCGGCGCCCGTCACTTTCAGCTTGCCGTCGATGCGCCGCACCGGCGCGCCGATGATCGGATCAGTCATGTCGTTCTCCGTATCCCACGGTTTGGTTCGACGCGCCGCTCAGGCGGTGACGGTCATCAGATCGCGCACGATCGCCTGCATGCCGAGCGGGATCTTGTACGCGTTCTGCGAGTACGGAACCGCGCCCTGAAACGCGACTTGCGCGGCGCGCTGAAAGGCTGCCTCGTTCGCGGGCTGACCGATCAGCGCGGCTTCCGCTTCCTTCGCACGCCACGGCTTCGTGGCGACGCCGCCCATCGCGATGCGCGCGTCGCTCACCGCGCCCTTGTCCACCGCCACGATCACCGCCGCCGACGCCAGCGCGAACTGGTACGACGCCCGGTCGCGCAGCTTCAGATACGCGGACCGGCTGTTGCGCATGGGCGGGTCGAGCGTCACATGCGTGATGAGTTCGTCTTTCTCGAGCGCATGTTCTTTCCACGGCGTGTCGCCGGGCAGCAGATGGAAGTCGAGAAACGCGATCTCGCGCTGACCGTTCGGCCCCTGCACCTGAATGGTCGCGCCGATCGCGGCCATCGCGACGCACATGTCCGAAGGATGCGCCGCGATGCACTGCCTGCTCGTGCCGAGCACCGCGTGGACATTGCGGTTGTGCCCGTCTATCGCGGCGCACCCCGAGCCGGGCGCGCGCTTGTTGCACGGCGACACGCCGTCGCGGAAATAGCCGCAGCGCACGCGCTGCATCACGTTGCCCGCGGTCGTCGCCTTGTTGCGCAACTGCGTCGTGGCGCCGGACAGCAGCGCCTCGGAAAGCACGCGATAGCGCGACTGAATGGTCTCGTCGAAGGCGAGCGTGGTGTTGGTGACCATCGCGCCGATCCTCACGCGGCCGTCGGGGAGCGTTTCGATGCGATCGAGCGGCAGGCGATGAATGTCCACGACGCCCGTCGGCTGCATCACGTCGAGCTTCACCAGATCGAGCAGCGTCGTGCCGCCCGCGAGATAGACCGCGCCTTCACGCTGCGCATGCGACGCCACTGCCTGCGCCGCATCCTGCGCGCGCACATAGTCGAACGCTCTCATCACGCGCTCCTTTTCGTGCGGGCACGGGTGGACTGCATCGCCGCGAGAATGTTTTCATAGGCGCCGCAGCGGCAGATGTTGCCGCTCATCGCTTCGCGCACGGCGTGGTCGTCGGCGGCGATGCGCTTGTCCTTCAGCACGGCGACGCCGCTCATCAGCTGCCCCGCCGTGCAGTAGCCGCACTGATAGGCGTCGTGGTCCCAGAACGCTTCCTGCAGCGGATGCAGCTTGCCGCCGGTCGCGAGGCCTTCGACGGTCGTGATCTCGTCGCCGTCGTGCATGAGCGCAAGCGACAGGCACGAGTTGATCGGCGTGCCGTTGACATGAAGCGTGCACGCCCCGCACTGTCCGTGATCGCAGCCTTTCTTGGTGCCGGTGAGGCCAAGCTGGTCGCGCAGCACGTCGAGCAGGATCGCATTGGGCGCGACGTCCAGCTTGCGCCGCGCGCCGTTCACCACGAATTCGACGGTCATCACGCCGGCCGCCGGCTGCGGCCCCGCCTTGCCCTGCTGGCTGCCTTCCCGGGCGTCTGCCTGCGCGGCCGCGGCGCCGGCCCACGCGCCGGTGGTCGCGGCAATGCCGGAGGCGCTTATCGATTGCAGAAAGCGTCGTCGCGCGGGTTTGGGTGCGACCGGGTCCATGCGATTGATGGTCGGCTTGTCATCCTCGAACTTTGCCATGAGTGCATACTCCAGAGGGACAGAAACGGTTCATCGACGGCGGAAAGCATAATGTAATGTCTTCTTTTGCTTCCGGGCAAACGTTTTCCCTGTGCCGTGCAGCAGCGCGCGCGCTGCACCCGGCAAGCTGCCCGAAGCATTCGCGCCGCGCGCATCGATCTCCTCGCGCCGCACTCATTATTCGCAGCGCGTGCCGCAATCTCAACTGACGAAATATCAATCGACGCGGCACAAATCCTCAATCGGGCGGATCAGGGCGTAACGCGCCATGACGCAGTCCCTCGTCTTCCCGGAACGACCGGCGCGTCGCGACACGGAATAATGCGCACCCGCCGATGTTCTCGATAAGGAAGGCTCGCGCAGCATTCCCGCGCAGAGGCTCCCGATAATCCCCGCGTTTGAATGAATCATGACCCTCGTCGCCCCGTTGGTTCTGCTTTGTGGCGCCATCGCCGCAGGGCTGGTTCTCGCGCTCAGGTTTCCGCACCGGGCGGACTTCTGTCTGTCCCAGATCGCAATGGTCGGCTATGTGCCGCCGGAACTCGTCGCGCATTTGTTCCCGCCGCCTCCCGCACACGGCGACGAAGCCGACGAGAGCGGCCAGCAGACCTAGCGGCCACGCGATGACCCCGGCACCCGGCTGGTACGACCCCTACCGCGCGCGCTGGCTCGCAGCGCCCGATGCCGGCAGCGTTCGCGTGCCCGCGCTCGAAGGCCGCCTGTGCGCGGACCTGCCGAGCCGCGAAGCCGCGTCCTCCGATTGGGGACAGGTCGTGCGCGGGTTGCCTTCGGCGGTGCTGCACCCGGCGTCGGCAAGCGATATCGCGAGCATGGTGCGTTTTTGCCGCTCCCTCGGCATCAGGATCGGCGCGCGCGGACAGGCGCATACGATGCACGGCCACGCGCAGGTGGCAGGCGGCGTGGCGATCGACATGCGCTCGCTCAACCGGATTCATTCGATCACGCCCGGTCACGCGAGCGTCGATGCCGGCGTGATCTGGCGCGACCTGCTTCGCGTGACCGTCGCGCAAGGTTTCACTCCGCCGGTGCTCACGGACTATCTGGCACTGTCGGTGGGCGGAACGCTGTCGGTCGGTGGACTGAACGGCACCACATTCCGGCACGGCATGCAGGTCGATCATGTTCGCGAACTGGAGGTGATAACGGGCGAAGGCGACGTGCTCACCTGTTCGATGTCGCAGCACCGCGACCTGTTCGAAGCCGTGCTCGGCGGGCTGGGCCAGTGCGCGATCATCGCGAGGGCGAGCGTGGCGCTGATGCCGGCGCCCGCCCGTGCGCGCGTCTTCGACATGGCCTACCCCGACCTCGGCGCGCTCCTCGCGGACTTCCGGACCTTGCTCTTCGATGCGCGCTTCGGCTATGTCCAGGCCCTGCTGCCCGCGCTTCCGGCAGGCGGCTTCAACTACATCCTGCAAGGCGTGTCTTTCGACGATGCGGGCACACGCGGCGATGCCGCCCTGCTCCACGAACTCGATTTCGTGCCGGGTGGCGTGGAAAAGCGAGAGACCGGCTATTTCGATTTCTGCGACCGCGTGACGGCCACACAGATCGAGATCGGCGCGGCGGGGCACTGGAATCTGCCGCATCCGTGGATCGACGTGTTCGTGCCGGAGCGCCACGCAAGGCGTTACATCGACGGCGTCCTGAGCGAGTTGACGTTCAGCGACGTACCGGATTTTCCGTGCCTGATCTATGGCTTTCGCAAGAGCCGCCTGACGCGGCCGCTGCCGCGCACGCCCGGCGACGAAGTATTCTTCCTCTTCGACGTGCTGCGCACCACCGATCCCGCGCGAATCGCGCAAGCGGTGGCCGGCAACCGCCGCTTCTACGAGGATGCGGTCTCGCTCGGCGGCGGGTTCTATCCGGTCAGCGCAGTGCCGCTCACCCAAGAGGACTGGCAGCGCCACTTCGGTGCCGCATACGAACCGCTCGCGCGAGCGAAGTCGCGCTACGACCCGGCGGGCATCCTCACGCCCGGCCCCGGCATTTTCGGCTGAGCGCCATCGAGATACGGCATGCGTTGCGAGCGTCCATCACCTTACGTCGGCGCCGCGCTCGTTCAGGAGCTGGCGAAGGACGCCCCGGTGGCACCGGTTTTCGTCCTCGCAATAGCAGCCGACGGAAAAGTGCGTCGTCTTCGACAATGCCGCCAGCAGGTCGAGCACGCGGCTCGCGTCGTGCTCATTCATCTCCGCGCGGAACTTGCGCGCGAACGCATCCCACTGCGCCGGGGTCGCGGCCTTGGCCTGCGCCATCAACTCCACGCTCGGCGCGAGGTTGGGAAGCCAGACATCGTAGTAGTCGCGGGTGGCGAACTCCGCCTTCAGCACGCCGCGCGGCGGACGCCGTACCGTGCCGATGCGCAGCCCCTCGTCATCCGCTCGCGGCGTGCCGAGTCTGACGACACTGATGCTCATGTGCTGTTCCTCTTGTGGCGGGCTTCGTTGCGGGCACGGCGGATCGCTGTCGCCGTGCCGCGTCGATTCAGACAGGCAGTGTTGCGCATCCGGGGCCCGAAGTCCATATCGGGCGGGCGCTCGGGCGGGCATCCGGAAGCCGGGCAGAACGTGCCATGCGACACGCGCGCTAGCGCGCGCCTTGCGCGAGCGCCGCGCCGCCGCTGCCCGTCCGGTATCCGGCGATCATCTCGCCCAGCCAGCCGACGAGCAGCGCCGTATACGCGCGCTGGCTCGCTTCGTCCGAGAGGCCATGGTCGGCGCCGTCGATGATCCGGTAAGTGAGGGAATGCGCCTGCAGAAAGGCCTGCAGATAGCTCGCGAGCACGGTATGCGGCACGATCTGGTCACACTCGGACTCGACGAGCAGCACGTCGCCGCGAAAGTCCGCCGCCGCGCGCAGCGCGCGGTTCTCGCTCGCAGGCACGATCTGCTGCCGATACGCCACGAGATCGTGCTGCCGGTGCAGCTCGCGCTTGGCCATCTCCCAGCCTTCGTCGAGATAGAGCGCCGGCACGCGCATCGCGAGCCATCTGACCGGGCGCAGCGTCGTGAGAATCGACGCGAGATAGCCGCCGTAACTGCTGCCCACGACCGCGATCGAATGGCGGTCGATCAGCGGATGCTGCGCGAGCGTGTCGTAGGCGGCGAGCAGGTCGCTCAGGTTCGTTTCGCGCGTCACGGTTTCCAGTTCGCTCTTCGTCCTCGCGTGGCCCGTCAGATCGAACGTCAGGCAGACGCAACCGAGCGCCGCGGCCTGCCGCGCGCGCTCGATGTACTGCTCCTGGCTGCCGCCCCAGCCGTGAACGAACAGCACCCCCGGTATGGTGGTCTGCGGCGCGACGATCGTTCCTTCGATGTAGCCGTGCCCGACCGGAATTTCCACGACGCATCTATTGTCCGCCATGAGCCTGCACCCTGTAGTACTTGGTGAGTTCGCCTGCGCGTGCATCGACGCCGTGATAGCAGACGCACGCGCCGGCGGGCACGACCGGATCGGGGCCGTAGGTTTCCCAGGTCGACGCGTGCACGACCCGATCGCCGGGGCACGCCTTGAAAATCTTCAGCGCCGCAATTTCCGCGCCGCTCGCGCCGCCGATGCGCCACGACTGTTCCAGCACGCCCGCATGCGCCCGGCCGTTCGCATCGATGCCGCGTGCGATGTCGTAGTTGCGCCGCGAGGCGAAGAAACCGGGGTAAGCGGCCGCAACCGCGGCATCGAAGCGGCGCGCCTGCGCGATCGCCGTGCGGGCGGCGTCCGGCATGTCGATCCGTTCGAGATCGTCGAACGTGCCGCGCACGACGATCAGGTCCGAGCCGCCATACACCTTGTGGCCGTGATTGTTGGTGGTGAGCCGCTGCGTGCCGTAATAGCAGGCTTCGAGATCGCCGACGCGCACGCGCCCCACGCTCAGCGTCTCGATCCGGGAAAGGTCGTGCTCGATCACGATGCCCTCGGCGTTCAGCGCATCGTCGCCGATACCGGCCAGTTCCGCTTCGAGTTGCGCAATGTGCTTCACGACCGACTGCCCCGCGCCGCCGATGCCGTATGGCCGCTTCACGCGCACCGGGCCATTGCCGAGGAGCGCGGAGGCGGCGGCGAGCGCGTCGTCGCGCGTGAAGGCGGAGTAGCCGGGCAGCACGATGTCGCGCACCTGCTCGCCAAGGGCATGCGACCAGCCGGGCGGCGCCTGGCGGGTGCCGCCCGGCAGGCCGTGCACGATGACTTTGGTCGCCACGAAGGCAAACGGCACGACGCCGCCGAAGAGGTCGCACTCGTCACGAATGCCGAGTTGCCGGGCGTCGCCGGTGGTGAGCGTGTCGTCGGGGATCAGGTAGCGGCCGGGCGGATACGCGGACGACGGATCGAATTCGCCCGCGAGCCGCGCATCCCTGAGTTCGGCGATCTGCCGTGCAAGCTCGCAGTGCGTCGCGACCTCGTGGCTTCCGCCGGCCGCCTTGCGTCCCTGCAGATAGACGAGCACGACCGACCCTGCTTGTGAAGATGACGCATCCATTTGGGCGCTCCGGCACGGGTTGCGCCGCCGTCGGCCGCCTTGGCCTGTCGCACGGGCGCAACGCCTGGGCGCTGCGTCATGACGGCACGTCGTCCGGATTGCTGCGCAGGCGCCGCGACCGGGCGTTCTGCAGGCGTTGATTACAAGCGCGGCTGCGTGGCGATGCGCAACCGTAAGCCGGCACGACCGTGCCGTGCTATGAGCAACCGGCGTGCCGGGTCGAAGGCAGTCTGTCGGTTTATGGAAGGGAAAGTGAAAATTACGCCGCGTTCCAGCGTGCGTCCGTCACCGTGAGTTTCTTCGGAATCAGCTTCAGTTCGTTGAATGTATCCGCGATCTGCTGCTGGTAGGCGAGCGTCTCGGCGGTGATCGGCTGCACGCCGTACGCCGTGCGCTTCAGCGCGACTTCGAGCGTGGCCGCGTCGAGTCCGACGAGCGGCGACAACTGGCGCGAGACCTCGGGAATGTTGTCGCGGCCCCATTTGTCGACGGCGTCCAGCTCTTCCAGCAGCGCGTGCACGATCTGCGGCCTGCTCGAAGCGAACGTGCGCGTCGCGAGGTAATACTGCGTGTTGCGCACGAGCCCCTCGCCGTTCGCGATCACGCGCGCATTGGCCTGCCGCTCGATCGCGGCGAGATACGGGTCCCAGATCACCCACGCGTCCACGCTGCCCTGCACGAACGCCGCGCGCGCGTCGGCGGGTGCGAGGTAGACGGGGTGAATGTCGGAGTATGCGAGCTTCGCCTTTTGCAGCGCCTTCACGAGCAGGAAATGCACGTTCGATCCCTTGTTCAGCGCCACCTTCTTGCCGCGCAGGTCCGCAACGGAGCGGATCGGCGAATCGTGCGGCACCACGATCGCCTCGCCCTGCGGCGCGGGCGGCTCGTTGCCGATGTAGACGAAATCGACGCCGCCCGCCTGCGCGAAAATCGGCGGCGTCTCGCCGACGCTGCCAGCGTCGATCGCGCCCGCATTCAGCCCTTCGAGCAGCTGTGGACCGGCGGGAAACTCAAGCCACTTCACGCTGACGCCCTGCTGCGCGAGGCGCTTTTCGAGCGTGCCGCGCGCCTTCAATACGACGAAATTGCCGTACTTCTGATAGCCGATGCGCAGCGTCTTCGCGTCGTCCTGCGCGAGCGCGCCGGCCGCCGTGAAGAGCGCCCCCGCACCGCCCAGCAGCGACGCGCCGCGCGCTCCCGCGAGCGCCGCAGCGGCGGCCGCCGTGCCTTTCAGCAGCGTGCGGCGGCTGCGGTTCGCCGGGTGTTCGTGAGCGTGTTCAAGGTCGAATGTGTTACGAGGCATGAGAGAGTCCGGCAGGTTCGATGAGTCGCATCGCGCATGCAGCAGGATGCGATGCGGCATCAGATTCTATGAAGAACCCGCGCACGGGCGAACCAAGTATTTCAGCTTTGCTTGTCGCGTTCCGCGATTTGAGCCGGAAAGCACGCGCAACGAACCGCAGGCCGCGGCGTTAGACTGGCATCAGGTTCGCAAGGAGAACGTCATGCGACTCGTCGACTGGAACATTCAGTGGGGACGCGGCGTGGATGGCCGCGTCGATCTCGGCCGCATCGTGAGCGAAGCCCGCGCGCTGCACGATTTCGACATCCTCTGCCTGCAGGAAGTCACCCGCGGCTTTCACGAAGGCCCGGAGTCGGGCGGCCTGGCGGGCGGTCCGTCCGCCGACCAGTTCGCCGAACTTGGCGCGCTGCTGCCGGGCTTCACCGTCATCGACGCCATTGGCTCCGATCTGCCGCCGGCCGGCGCGGGCCTCGCGCGCCGCCAGTTCGGCAATGCGATCGTGACTCGCCTGCCAGTGCGGCAGGTGCTGCGTCATTCGCTGCCGTGGCCCGCGGACCCCGTGAAGCCGTCGATGCTGCGCGTCGCGCTCGAAGCGGTGATCGAAACGGATGTCGGGCCGTTGCGCGTCATCAGCACGCATCTCGAGTTCTATTCGGAAGCGCAGCGGCTCGCGCAGGTGGCGCAATTGCGCGAGCTGCATCACGAGGCATGCGATCACGCCCGGCGGCCGGCGAAAGCGGAAAAGACCGACAGCCCGTTCGCGGACACCGGCCGCCCGATGAGCGCGATCGTGTGCGGCGATTTCAACAGCGCGTACGAAAGCGCCGCGTATCGCTCGATGATCGCGCTCGTCGACGATGCCCCTTCCTTCGTCGACGCCTGGAACTGCGCGCATCCGGACGAGCGGCGCGCCGCGACCGTCGGCCTGTACGATCGCGAGCAGTGGCCCGACGGCGCGTTCGCCTGCGATTTCATCTTCGTCACCGACGACCTGAAGGCACGCATCGCCGGCTGCGAGGTGGATGCGGCGAGCCGCAGTTCGGATCATCAGCCGCTGTGGCTGGAACTGCGCTGAGCGGCGCATCGACGGCCTCGCCGCTTCATTGACGCGAGTCCCGCCCGCTAGCCGCGCGCGTACTTGAACGTGCCCTGCGCGCTCGCAATGAGGAGCGTGCCATCGACCCACGCCTCACCGCGCGAGAAAAAGATCGAACGCCCTTGCCGTTCGAGAAAGCCCTTCGCGACGACCTTTTCGCCGAGCCCGCGGTCGAGATAGTTCACCGTCAGCGACAGCGTGAAGCCGTGGACCGGCGTGTCGGCCGTCGTGGAGACACCCGCATAGCCGCATGCGGCGTCGAGCAGCGTCGCGATCGCGCCGCCCTGCAGCACGCGCTGCCGGTTCAGGTGGCCGGGTTGAATCGGCATGGTGAATTCGGCGTAGCCCGCGCGCCATTCCGTGAGCGTCGCGCCGAGCGCTTCGAGAAACGGGTTGTCCAGTTCGAGTTTTGCCACTGCGGCTCCAGTTGTTGTTGCGAGCGTCCGGTCAATCGACGACATCCCGCGCGGCCGCACGAAAGGAAGGCGCCGGGTCGCCTGCCTCCCCATGCGACGGTTTTCCCGGCACGGTGCGCACGACGGCCGGCGTGCGCGCGAGGCGATACGGCACCTTGAGCACCGGCCAGAACGCGCCGTCCGCGCCACGCCCGACGCTCAGAATGTCAGTCACGAAGTCAGCATCTTCCATCAGTTCGTCGACACGTGCCACCGCCACCGCGCGAACGCCCAGCCGCCCGAGCGATTCGACCGCACGCGCACGCGTGCTGAGCGCGCATCGTGCGCGCCGCGCGAGCTGGCGTGTCTCGCCGGGCGCCGCTCGCGGATCTTCCAGCCACACGTGGCCGTCCGCGCAGGCGATCACGGCGCCCGGCGCCGGCGGGTTGCCCGCCGCATAGAGCGCGCACCACGCGGCGACGTCCTGCATCGAGATCTCGATGAAGACGCCCGCGCGGCGTTCGTGCACGCCAGTCAGCGCGCCCGTCAGCGAAACGAGGATCGCGAACAGCGCGGCCTGGCCGCCGAGGATGTCGGCCGCCGATGCGCCTATCTTCACCGGCGCATCGCCGCTGCGCGTCAGGTCCATGAGACCGCCCATCGCCTGGATGACGGTGTCGAACGCGGGCCGCGACGGGTACGCCGAATCCAGCCCGAAGCCCGAGATCGAACAGTACGCGAGATGCGGATTGAGCGCGGCGAGCGCGGCGCGGTCGAAGCCGAGCTTGCCGAGCGCGCCGGGACGCAGGTTCTCGACGAGCACATCGGCCGTGCGCACCAGTTCCTCGAAGCGGGCGCGGTCGGCGGGACGCTTCAGGTCGAGGGCGATCGTGCGCTTGTCCGTATTGTTCAGCGCAAAGAAATAGCTCAGTCCGCCCTGGCCCGGCGTCCACGTGCGCGCGACCTCGCCGCCCGGCGGCTCGATCTTGATCACTTCGGCGCCGAGCGCCGCGAGATGCTTGCCCGCAAGCGGCGCCGTCGTGTACTGGCCGATCTCGATCACGCGCATGCCCGCAAGCGGACCCGCGCCCGGTTCGACGGCCCCGGATGGCGCTGCGCGCTTTGGCGCTTCCACGCCCGATGCGAGCGGAAACACGCGAAACGGCGCCATCGTCCGGTACGTGCCGGGCGCAGGCGGCGCATCTTCCAGCGCCCTGGCCGTGCCCGCGTGGCGCAGCCGGAAGTTCGGCTCGTCGGCCAAGCCGCGAAGCGACACGATGGGCCCCGCAGCGATGCCGCCCCGCTCGCACGTCGCGGAACACGCCGCCGTGGACAGGCTGCCGGACCACGCGGCGATGTGCGCGTCGAGTTCGTCGACGTGTTGCAGCCGGCTCGCCAGCGAGTCGAAGCGCGGGTCGAGCAGCGCGTCGCCGCCGATCGCATCGCGCAGCTTGCGCCACTGCTCCTCGGTGCTCGTGCAGATCAGCACCCAGCCGTCGCGCGTCGGATACGCGTTCCACGGCGCGCAGGCAGGATGCCGGTTGCCGACACGCCCGGCGCCCGCCGGCCTCGCCCCGTCGCGCTGCGCGAAGGCCTTCGGCAGGAATGTGGTCAGCGCGCCCGCGGCGCAGCCGAAAAGCGTCACGTCGACCGCCTGGACGAGCCCGCGCGTGCGCCGCACGCCGAGCGCCGCGACCAGGGCCGACGCCGCGTACATGCCCGCCGAGATTTCCGCGAACGGCACGCCGATCTTCACCGGCGGACCGTCGGCGAAACCGGTCGTGTCCATGAGGCCCGTCATCGCCTGGATCTGCGCATCCGAGTAGGCGACGCCCACGCGCGAGGCGTTCGGCCCTGTCGCCGTGATGTCGCAGACGATGGTGCCGGCCGTCGCCTTCACGTGCGCGAGAGCGTCGGCCAAGGCGCGCGGCGCGGTGTCGGACGATGCGATCACGGCATCGTATGCGTGAAACGGCGGGATCCCGCCGCTGTCATCGGCCGTCGCCACCCGCGCGCCCGCGCGCTCAAGCAGCGCCGCGCACATGTTCACGGCGCCGCGCGTGCCGCACGCCAGAATCCGCACTCCGTCGAGCATGTCAGTCTCCGTATTCGCCATGCATCCGTGCGGCGGGCGAAGAGGTCGCCTCCACATTCACGGTGCTCTTTCATAAAAGATACGAGCGCGGGGGCCGGGTCTCAACCGACTTTTCCTGCGCCCTCGCCTGAGTTTTCATCAACGGGGTTCCATCGACCCCGCGCCGCGCGGCGGGCACGCTCCCGGGCATCGTTCACCGCGTGCGTCCCGGCCGCGTCGCGTGCTAGCATTTCGCATGCGAACGCTACCTTCACTCAATGCCCTGCGCGCTTTCGAAGCATCCGGCAGACTGCTGAGCATCCAGCTCGCCGCCGACGAGCTGAATGTCACGCCCGCTGCCGTGAGCCGCCAGATCAAGGGGCTGGAAGACCAGCTCGGGCTCATGCTGTTCGAGCGCACGCACCGCGCGATCACGCTCACGGCGTATGGAGAACGCTATCTCGTCGATGTCGTGAGGGCGTTCGAGATGCTGCGCACGGCGACCGTCAACCTCACCGAAAGCCGCCGACGGCGCACGCTGAAAATCCGCGCCTACACCACGTTTTCGATGAAGTGGCTGATCCCGCGGCTCTCCTCGTTTCATGCGCAGCATCCGGACATCGACGTGAGCCTCACCACCTCGCTGCAGCCCGTCGATTTCGCCGCCGAAGACGTCGACGCGGCGATCCGGCTGTCGCATGCACCGTCGTCGGAGCTCGGCTTCGACCGCCTCGTGCCCAACGAACTCGTGCCCGTGTGCAGCCCCGCTTTCCTCGAAGCGCATCCGGGCCTGTGCGACGCCACGCCCGAAGCGCTACGCGATCTCACGCTGCTGCATTCGCTCGCGCGCCGCGAGGACTGGGCCAAGTGGCTCACGGCGGCGGGCGTGCGCGGCGTGAATCCGCTCGGCGGGCTGAGCTACGAAAGCTCGATCCTTGCCTATCTCGCCGCGTCGCAGGGCAACGGCGTCGCGATCGCGCAGCGCGTGCTCGTGATGGACGACCTGGAAGCCGGCCGTCTCGTCATGCCCTTCTCCTTCGTCCTCGATGAAGGCAGCTTCACGTACTACCTCGTCTATCCGAAGAACCGCGAGTCGTCGCCGGAATTCTCGGAGTTCCGCGACTGGCTCGTGTCGAGCGGCCGCGAGGAACCCTGAGCCCGCGCGCACGACACGCGGGCGACTGGCTGTGTCGGACTAACGGCCCTTGTAGCCCGGCTTGCGCTTCTCCGCGAAAGCCCTGCGGCCTTCGACGCGATCTTCCGATTCCCGCATCGCGCCCCACGCCAGTTCCGTGAATTCGATCGCCTGCGCGAGCGGCACGTTGCTGCTCGTCTCGGCGACCTTCTTGATCATCTGCACCGCGAGCGGGCCGTTCGCCGCGATCGTCGCGGCCAGTTCACGCGCCTTGTCGAGCAGGCTTTCGGGCGGCACGACATCGGACACGAGGCCGACGCGCTCCGCATAGGCCGCGTCGATCTTGCAGCCGGTGAGGAGCATCTTCATCGCGATGGCGCTCGGCACCGCGCGTTGCAGCGCCTGAATGCCGCACACGGCCGGAATGCTCGCGACCACGGCTTCCGGCAGGCCGAACACCGCGTTGCCGGCCGCGACGCGCAGGTCGCATTGCAGCGCGAGCTCCAGCCCTCCGCCGAGACAGTAGCCGTTGATCGCCGCGATGAGCGGCTTGAAGATGCGCAGCGTGCTCAGGTCGATCAGGCGCACGTACACGCCTTCCGCCGCCGCCCGGTCGATCGACTTGACGAACGACGCGCCGAAGTTCGTCGACGGCGGCAGCGTGTTCTTCAGGTCGGCGCCGACGCAGAAAGACTTCGTGCCCGCACCGGTCAGCACGATCACACGCACGTCGTCATCGTCGCGTGCGTCGGCGAGCACCGCGCGCAGCTCGCGCAGGCTGCCGAGATCGAGCGCGTTGAGCGCTTCGGGACGATCGAGCGTGACCGTCGCCACATGGTTCGAAACCGCGTAATGAATCGCCATGATGCCTCCTCAAACGCTCGGCGACGCGAGCGAGCGGCCGCCGCACACATAGAGCGTCTGCCCCGTGATGTACGACGCCTCGCGCTGCGCGAAGAACAGTACCGCTTGCGCGATGTCCTCGGGCGTGCCGATGCGCTGCACCGGAACCGACTTCTTCAGCCGTGCCTGAAGGTCTTCGTCGAAGGTGCGAAAGAGCGGCGTATCGACGATGCCGGGCGCCACCGCATTGACCGTCACGTTCGCGCTCGCCCACTCGAGCGCGAGACTGCGCGTGAGACTCACCACGCCGCCCTTCGCCGCCGAGTAGTTCGACTGGCCCACGCCGCCCAGCCACGCGCGCGACGAGATGTTCACGATGCGTCCGTACTGCGCCGCCGACATGTGCCTGAGCACCGCGCGGCAGCAGAGGAACTGCGACTTCAGGTTCACGTCGATGACCGCGTCCCAGTCTTCGTCGCTCATCTTCGTGATGCGCTTGTCACGCACGATGCCCGCATTGTTCACGAGCACGTCGATACGGCCGAAGCGCTCGATGACGGCTTCGACACCTTGCGCCACCGATTCGCTCTTCGTCACGTCGACGGAAAGCGCGAGCACTTCGCGGCCTTCCTTCGAAAGCGCCGCCTGCGCTTCTTCGAGGCTCGCGCGATCGAGATCGAAGATCGCGACATGGCGTCCCGAGCGGGCGAGCTCTGCCGCGATGCCGAAGCCGATCCCCTTCGCGCCGCCGGTGACGATGGCGACTTCGCCTGCGCCGTTTGATTGAACTGTTTGCATGATCAGACTCACAGGGAAAGGATATGAACCGACGACGCCGCGTGATCGACGCCCGCAATGCCGCCGCCCGTGCATTGCGCCAGGCCGATGCGGGCGTGCTTCGTGATCTGCCGGTCACCCGCGCGGCGCTGAAGCTGCCAGACGATCTCGGTCATCTGCGCGACGCCGGTCGCGCCGAGCGGGTGACCCTTCGCGAGCAGGCCGCCGCTCGGGCTCACGGGAATGCGGCCGGAAAGCGAGGTCTCGCCGGATTCGAGCAGCGCCGCGCCTTCGCCCGGTGCGCACAGGCCGAGCGCTTCGTAGTAGATGAGCTCGGCGATCGTGAAGGCGTCGTGCAACTCCACGACATCCACCTCCGACGGCCCGATGCCCGCCTGCCGGTAGGCGAGGCGCGCGGCGCGCGCGGTGATCTCGGCATCGAGAATGTCGTCGTCGTGCTGCTCGCGAATGCCCGACTGCACGACCGAGCCGATGATCCGCACCGGCGCGTGGCGTCCCTGCGGCTTGCGCGTGGTGAGGACGAGGGCCGCGGAGCCATCGACCGCCGACGGGCAGCATTGCAGCAGCGTCAGCGGATCGGCGATCATGCGCGAGCCGAGCACTTCGTCCACCGTGGTTTCCTTGCGCGTCTGCGCATAAGGGTTGAGGCTCCCGTTGTAGCGGTTCTTCACCGCGACCTTGGCAAGCACCTCGCTCGTCACGCCGTGCTCGTGCAGATAGCGCGTGCCGCGCATCGCGTAGACGGCCGGGAGCACCATGCCCTGCTCCGCGTAAAGCCCCGTCTTGTAGTCGTTCAGCTGCAGCGGGATCGTGCCGCCGCCGAGCTTCGTCAACTGCTCGACGCCGAACACGACCACCGTCTCGTAGACACCGGCACGGAGTGCGTGCATCGCGAGATGCACGGCGCTCGCGCCGCTCGCGCAGGCATTTTCGATGTTGTAGACGGGCACTCCCGCAAGCGCGAGATCGCGCAGCAGCACCTGCCCGAGGATCATGCCGCCGAACACGTTGCCGCAGTAGAACGCCTCGACGTTGTCGAGCGTCTCCGATGCATCCGCCACCGCGCCGAGCACGGCTTCCTGCGCGAGGTCCTGCATCGACGCCTGGTCGTGCTTGCCGAATCGCGTCATCGCGACGCCTGAAATATAGATGTCTTTCATCATGCTTCTCGATCTGTGATGGGAGGCGCGCTCAACGCGCGGCGGTGAACGTGTAGCGCGGCGCGCCGCTTTCGGCCGCGCCGATGACGACGCGCACGCGTTCTCCGATGGACGGCCGCCCGTCGCCCTCGTAGATCCCGAACACCCTGACCTTCTCGGGGAAATCCGCATACACCAGCGCGAACGGCGCCTTGCCGCTTTTCGGGTGCGGATGGATCACGGTGAAGCTGTAGATGCGCGCTTCGTCGCCGAGCGTGATGCTCTCGTAGCGCGCGTGAAGCGGCGAGCCCTGCGGGATCGGCGGAAAGAAGCGCTCGCGGCTCGCGCGTTCCTCGCATGCGGCGAGGTGTTTGCCGTCGGGCGTCTGCCAGTACGGACGTCCGGTTGCGGTCGTGTCAGCGTTGTCGGTCATGATGGTTTTCCTGTCAGGCGAATGATGAGGAGAAGAAGGACGCGCGAACGGTGCTCAGTCCAGCTCCTTGCCCTTCGTTTCGGGCATCGTCGCGTAGACCACGAAGCCCACGAGCGAGATGCCGGCCACGTAGACCCAGATCAGGCCGGAGTGGCCCGCGTTGGTCATCGCGGTCATGATGTAGGGCGCCGTGCCGCCAAAGAGCGTCACGGAGATCGCGTAGGGCAGCGCCACGCCCGTCACGCGCACCTTGGCCGGAAACTGCTCGGCCATGACGGCTGCGCAGGTGGCCGAGAAGCCCGTCACGAGCGCCATGCCGATCGTGACGAGCAGCGTGTCCGTCCAGAAGTCGTTGCTGAGCAGGTTCAGACCCGGATACGCGAAGAGCGCGGAGCCGCCGGCGAACATCATCAGCACGGGCTTGCGGCCGATGCGGTCGGCAAGCATCCCCACGAGCGGGATCAGCACGAGCGACACCACGATGGAGATGCCGCTCGCCGTGAAGGCTTCGCGCAGCGGCAGGCCCGTCTTCAGGTGCACGTAGGTCGGGAAGTGGACGAGCCAGAGATAGTTCAGCAGGTTGCCCGCCATCGCGATGCAGATCACGCGCAGCGCGGCCTTCGGATGCTCCTTGAGCATCGAGCGCAGCGGGTTGTGGTGCTCGCGTTCACGTGCAGCCGAACGCTTGAACGCCTGTGTCTCGTCGACGGCGAGCCGCACCCACAGCGCGACAAACCCCATCAGCCCCGCGACCGCGAAGCCGACGCGCCAGCCCCAGGCGGCCATCGTGGCGTCGTCGAACACCGAGGTCAGCAGGAAGCCGATCATCGCCGCGACGAGCACGCCCGCGTTCACCGCGAAGTGCTGCCACGAGCCCGCGAACGCACGGCGGCGCGGCGAGGCGGTCTCGATCAGGAAGGTCGACGCGGAGCCGAACTCGCCGCCCGCCGAGAAGCCCTGCAAGAGCCGCGCGATGATCAGGATCACGGGCGCCGCGAGACCGATCGACGCGTATCCGGGGCAGAAGGCGATGATGAACGAGCCGAGCGCCATCAGCGTGATCGACAGCGTGAGGCCCTTCTTGCGTCCGTGCCGGTCGCCGTAAGCGCCGAGCACCGCACCGCCGATCGGGCGCATCAGGAAGCCGACCGCGAATACCGCGAACGATGAAAGCAGGCTGACCGCGGGGTCGCTCGACGGAAAGAACTGCCGCGAGAACACCGACGAGAGCGTGGCGTAGATGAGCCAGTCGGCCCATTCGACCATTGTGCCGAGCGTCGCGGCGAACATCGCCTTGCGTTGCGCAGGCGTGAGGGCGTCGGACTTCGCGTCCGGATGGGTGGTCAGGATAGTGTTCATGTCTCCGTCTCTATGGATAGCCTGCGAGGTGGGTCCTGTCATTCGGGCCTTGTGATGCGCCGTGCGGACCGTTTCGCATAAACACGGAACCGCATGGCGTGAATGAATGCTAGGGCGCTCGACGGGGGCGCCTCAAACGACATTTTCGGAAGGGATGGTTGACTTCTCGTCAATCGAGAGCGGCGCGGCAGGCTGCGCGGGGGATGGGGTGGCGTCACGCAAAAGCGCCCGCCGCTTTCGAAAAGCGGCGGGCGCGCGGCACGGCTCAGTGGTTGGCCTTCAGCGCATCGGTTGCGGCGAAGGGCGTCTGACGCTTACGCGGAAAAGTCCGTCGATGCCGACAGTTCTCTCCACGTCTGCGTTTCCTGCTCGACATACGCGTTCTTCCGGGCGATGGCCGCAAGCGTGTCGGTGCCGAGCGGCAGGCGCAGCGGCGGCGTCTTCGCGTCGACCAGCGTGACCATCGCGGCGGCGAGCTTCTTCGGGTCGCCCGGCTGGCTGTGATTCAGGCGGGCCGCGACGCGGCGCACTTCGCCCGAAGTGGCGTCGTAGTCTTCGATCACGTCGGGCGCCACGACGAGCGAGGAGGCATCGAGAAAGTCGGTGCGGAAGTAGCCCGGTTCGACCACCGTGGCATGAATGCCGAGCGGCTTCAGTTCGTCATGCAGCGCTTCGGTGATGCCTTCGACCGCGAACTTCGTCGACGAGTACACACCGAACCCCGCCGCCCCGCGATAGCCGCCGATCGAGGAGATGTTGATCACATGGCCGGAACGGTTGGCGCGCATCGTCGGCAGCACGGCGCGGGTGATGTTCAGCAAGCCGAACACGTTCGTGTCGTACATGCGGCGCGTGTCGGCGTCGGAGGATTCCTCGACCGCGCCGAGCAGACCGAATCCCGCGTTGTTGACCAGCACGTCGATGCGGCCGAACTTCGCGACGGCGGCCTTGACCGCGGCGTGCGCCTGCGCTTCGTCCGTCACGTCGAGCGCCACCGGCAGGAGCGCGGCCGACTCGCCCAGACGCTCGACGATCGCCTTGACGTTGCGGCCCGCCGCCACCACGGCGTTGCCGTCGGCGATCGCCGCTTCGGCGATCAGTGCGCCGATGCCGCGCGAGGCGCCGGTGATGAGCCATACACGCTTGAAACCGTTCTGTTTGACTTCAGCCATGATGTATCTCCTTCGGGTGTGTAGTGAAAGTGACGCCATGTTAGGGCCGGCGAGTCACGCAAACTAGCCGCACATTGATAGACTGATAATCAACTTCCATTTGCTAATCCGGGGCGGCCACGATGAACGAGATTCGTGCGATCACCATCTTCATGCGCGCGGCGACGCTCGGCAGCCTGCGCAAGGCGGCCGTCGACCAGGGCATCTCGCCGCAGGCCGCGAGCCACGCGGTGATGCAGCTCGAAAAGGAACTGGGCGTGCGGCTTTTCTTTCGCACCACGCGCAAGCTGAGCCTGACGGCGGAAGGGCAGCGCTTCTTCGAGAGCGTGCAGCCCGCGCTCACCATCCTGTCCTCCGCGCTCGACGAAGCCCGGCGTTCGACGGAGGAAGTCGGCGGCCCGTTGCGCGTGAGCGCGCCGCGCGCGCTCGGGCTGTCCGTCCTCTGGCCGTTCTTCGAGGAGTTCGTCGCGCGCTACCCGAACGTGCAGCTGGAAGTGCAGTTCGACGACCACTTCACCGACCTCGTGACCGAACGTTCGGACGTGGGTTTTCGCGGCGGCCCGCCGCCGGCGGGCGGCTCGATTGCGCGCCGGCTCGTGCCGATTCAGCTGATCATTTGCGCGTCGCCTGCGTACATTGAGGTGCATGGCGCGCCCGAGTCCATCGACGATCTGGCCCGTCACCGGTGCACGGGGTATCGGCGGGCGAACACCGGCAAGATGGCACCGTGGGCGTTTCAGGTCGGCGAGGAGATCGTCTATCGTGACGTGCCCGCGACGGTCTGCGTGAACGACACCGACATGGAGACCCAGGCGGTGCTTTCAGGCCTCGGCGTCGGCCAGCTGGGAAGTTTTACCGCGACCGAGCATATCCGCAGCGGCCGGCTCGTGCCGCTGCTCCTGCAGCACGTGAGCCAGCACGGAATGATCTACATCTACTACGGGCATCGAAAGGAGCAGCCGCTGCGCGTGAGGACCTTCATCGACTTCATGGTGGCGCGCATGGCCGACAACAGCCGGTTTTTCCTCGCGCCGTCCGAGTTGCAGCCGGTCCGCCCGGCGCGCCCCGCGCGGCGCACGCGCGCCGCGGCCGGACGCTCGTAGCGTTTCGCGCGATCCCCGGCCGGGAACGCACATGAAGGCCGGTGAGCACGATCGCACGCTCACGACCACGGCCTCACCACGAGCCGGATCTTGCCCGAGATCCCGGGCTTGTTGGGGTTCGCGAAGTCGATCGACAGTTCCACCTTGCCGTCGGCGGCGGCCGTGAAGTCGATGGGCCGGGTCATCGGCGCATCCGGGTTGCTGGCCCAGCTGTACTTCACGTCCCATGCGGATTTTCCGTCGTCGGGCGGCGTCAGCTCGATGACGGCGGTGTCCCTGAACAGGTCGGCGCCTTCGTAGTGCCCGTCGGCCCAGAAGCGCCGCTCGATCTCGTAGTCGGGCACCTTCACGGCGACGGTCATCGCATAGGCAAGCGACTTGCGGTCCTGGTCCACCTTGCCGCGCTTCGAGAGGAACACGGTCGACAGATAGATCCTGCGCTGCTGGGCGTCCGCGCCGCTCAACTGCGAGTGGGTCCTGCAGGCGGGCGAATCCTCCACCGCCGTCCTGCGCGTGAGGAACCAGCGCTTGCCGCGCGGCGCCGCGCGAATCTCGAACTGATAGAGCGCCTCGACGCCCGCTTTCTGCTCCAGGTCGGCGGGCAGCCGCACGCTCTCGACATCGAGCCAGATGTCCACGCGCACGTCCCCGAACAGGAAGCGCACGAGGTTCTGATACGCCTCCTCCGAATTGACGATGCCGAAGTAGCCCGAATGCGAGCGGTAGGCGTACGCGGTGGCGGCGGGCTGCGTCGCCTTCTGGCCCTCGACGCCCCACAGGGACGCGTTCTCGATGCGCACCAGTCCGTCGCTGCCGTGGCCGACGAAGGCGCGGGCGAGCCCTTCGCCCACTTCGTAGTCGCCCCGGTTCGTGCCGACCATGCAGAAGATGCGCTCCGACGGCAGCGCGCTTTCCGGAATCAGGTCGACGCGGCCGTTGAACGCCGCGGAAACCGCCTTCATGTCGAGAAACTCCGCCATCTTCTCGCGGTTGAACGTGTTCATCTCGTCCTTCGTCAGCCAGTGCGGCACGTTCAGGCCGAGCAGCTCGATGCCGTTGTGCGGCGTGGCGAAGGTAAAGAACTTGCCGACGCACTTGCGCGCCTCGCTGCCGCCGAGCCGCGCGTTCTGCAGGAACGCCCGCGCGACGAGCCCTCCCATCGAGTGCGCGACGAGATGGCAGCGGAAATCCGCTTCCTTCATCTGCTGCCCGCCCTTCGGCACATGCGAACAGACGAGCGAACGGATCTTGAGGATCAGGTCATTGAGACCCTTCGCGTAGGCCTCGATGTCGCGGGCCTTGCCCTCGCCGAAGAATGTCGAGCCGTCGTCGTAATAGCGGTAGATGACGAGCGAGCCGGACGGAATGCCGACGGTCGGGTTGCCGTCCTCGTCGCGGGGCGGCTGCCAGTCGGGGTCCATGATGTCGGCGCCGTTCTGGTAGACGTGCTGGTACTGGTATTCCGTCACGAGACGCACAAGCGGCGACTCGAAGATGAAGCGCGCGGGCTTCGCGGTCTTGTCCGGCACCGCGCGATAGAGCGTGGAGCCGACGTTGAAACCGCAGAACGGGTCGGCGGCGGTTTCGTTGCGCTCCGACTCGGTCATCGCGTAGCCGCGGATATAGATGATGGGATATCGGGCTGCCATCCTGCACCTCGTCACGGTTGCGCCACGCGAATCGCGCATCGGGAGCGCCTCGTTTCGATGAGGCGGCGGGCCGCCGGTCGCGTTGCTGGCGATGAGTTTCTGTAAGGTACGACGAAAGATATGTGCGCAGCCGCACAGAGCGCGGCTTTGGTTCGCCGCGCGCAGCAGCGAGCCGCGCCATTTCGCCCGCGTGCACGGCCATCGTTTCATGACGCTTCAGCCCGCGTCATGGGCCGATCCCCGGCGCAATGCGCCCACGTCACGCGCACATCACGCGCACATCACGCGACCGGTTCCCGCGCCGCGTTCTGCCACAGCGGGTCTTTCATGAAGTAGGCCGTCTTGCCCAGCTCGAGCATATGCTCGGCGGAGGTGGTCGAAAACAGATGCATCGCCCGCGCGACGATCGCGGTCCATCCGGTCTGGTGGCTCGCGCCGAGACCGGCGCCGTTGTCGCCGTGGAAATATTCGTAGAAGAGCACGTAGTCGCGCCAGAGCGGGTCCTCCTGGAACGTGTCGCTGCCGCCGTAGACGGGGCGGCGCCCGTCCCCGTCGCGCAGGAAGATGCTGGAGAGGCGCCGGGTGAGCTCCTGCGCCACTTCGTACAGCGTCATCTGGCGGCCGGAACCGGTCGGACACTCGATCGTGAAATCGTTGCCGTAGTAGGTGTAATACTGCAGGAGGGCGCGGATGATCAGCGCGTTGACCGGCATCCAGATCGGCCCGCGCCAGTTCGAATTGCCGCCGAACATGCCCGTGTCGGACTCGGCGGGCAGATACGGCACGCGGTATTCCTGCTCCCCCACGCGATGCACATAAGGATGATCCGCGTGATGGCGCGAGAGCGACCGGATGCCGTACGGGCTCAGGAATTCGCTTTCGTCGAGCATTCTCGCGAGCACGCGGCGCAGCCTGGTTTCGTCCAGCACCGCGGCGAGCTTGCGGCCCGCGTAGCCGCTCCGGTTCGGATCATGGATGAACGCCGTCAGTTCGGGGCGCGCCTCCATGAAGCGGCGCAGGCCGCGCCGCACCTCCGGCGCCTTCTGCAGCAGATCGCCCCTGAACGTCGTGACCGCGCACAGCGGCAGCAGCCCCACCATCGAGCGCACTTTCAGGCGCTGCGCACGGCCGTCGGGAAGCCGCAGCACGTCGTAGAAGAAGCCGTCTTCCTCGTCCCACATGCCGGTGTCGTCGCCCGTGCGGAGCATCGACGACGCGATCCACAAAAAGTGCGCGACGAACTTGGCGCACATCTCCACGTAGGCGGGCCGCGCGAGCGCCAGCTCGATCGTGATTTCGAGCATGTTCTGGCAATAGAGCGCCATCCACGCGGTGCCGTCGGCCTGCTCCAGATAGCCGCCCGTGGGCAGCGGCGCGCTGCGGTCGAACACGCCGATGTTGTCGAGCCCGAGAAAACCGCCCTCAAAGACGTTGTTGCCCGAGCGGTCCTTGCGGTTCACCCACCAGGTAAAGTTGAGCAGCAGTTTCTGGAAGGAACGTTCGAGCCATTCGATATCGCCCTGCCCGTGCCGCGCCTGATCCAGCCGGTACGTGAAGATCGTGGCCCACGCATGCACCGGCGGATTGACGTCGCCGAAATTCCACTCGTACGCGGGGACCTGGCCGCTCGGGTGCAGATAGCGCTCCCTGAACATCAGGTCCAGCTGCTCCTTGCCGAAGTCGTCGTCGACGAGCGTCAGCGCGATCACGTGGAACGCCAGATCCCAGGCCGCGTACCACGGGTATTCCCACTTGTCTGGCATCGAGAGAATGTCGGCGTTGTACATGTGGTGCCAGCGCTCGTTGCGGGGCGCCTGGCGTTGCTTCCCGGACCGGTCGGGATTGCGCTCGCCGAGCCATTTGTCGACGTCGTAGTAGTAGAACTGCTTCGACCACAGCATGCCGGCAAGCGCCTGGCGCATCACGCTGGCGGCATCGGCGCCGAGCGCCGGCGGAATCACGCTCGCATAGAACTCGTCCGCCTCGCGGTGCCGCGCGGCCATCACGGCATCGAAGGCGGCTCCGAACGGACCCGGGCCCGGGGCGTCCGCGGGGGCTTCGCCGGTCAGCCGCAGCCGCAGCCTGCGCGACTCGTGCGCGCCCAGCATGAGCGCGTAGTGCGCCGCCGCCTTCGTGCCGGTCTTCGCCGGATTGACCGCGTCCCCGCGGCCGTGGACGACGTAGCTGTCGAATGCGTCCTTCACGTACGGCGTGCGGTTGGGCACGCCGGCAAGACGTTCGGTGTTGGTTTCGTTCTCGGTGAAGATGAGCGACGCGGCGCCTTCGCAATGAAGGAAGCGCTCGCCCAGCGCCTCATCCGACGCCGCGATCACGGCGCCGCCCTCGCCGCCGCCCCGGCTTTCCGCGCGCTGCCGCAGCCCGGGCCGCGCGGTCTCGTTGCCCCACGACCAGACGTTGCGAAACCAGAGCGTCGGCAGGACGTGCAGCGCGGCCGGTTCGGGACCCCGGTTGCACACGGTGATCTCGACGAGGATGTCTTCCGCCGACGCCTTCGCATATTCGACGAACACGTCGAAATAGCGATCGCCGTCGAACACGCCCGTGTCGAGCAGTTCGTACTCGTAGTCGTTGCGCGTCCGCCGCCCGTTCGTGACGACGAGGTCTTCATAGGGAAACGCCGACTGCGGATACTTGTACAGGTACTTCATGTACGAGTGCGTCGGCGTGGAGTCGAGGTAGAAGTAATACTCCTTGACGTCCTCGCCGTGGTTCCCTTCGCTGTTGGTCAGCCCGAAAAGCCGTTCCTTCAGGATGGGGTCCCTGCCGTTCCACAGCGCAAGCGCGAAACAGAGATGCTGATGATCGTCGGAGATGCCCGCGAGCCCGTCCTCGCCCCAGCGATACGCGCGCGAGCGCGCCTGATCGTGGCTGAAGTAATTCCACGCGTCGCCGGACTCGCTGTAGTCCTCGCGCACCGTGCCCCACTGGCGCTCCGAGAGATAGGGGCCCCACTTCTTCCAGCCGGCCCGTTGCTTGCGCGCTTCCACCAGTCGAATGTGCTCAGCGGTCACGTTGACACCCCATGATCATTGTTGGAAGAGCGCTAGCGGCCGGCGGCACGGCATTCGGTTCCGTTTTGGGAACAGGACAGGCCGATTCGACTATAGGTTAAAAACGGGCGGCCCGGACCACCAGACATTCCCGCAACCGCCCGGTCGATTTTTCCTATACTTTTCTTTTCGTGAGCCGCCGTCCGGCGGCCGCGCTGATACGGGGGAGAACCATGCGCTCGTCGAAGTCCGGATGGATATGCACGGTCCTGGGTCTGAGTCTCGCCGTCTCGGCGTGCGTGAGCGCGCCGCCCCCGCCCGCCGCACAGAAAAAGCCGCCCGAGGGCGTCGCCCGGGTCCGCGCGGCGACGGAGGCCGCGGTCGTGTCGTCGCAATCCGAGATTTCGAACGCCAACCCGGCGGCGGTTCCCCGGCGGCAGACGAGCGTTCAGTGCGACACCATCGGCAACATGTTCATCTGCACCGACGGCGAAGCGATCTGCTGGTGGAACGCTCGCACCGGCTACGGCTGCAATTGACACGCGCGTCCGCCGCGGGCACGCGTCGATAAGCAACACGCGCCTCTACCATCAAAACGAACGATCGTGCGCATCGAGCACCGGCCCGCAACGGACCGGACGCATGTCGTTTCCGCACGGCCGCATCTGAACGGCCCTCCTTGCCCCGAGTGCCTCCGCTGAAATAGACCTGAAATCCCGTGCTAATCGGCAAATCGGATTTCGGCGCGCGGCTGCACACTCCAATCACGCACTCGACAAGGAACACGGACATGCAGCCGAACGCCCGCCTCGCCCTCGACGACACCGCCGCTCACGCCCGCGGCATCGCGCATGGACTGCCGGTGCCGTCGGCGCCGCGATCCGCTTGCGGACACGCCGATATGCCCGGCGAAACCGCCGCGCTCATGCGTGCGCTCGGGAATGCTTCGGAGAGTGTCTTTCGCCTTGCGGGGGAAACGCTTGCGGCTGCGGGCCGCCTGGAAGATGCGCATCTGCGCGCGGTTCGGGAGTCGCTCGAAGCGCAGCAGGCAATCGCTGAAGAACTGATCGGCCGCCTGCTGGGCTTTCCGGCAGCGCGCGCCTGAAGTCGGACGGGCTGGACTGGCTGTACAAACCGGGCGGCTCCTGCCCGACGATGCCGGAGCCGCCCACACACTCAACCCGCTTTCGGGGATTTCGGGGAATCTGGATGAACGCCTTGACGATGTTTCTTTCCATCTGGGTCATGTCCGCGCTCGGTGCGGTTCTGCTGATTCGCGGCGCGTGCCATCGGGTGGAGCACGCAACCAGCCGCACACAGGATGACGTGTCGCTCGCAGCCCGCGAACTGGCCCGGGCGAGCAACCGCGTCCGCCACTGACAGAGCGCCTCCGTCAGCCGGCACGCTGCAGGTCATGCGCGCCGTCCGGCGGCTTCATGCGCCGGGCCTGGCGCCGGCTGGCCGTCGACCGTGGCCTTGCCGTACTCGATCGCGAATGAACAGGCCGCATCCGCGGATTTGAATCGTCCAAGCGGCCCCATCGCCTGGCGAATTCCATTGGGCTTCTCGACCAGCAGGACCACCGCATGGTCGGTCGGCGTACGAGACACAATGGGTGTGAGCACCCAGCCCTTGTACTCAATCGGAGTTCCGTGCATCTCTCATCTCCTCGCAGTCCGGTTGGAAACCGGGAGCCACAAATGTAGAGCAGCACGGCGCGGCGCATAACCCTCCTTCCGAGGGAAGAACCACCCCCGATAGTGATTGCCGCCAGCGTCCGCCGGTCCGGGCATGCCCCGGCCCCGTGCCCGCGCAACGATTGAATCGCATCGATCGAGGATGGCCCGGCGGATTCGACCGCTGATCGGATGCGCCGCCGATGCTGCCGAAATTACGCCAACTTGACAAATAAAAAACGAATCGAAGGAATAAACGCGGACCCGAAAGCGTTATCCCGGGTGTGAACGCACGGCCGCGCCCCAGTCATTCGCTCGCGCATGCCGCCGCCGGGGTTTCCTTACAGCCGGGGGGCGCACGCATCGTCGCGAAAGTGCGGACGTTCAGGCCATCGCCTTGTTCCAGAACCGCCCTCGGGGCACCCTAGCGGAGTCCGTTTTGACCGTGTCCGATCTGATCGCCGAAGAACCTGCCGCCGACGCCGCGAAGCTCTCGTCCGGCAGTTCGTTCTATCTCGCCATGCGCATTCTGCCGGCGCTCCAGCGCGACGCGATGTACCAGGTGTATGCGTTCTGCCGCGCCGTCGACGATATCGCCGACAACGGCGTACTGTCCCGCCCCGAACGCATGGCGGCCCTCGAGCGCTGGCGCGAGGACATCGGCAACTGCTATGGCGGATCGCCGCGGCGCTCGCTGCGGGCGCTCACGCGCCACATCCACACGTTCCATCTGGTGCGCGAGGACTTCATGGCCGTGATTGACGGCATGGCGATGGACGCGGCCGAAGACATCGTCGCGCCCGACGAGGCCACGCTCGACCTCTTTTGCGATCGCGTGGCGAGCGCGGTCGGGCGGCTCTCGGTGAGGATATTCGGCATCGAGGACGAAGCGGGCTGGTGGCTCGCGCACTATCTCGGCCGCGCGCTGCAGCTCACCAACATCCTGCGCGACATCGACGAAGACGCCGCCATCGGCCGCGTGTATCTGCCGCGCGAGCTGCTGGCGAGCGAAGGCATATCCGCAACCGACGTCGCCGCCATCGTCGCCGATCCGCGCCTGCCGGGCGTGTGCGCCGTGCTCGCCGCCCGCGCGCGCGAGTACTTCGTCGAGGCCAACGCGATCATGGCCGCCGCGCCCCGGGCACAGGTGCGCGCGCCGCGCATCATGTCGGCCGCGTATCGCGCGGTGCTGGACGCCAACGTCAGGCGCGGCTTCGACCTGCCGCGCGAGCGCGTGCGCACGCCGCGCTCGCGGCTCCTGTGGATCGTCGCCCGCTACATGCTCTGACGCGCGATTCGCACAACGCGCACGAGATGCACGACATGCGCCCGTGCCGCCGCGCATCGCGCGCCGGCCGGGCAATCCCTTCTTGTCACGGCCGCGCAATTTTTCCGGGTTACGGTCTCGAAAAGACCAACGAATACCCACACGATGTCGCCGCCGTCCGAACATGTCACAGCAAGACGCAGCAATCCCCGCAAGGCAGCCTGGGCAAGCGCAGCACTGAATGTCGCCCTGATGACAATGCAGATCGCGGTCGGCTGGATAGCCGGGTCCGATGCGCTGCTCGCCGACGGCATCCATACGCTCGCCGATCTCGCGGCCGACTGCGTGGTGCTCGCCGTGCTGCATGTCGTCGCCACGGCGGGTAACACAAACCGCATGCGCGAAGCGCGCCGCATGGAGATGCTGGCGTCGCTGCTCATCAGCGCGCTCCTCGTCTCGACCGGGGCCGAAATGCTGTGGCACAGCGCCGCGTATTTCGCCGATGCGACCGGCGCGCCGTCCATTCACGCGAGCGCGCTCGCCGTGGCCCTCTTCGTCATCGTGGCGAAGGAAGCGCTCTTTCGCTACATGATCGCCGAAGCAGAGCGCAGCCAGTCCGACGTCCTGCTCGCAAGCGCATGGCACGCGCGTTCGGATGCGGTGTCGGCCGTGATCGCCGCGGTCGGCATCGCGGGGAGCTTCGCCGGCATTCCGATGCTCGACCGCGTGGCCGCGATGGTGATCGGCCTGATGATCATCGGCATGGGCTTCAATCTGAGCCGCGCTGCGGTGAGGCGCGCGGGCCGGCAGCAGGTCGAGTTGCAGGGCGGCGGCCTGTAGCGCGTGTAGCGCACGCTCGCGGTGGCCGCCCTCGCGCTTCTACGCGATGAGCGCACCGCCATCCACGACATGGATCTGGCCCGTCGCGAACGCGCTCTTCATCAGGAAGAGGTACGCGGCGGCGACATCGCCCGCATGACCCACGTGCCCCGCGGGCAGCGCCTTCGCCGCGCTTTCATACATGCCGCGCCGGTCCTGCTCGCTCATGGTCTGCCATAGATTGGTCGCGACAAGACCCGGCGACACCGCGTTGACGCGCAGCGGCGCGAACTCGATTGCGAGCGCGCGCGTGAGCGCATCGACGGCCCCGCATACGCTCGCCCCGAGCACCCAGCCCTTCGCCGGGCGATGCGCGGAGATGCCGCTCGTCAGCACCATCGATCCGCCTTCGCGCAGATGCGGCGCCGCGTAGCGGGCGGCGGCGAGCGTCGCCCAGTAGCGCACGTCGAACGCCTGCCGCGCCTTTTGCAGATCGGCCGTGCGCAAGTCAGTCAGATGCAGCGTGTCGCCCGCGGTGAACGCCAGATGATCGAATGCGCCGGTCTCTCCGAAGAATGCTTCGATCGCACGTTCGTCGAAAAGGTCGAGCGTTCGGCCTTCCACGCGGCCGCCCAGTTCGCTCGCGGCACGCGCCACGCGCTCCGCGCTCTTCGATGCGATCACGACGTCCGCGCCCTCCTCCACCGCCTGCGCGGCGACCGCGTAGCCGATCCCCGACGAGCCGCCCAGCACGATCACGCGCTTGCCGCGCAAGCGCTCGCGCATGCGTGCGCTGCCTTCGCTTCCATTCATGTGCCACTCCTCTTCAGTCAAAAGATCCGGGGAGCATTCTGGAAGACGCGGCATCGGCTGGCGATAGCCCCGGCGTCATATGACCGATGACGAAGGAGCATGAACCTGCGCGCACGAGGCACAGGCTAGCGCTGGTTCGACCCCGAGACCACGTCGATCCACACGGCAAGCACGAGGATCGCGCCCTTCACGATCATCTGCCAGTACGAGTCGACGTCGAGCATCGACATGCCGTTGTCGAGGCTCGCCATCACGAGCGCGCCGATCAGCGCGCCGTAGACGGTGCCCGAGCCGCCGCGCATCGACGTGCCGCCGATGAAGCAGGCCGCGATCGCATCGAGTTCGCCCATCGATCCCGCCGAGGGCGACCCCGCCGCGAGACGCGCGGTGTTGATCAGTCCGCCGAATGCGCACATGAGGCCCATCAGCGCGAAGATCGCGAGCTTCACGCGGTTGGTGTTCACGCCCGAGAGCCGCGTCGCTTCGAGATTGGAGCCCACCGCGTAGATGCGCCGCCCGAACACGGTCTGTGTCGCGATGTAGGTGAACACGCCGAGCAGCGCGAGCAGCAGGAGCACCGGCACCGGTATGCCGCCGTAGCGGTTGAGCGTCGCCACGAACGCGAGCAGGATCAGCCCCGCCGCGGCGATCTTGACGCCGTCCTGCCACATCGGCACGACGGGCAGGCTGTAGCGCTGGCGGTTCTGGCGCTGCCGCACGGTGAGCACGGCGAGCAGCAGGAACAGCACGACGGCGAGCGCATTGCCGGCGATGCGCGGCAGATAGCCCTGTCCGATGAAGACGAGGTTGTCGGATACCGGCGCGACCGTCGAGCCGCCGGTGATGCCGAGCAGCACGCCGCGATACGCGAGCATGCCGCCGAGCCCGACGATGAACGACGGCACGCGCAGGTACGTGGACCACCAGCCGTTGAAGAAGCCGATCGCCACGCCGAGCAGCATGACCGCCGGCAACGTGAGGCCGAGCGGCCAGTGATAGGTGACGTCGAGAATCGCGGCCACGCCGCCGAGCAGCCCGAGCAGCGAGCCGACCGACAGGTCGATCTCCCCCGCGATGATCACGAACACCATGCCGCATGCGAGCATGCCGGTGATCGACATCTGCCTAAGCAGGTTCGACAGGTTGCGAGGCGTGACGAATGCGCCGTCGGTGAGAAACGAGAAGAAGATCCAGATGACGGCGACGGCAAGCAGCAGCGCGAGCAGCTTGTAGCGCGTGAACAGCTGCTTGAAGCGCTGGCCAGACGAATGGGTCGCGCCGCTCTGTGCGCGCTTTGGCAGAGATGTGAGATCAGGCGTCATGCGGCACTCGCTGGGTTGAATGGGTCACTGGGTTCGGCGCTGATCGCGGCGGTCAGGATGTGTTCCTGCGTGAGGCCGTCGTTGACGAAGTCGCCGCGCAGCTGCCCTTCGCCGATCACGAGCACGCGATCGCTCACGCCGAGCACTTCAGCCAGTTCCGACGACACCATGATGATCGACACCCCGCGCCGCGCGAGCGCGAACATGAGCTTGTAGATTTCGAACTTCGCGCCGACATCGACGCCGCGCGTGGGCTCGTCGAGGATCAGCACGGCGGGATCGGTCAGCAGCATGCGCGTGAGCACGGCCTTCTGCTGGTTGCCGCCGGAGAGGCTCGCGATGGACAGCATCGGATGCGCCGCGCGCACGGAGAGGCGCTTCATCTCGGCGTGGATGGTGTCGAGTTCCGCCGCCGAATCGATGCGCCCGCCTTTCGCGAAACGGGCGAGCACGGCAAGCGTGATGTTCTGCCCGACGCCCAGTTGCGGCACGATGCCGTGGCGCTTGCGGTCTTCGGGCACCATGCCGATGCCCGCCGCGATCGCATCCGCGGGCGTGGCGGTCTTCACCTGCCGGCCGTTCATCCAGACCTGCGCCTCGCTCACGCCCGGATACGCGCCGAATATCGCCTGCATGAGTTCCGTGCGTCCCGCTCCGACGAGCCCCGCCACGCCGAGAATCTCGCCCTTTCGCAAAGTGAAGGAGACGTTGTCCACGCGCTTTCTGCGCGGGTTGGTCACGTCGAAACACGTGACGTTGCGCGCTTCGAAGATCACCTCGCCGATCTCGTGCGGCTCGCGCGGAAAGAGGTTCCTGATCTCGCGTCCGACCATCATCGCGATGATGCGGTCCGTGCTCAGCTCCTTCATCGGCTGCGTGCCGACGTGCCTGCCGTCCCGTATCACCGTAATGGTGTCGCACACCGCCTCGACTTCGTCGAGCTTGTGCGAGATGTACACGCACGCCACGCCGCGCGCCTTCAGGTCGCGCACGATGTCGAGCAGGATCCGGATTTCCGCCGCCGTGAGCGACGAAGAAGGTTCGTCGAGAATCAGCAGCTTCGCGCGCTTGTTCAGCGCCTTCGCGATCTCGATCAGCTGCTGATGCCCGCCGCCGTAGTTCATGACCGGCTGCGCGACGTTGATGCCCTCGATCTTCAGCTCTCTCAGCAGTTCGGCCGCGCGCTGATACATCGCCGCGTAGTTCATGCGCCCGCCGGGCAGCGTGATCTCGTTGCCGAGAAAGATGTTCTCCGCCACCGACAGCTGCGGCACGAGCATCAGTTCCTGGTGAATGATGACGATGCCCGCGCGCTCGGTGTCGCGGATGCTCGCGGCGCGCAACGGCGCGCCGTCCCAGAGGATTTCGCCGTCCCACGTGCCGTGCGGATAGACGCCCGAAAGCACCTTCATCAGCGTCGACTTGCCCGCGCCGTTCTCGCCGCACAGCCCTACGCACTCGCCCGGCGCGACCACGAGATCGATGCCGTCGAGCGCCTTCACGCCGCCAAACGATTTGACGATGCCACGCATCTCCAGAAGCGCATGTGCCATGCTCTCGTGTCCTGGCTGAATGAGAGGTGCGCGGGCGCCTCGCCGCGAGGCGCCCGCGTGCAGTCGTCCTGCTGCGCCGCCGCTCAATTGCCGGCCAGTTGCGCCTGCGTGTAGAAGCCGTCCTTGATGACGATGTCGACATTGCCCTTCGTGAGGAGCGTCGGCTGGAGCAGCACGGTGTCGACCTGCTTCTTGCCGTTGTCGTATTTCGCGTTGAACTTCGGCGGCTGGCCCTTCGCGAGATCGACGGCAAGCTGCGCCGCCTCGCCCGCGATCAGCTTGAGCGGCTTGTAGACGGTCATCGTCTGCGTGCCCGCGACGAGGCGCTTGACCGCCGCGAGATCGGCGTCCTGTCCGGAGACGGGCACCTTGCCCGCCATCTTCTGCGCGGCGAGCGCCTGGATCGCGCCGCCCGCGGTGCCGTCGTTCGACGCGACGATCGCATCGATCTTGTTGTTGTTCGCGGTGAGCGCGTCCTCGGTGATGCGCAGCGCGGTCGCCGCGCTCCACTCGGGCACCCACTGCTGGCCGACGACCTTCACGTCGCCGCGGTCGATCGCGGGCTTCAGTATCTTCATCTGGCCTTCGCGCAGCATCTTCGCGTTGTTGTCGGTGGGCGCGCCGCCCAGCAGGAAGTAGTTGCCCTTCGGCTGCGCGTTGAAGACGCCCTGCGCCTGCAGTTCGCCGACCTTCTCGTTATCGAAGGAGATATAGGCATCCACGTCCGCATCGAGGATCAGGCGGTCGTACGACACGACCTTGATGCCCGCCTTGTGCGCTTCGGCCACCACGTTGCCGAGCGTCTTCGAATTGAACGGCACGATCACGATCACGTCGACGCCGCGCGAAATGAGGTTCTCGATCTGCGAGATCTGCCGCGCTTCGCTCGCATCGGCCGATTGCACCGAGACCTTCGCGCCGAGCTTCGTCGCGGCGGCGACGAAGTAGTCGCGGTCGCGCGACCAGCGCTCGACGCGCAGATCGTCGATACAGAAGCCGATCTCGGGCTTATCCTTGCTCGCGTGAGCAAGCGGCGACATCATCGTCAGGCTGGCGAGCGTCGCTGCGCACACGAGCGAACTCAATACCGTACGGCGCATTGCAGATTTCATGTCTCACTCCTTTTTATGGTTGGCTGCCGGCGCGGTCCCAATATGCGAGAGAGATGGACCGCCGGCGGAACCTACGGGTGCGCCGCGAATCCGTGTTCGCGGTCGTCGGTTTTAAAAGCTGGGGCTCCTGCGATTTGGTCAAGAGCGTGTGCTGCGAACGCCCGCGCCGCAATTGCGAAATTGACGGCTTCACGTGATGTTTTTTGCGGGCCGGGCGGCGCAGCACGAAACCGGAGCGCTATCCGTAGATGGCCCGGTTGACGATGTTCTCCAGCCGCTCCTGCTGCCCGCTCACGTGACGCGGGGCGATCTCGCGGGCGGCGGCATCGGCGGCGAGCGACTCCAGCGAGTAACCGCCCGCGAGCACCTTGCGCCCGAAGTCCGACTCCCAGCCCGCATAGCGCGCCGCCTTGAGCTTCGCGAGCTGGTCATTTTCGACGAGCTTCGCCGCGCGTTCGAGCGCGACCGCGATCACGTCGATCGCGCCGATATGGCCGTGCAGCAGGTCTTCCGGATCGATGCTCTGGCGGCGCACCTTCGCGTCGAAGTTCATCCCGCCCGTCGTGAAGCCGCCGTGCCGGAGAATCTCGTAGAACGCGAGCGTCAGTTCCTCCACGCTGTTCGGGAACTGGTCCGTGTCCCAGCCGTTCTGCGGGTCGCCGCGATTCGCGTCGATGCTGCCGAACACGCCGAGCGCGATGGCGCTCGCGATCTCATGATGAAACGAATGCCCCGCGAGCGTCGCGTGATTCGCTTCGATGTTCACGCGAATCTCGTCCTGCAGCCCGAATTGCGTGAGAAAGCCGTGGACGGTCGCGACATCGTAGTCGTACTGGTGCTTGGTCGGCTCCTGCGGCTTGGGCTCGATGAGAAGCGCGCCCTTGAAGCCGATCTTGTGCTTGTGCTCGACCACCATCGCAAGGAAGCGGCCGAGCTGCTCGCGCTCGCGCTTCAGGTCCGTGTTGAGCAGCGTGTCGTACCCTTCGCGTCCGCCCCACAGCACGTAGTTGTCGCCCTTCAGGCGCTGGGTGGCTTCGAGCGCTTCGCGCACCTGCGTCGCCGCGAACGCGAACACGTCCGGATTCGGGTTGGTGGCCGCGCCCGCCGCATAGCGCGGATGGGAAAACAGGTTCGCCGTGCCCCACAGGAGCTTCACGCCCGTCCCCTCCTGCTTGCGCGCGAGGTAGTCGCTCATCTTCCTGAAATTGCTCACATAGTGGCGAATGCCGTCGCCTTCGGGTGCGACGTCCGTGTCGTGGAAGGTATAGAACGGCGTGCCGAGCTTCGCGAACAGTTCGAACGCGGCGTCAGCCTTGAGATGTGCGAGTTCGAGCGCATCGCCCGCTCCTTGCCACGGCCGTTCGAACGTGCCCGCGCCGAACATGTCGCCGCCCGGCCAGACGAGCGTGTGCCAGTAGCAGACGGCGAGGCGCAGGTGATCCTCCATGCGCTTGCCGAGCACGAGCTTGTCGCGGTCGTAGTGCCGGTAGGCGAACGGGCTGTCCGCCTGCGGACCTTCGTAGCGGACAGCGGGCAAATGTTCGATGCAGGACATGCGCGTCTCCTTTTGTTTGTGCTGATGTGTACCGGCCCGGCGCACGCCGGTTCGGCCATGAAGTGACGCCATGCTGCCAGCTTGCGGCGGGCGGCGGCAATTGCGAAATCCGCCAGCGCCGATGGTGATTCTTGCCGTCGGCGAAAATCGGCTGGCGGGGCACGGCGCGCCCGGCCTAGAATAGGCCGGACGCTTAAAACAGGGCCCGGCTGCGAGAAGCACGCAGCGGCCGCATACGGAGACGACGGAGCCTCGCGGCCTTTCGCGGCGCGGCGCATCGTTCAGACGAGTCGATGACAAGACATCAAGCCGCTCAACGCACGCACCGGATCGCGCTGCTCTTCAACGCGAACAAGGTGTACGACCGCGAGATCATTACCGGCATCGGAAAGTACCTGCTGTCCACGCGCGTGGCATGGGACCTCTTTCTCGAAGAGGACTTTCGCGCCCGCCTCAACGGCATCGAGCGCTTCGAGGGCGACGGCATCATCGCCGACTTCGACGACCCCGCCGTGAGCGATGCGCTCAGCGACTGCCCGCTGCCGGTGGTCGCCGTGGGTTCGTCGTACGAGGACGAGTCGCGCTATCCCGCGAGCCTGCCGTACATCGCCACCGATAACCCCAAGCTCGTCACGCTGGCGTACACGCATCTGATCGGCGCGGGGCTGCAGCGCTTCGCGCTCTACAGCCTGCCCGAATCGCCCGAGAACCGCTGGGCGCAGGAACGCGAGCAGGCGTTCAAAACGATCCTCGCCGCCGACGGGCTCGAAGCCGACATCCATCGCGGCCTGCCGACGAGCGCGCCCGTCTGGAACCAGGCGAGCGCGCAGCTCACGTCGTGGCTCCAGAGCCTGCCGAAGCCGGTCGGCGTGATCGCGGTCACGGATGCCCGCGCGCGCCACCTGCTGCAGGCGTGCCTCATTTCAGGCATCGCCGTGCCGGAGGAAGTCGCGATCATCGGCATCGACAACGATCCGCTCACGCGCTCGCTCACCCGCATTCCGCTGTCGTCGGTGATCCAGGGCACGGAGGAAATGGGGCGCACGGCCGCCCACCTGCTGCACCAGATGCTGGGAGGCGCGCGCTTCGCCGGGCGGCGCATCCTCGTGCCGCCTGTCGGCATCAACGTGCTGGAATCGACGCGGCATCAGCCCGTGTCGAGCCCGTACGTGATGCGCGCGCGCCACTACATCCGGCAATACGGCTGCCAGGGCATCAAGACGGAACAGGTGGCGGATTACGTGGGCGTTTCGCGCTCGTCGCTGGAGGAGCACTTCAGGCGCGAACTCGGCTACACCGTGCATCAGGAAATCCTCAATCACAAACTCGATATCGCCAAGCAACTGCTCGCGCGGCATGACATGTCGAGCGCCGAAGTCGCGGTGCGCTGCGGCTTCACGTCGCTGCAATACATGTACGCCGTATTTCGCCGCGAGCTCGACTGCACGCCGCGCGAGTTCCAGGAGCGCCTGCATCGCACGCAGGCGCAGCAACCCGGCTGAAGCCACGCAACCCGATCACGTCCATGAATCTAGCCGACTCGCGGAGCACCGACCTTCCCACCCGCGCACGCGTCACCGCCGAGCGCTGGGGCCACCTGCCGGGCGGCGACGCCGTGCAGCTTTTCACGCTGCGCAACGCGCACGGCATGCGCGTCGCGATCAGCGACCTCGGCGCCACGCTCGTGTCGTGGCATGCGCCCGACCGCGCGGGCCGCATTGCGGACGTATTGCTCGGCCACGACACGCCAGCCGAATACCTGGCGGGCCGCGCGTACTTCGGCGGGACGATCGGACGCTGGGCGAACCGGATCGCCGATGCGCGCTTCACGCTCGACGGCGTCACGTACGCGCTCGACCGCAACGAGGGCGCGAACCATCTGCACGGCGGCGCGGCGGGCTTTCACCGGGCGCTCTGGAGCGCGCGGGAAGCCGACGGCGCGCTCGTCCTGACGCACGAATCGCCCGAAGGCGACGCGGGTTTTCCGGGCGCGCTCGTGGCGACCGTGCGCTACGCACTTGACGACGACGGCACGCTGACGATCGGCTACGAAGCCCGGGCCGATGTGCCCACGCCCGTCAGTCTCACGAATCACGCGTACTTCAACCTGTCGGGCGACGCGGCAGCCGATGCGCCCGACATTCGCGGCCATGTGATCGCCATCGAGGCGGACGCGTACTTCGAAGTCGACGACGCGTTGATTCCGACCGCCCGCAGCGACGTCGCGGGCAACGCGTTCGACTTTCGCGCGGGCGCGCCGATCGGCGCGCGGCTCGACTGGCCCAATGCGCAGCTTGCGCGCGCGGGCGGCTTCGACCATTGCTACGTGCTGCGCGGCAACGGCGGCACCGTGCGCACCGCTGCCGTGCTCTACGACCCCGGCAGCGGACGCGAACTGACGGTCGCGACCGACGCGCACGGCATGCAGTTCTATACGGGCAATTTTCTGGACGGCATCGTCGGGCGCAAGGGCAGGCGCTATCGCAAGCACGCGGCGCTTTGCCTCGAAACCGGCGCGTTCCCGAACCAGGTCAACATGGCCGATGCGGCCGGCGTGGTGTTGAGGCCGGGCGAATGCTACCGGCACACCACGTCGCTGCGCCTGACGACACGCTAGCCTCGTCTGCGGCGCACGTGGAATGCCGGTGAATGATCGGGGCGCGTAGCGAGATTGGCGACAGGCAGGATCGGGCGCGGCGAAGCGAGCGTCAGCTCGTAGTCGCGAAAGAGCCGCGCGATGACGAAGGTGGCTTCCAGCATCGCGAGCTGCGCGCCGATGCATACGTGCGGCCCGATGCCGAACGGCAGATAGGCGAAGCGGTCAGCGGGCTTCGCGTCGATGAAACGGGCGGGATCGAAGACGTCCGGGCGAGGCCAGTAGTCAGGGTTGCGGTGAATCAGCAGGAACGGCACCAGCACGAGCGATCCCTTCGCGACAGGCGTGCCGGCAATCGTCTGCGCCTGCCCGGCAAGACGCGCCGACATGTACGCGGGCGAATAAAGCCGCAGCGTCTCCTGCACCACCGCCCTTGCCAGCGGCAGCGCGGGCACGCGCGCCGGGTTCGCCTCATCGGGCCATTCGGCGGCGGCGGCCTCGCGCGCCAGTTCCTGCTGCAGCCCCGGAGCCTGCGCGAGCAGCGCGCATGCCCAGAAGAGCGTCAGCGCCGTCGTCTCGTGCCCGCCGATCAGCATCGTCGTCACTTCGTCGACGATCAGCTGGCTGTCCGCTTCGCCGTGGGCGCGGATCAGCATGTCGAACAGGTCGGGCGCGCGCCCCTCTGAACCGGCGCGCCGCCTGCCTTCGACAATGGGCTCCATATACGCCTTCCAGCGCCGGCCAAACGCGGCGCGGCGCCGCGACATGAGCGTCGGCATCCACCCGGGCAACAGGAAGTCGCCGAGCGTCACCTTGCCGAGGTCCGCCGTGTATTCGTTCAGCAAGCTGCGCAGGCCGCTGCCGATGGCGCCCATATCGACGGAGAACATCGCGCTGGCGGCGATATCGAGGCTCAGCAGCTGCATGAACTCCAGCACCTGGAGCGGCATGTCCCGCTGCGCGTCCAGCTTGCGCAATGCGTTCTCCGTGGCGGGCGCGATGTGGACCATCAGCGTGTTCACGTGCTTCGGGGCGAACGCGGGCGCCATCGCGTGACGCTGCTGTCTCCAGGCTTCGCCTTCGCTGGTCGCGAGCCCCTTGCCGATGAGCGGGCCGAGCACGCGCTTTAACGCAGGCACGCGCGCGAACGCCTCGTAGTGGTCGATCATCACATGGCGGATCGCATCGCCCGACGTCGCGACGACGAGCGGCCTCACCGGCATCTCCCGCCTGACGACCGCCTTCTCCAGGAAGCTCAGCGGAAACGCCTCGTACGCATTGCGGCGCACGGCGCGCAGGATGCCGATGCCGCTGATGTCGGCGCGCGCCGACGGCGGCATCGGTGGGATCAGAGCTGCCATATCGATCTGCCATTGAAGTGTGGAAGCGGTGCGATCGACGCGCCCGTGCTGGCGTGCGCCGAATCGCATGGACACAACACTTCGATGGAGGGATTATTCCGCCCGCGACTTCATGAGCGCGCGCCCCAGCGCGACGAGTTCATGCGACACCGGTGCGAGCGCGCGCCCGGTGCGCTCGAAGAGATCGAACAACGGGCGATAGAATGCCGCCCGGTCCGCGTCTGGCTCGTAGCGGCGGGCGATGCGCACGAGGCGCTGCTGCGCATCGGCGAGGGAGGCAAACGCCCCGAGTCCCGTCCACGCGAGCGCGGCGGCCCCGAGAATTCCGGCCTCGGATGACGCCGCGGTGACAATGGGCCGCTCGCAGACATCCGCCTTGATCTGACACCAGACCGGATTCGATGCCCCGCCGCCGCCGAAGCGGATTTCCTGCACCGGCCTGCCGAGCGCCTTTTCGGCGCGGCCCAGTACGAGCCGGTTGTGAAAGGCCACGCCTTCGAGCACCGCCCACGCCATGTCCGCCGCCGTGTGGCCGCGGCCGAGCCCGGCGAACGCGCCGCGCAGGTCGGGGTCCCAGTGCGGCACGCGCTCGCCCTGCAGGTAAGGAAGGAACAGGAGCGGCTGTTCATGCCTTTCGCCGGCGAGGAGCGCAGCGATCGCCTCGCCGACCGGCGGCGCGTTCGCACCGGCGGGGCCGAGCAGCGACAGCAGCCACGCAAGCGTGCCCGCGCCGTTCTGCCCGGGTCCGCCGAGCTGATGCACGCCGCCCCAGTCCAGCGTGACGAGTCCGTCCGCCTCGGCTGGCTCCGCGCTCAGGACGCCGAAGACCTCGGTCGTCCCCGATATGTTGTAGGCATGGCCCGGGCGCAGCGCACCGAGCCCGACGACGGCGCTCCACGTATCGTTCGAGCCGCACAACACGGGAACACCCGCGAGCCGGTTCAGAGGTTCGGGCGCCTCGCCGAGGATGCTTCCGATGCGCTCCCACGGATCGACGATGCGCGGAAGGATCGCGCGCGGCACGCCGATCGCGGTCAGCAGATCCGGCGCAGAAGGCCAGGGTTCCGAGGCCGCGATCAGCCGCGCCATGGAGATGCGGTCGCTCGCTTTCTCGCCGGTCAGGCGGAAGTTCAGATAGTCCTTGGGATCGAGCACGGTCGTGAGGCCGCCGAGCGTGTGCGCCTCGTGGCGATGCAGCCACGCGAGGCGCGCGACGGGATGAAACGCGCTCACCTGTTTCGTTTCGGGATGCGCGCCGGGGAGCCGGCCCGCAAGTTCGCCGAGCATGGCTTCGGCGCGCGCGTCCTGCCATGTCATTGCGGGACGCAAAAGCCGGCCGTCATTGCCGAGCAGCACCTGCGTGCGCGTGATGCCGCATATCGCGACCGCCCGCACCTGCCGGAAGCGCTCCGGCGCATCCGCCGCAAGTTCGCCGGCGACAGCGACAAACGCGCGCCACCAGTCATCGGCATCGACCTCCGACCCGCCACGCGCATCGACGCTTACGGGAACGCTGGCGATCGCACGCTGCGCCAGCACGTCGCCTTCGCGGTCGACGAGCGCGGCGCGCAGACTCGTGCCGCCGAGATCGCAGGCAAGTACGACGCTCATGTCATGTGCGGGGTCAGGTGTATCTGCAAGAAGTTCGGAGCATGCGGCGCAATGCGCTTCGCAGAATAGCACCCGCTGCGAACGCCTTCAGGCACCGGTTCAGCAGGCGCGCGGAAAGTGCCCGGAATAAATGCCCGCCGAGACTGTTCCCTTCAATAAGCACAGCGGCGAACGACCCGGACGCCACGCCCTGCCCCGCGTGGCCTGTCGCGCGCGGCGCGGCGCCTGCAATCGTTTCATGACACTCATCAGCGGAATCACATGGCAAATTCAGACAATCGGATCGGCATCATCGGAGGCGGTGCGATCGGCGGCTTTTACGGCATGATGCTGGCGCGCGCCGGCTTCGACGTGCATTTCCTCCTGCGCAGCGAATACCCGACGGTTGCAGCAAAAGGCTTTCTGATGCACAGCAACGTCTACGGGAACGTGCGGCTCGACAACGTTCAGGCCTACGCCGACGTGCGCGACATGCCGCCATGCGACTGGCTGCTGCTCGGCACGAAGGCGACGGGCAACGCCGACATCGCGCCCGTGATCGCGCGCGCAGCGGCACCCGCTGCGAAGGTGCTCGTCCTGCAAAACGGGCTCGACGTCGAGGCTCAGTTGCGGCCGCTCCTGCCCGCATCGCTGCATCTGCTCGGCTGCCTGTGCTACGTCGCCGTGATGCGCAAGGCGCCCGGCGTGATCGAGCACGTCGCGCTCGGCGACGTTCACCTCGGCTATCACTCCGGACCCGCCGACGGCGGGACGACCCCGCAATCGATTCTCGAAGCAGGCGCGGCGCTCTTCCAGGCGGCGGGAATCAAGGCGAAGGCCGTGCCGGACCTCACCCAGGCGCGCTGGCACAAGCTCGTCTACAACGTCGCCTACAACGGCCTGACGGTCCTCCTCGACGCGGGAACGCACGCGCTGAAGAACAATGCCCACAGCCAGAGCCTCGTGCGCGACATCATGCTCGAGGTCGTTGCCGGCGCCACCCGCAGCGGATATCCGCTGCGGGTGGAAATAGCCGACGAGATTATCGCGCTCGCCGAGAACATGCCGGACTATCTGCCGAGCATGTATCTCGACTACCGCGAGCATCGTCCGATGGAACTGTCCGCCATCTACGAAGCGCCGCTCGCGGCGGTCAAGGCAACCGGCTTTTCGATGCCCAAGGTCGAAGCGCTCCATCAGGCGCTGCGCTTCATCGACGCGCGCAATACGCGTGATGCGCACGACACGCACCAAGCGCGCACCACCGCCCACGCCCCCGGCGCGCTCGCTGCCGGCATGCGGGCGGATGCCCGCGCCGCCGCCGGCCACGACCTATAATCGCAGGCGGGCGGGACCGATCCCGCCTGCGCAGCGCGAGCACCGGCTGCCGCCCGAACCCGAGCCGCCGAGGAGCCGCGCGATGAGCTGGTCTGCCAGTCAGTACGTCAGTTTCGAGAACGAGCGCACGCGGCCCGTGCGCGATCTGCTTGCCGCGGTGCCGGTGGCGGGGGCGCGCTCGGTCGTGGATATCGGGTGCGGCCCGGGGAACTCCACGGAGGTCCTTGCCGCGCGCTTTCCGGGCGCCGCGATCGCCGGCTTCGACAGTTCCCCCGACATGATCGCGGCCGCGCGCAAGCGGCTGCCCGAAGTCCGCTTCGAGCTGTCCGACATCGGGGCGTGGCAGGACCCGGGCCCGTTCGACGTCATTCTGGCGAACGCCGTGCTTCAATGGGTCCCGGACCATGCCGCGCTGTTTCCCGCGCTCATCGCGAAGCTCGCGCCGGGCGGCAGTCTCGCCGTGCAGATGCCGGACAACCTGGAGGAGCCCGCGCACCGGCTGATGCGCGAGATCGCCGAGGACGGGCCGTGGGCCGCCAGGCTCGCCGATGCCGCGCAGGCACGGACCGTCCGGCACGACGCACAGTGGTACTACCGCGAGCTGCGCCCCGCGTGCGCCGCCGTGGACGTGTGGCGCACGACGTACCATCACCCGCTCGCGGGCGGCGCTCACGCGGTGGTCGAGTGGTTCAAGGGCAGCGGCCTGCGCCCGTTTCTGGAGGCGCTCGACGACACCGAACGCGCCGCCTACCTCGAACGCTACGAGACGGCGATCGCGCAGGCGTACCCCGCGCTCGCGGACGGCACGGTGCTGCTGCCCTTCCCGCGGCTCTTCATCGTCGCGACGCGCTAGGCCGTCGATACCCGAAAACGCCGATGCCCTCCGGCGGACCGCGCTGCGGCCCGGCGGAGGGCATCGGCTTTGCCCCGGAACGGTTCCAGCGAGTTCCTGAAAGAGCGGAAACGCCCGTTCACTTCACCGTCTGGATCACCTCGAAGCCTTCGAACTCCGGGTGCCCGAGATACAGCGAGCGGGTTCCGTTCCCGGCATTGCGGTGCGCGGCGCGAAACGCCTCCGACTTCGTCCAGTTCTCGAAGGCCGCCTGGTTCGCCCAGACCGTGTGGCTGGAATACAGGACGTGGTCGTCCTTGCGCGGCCCTTTGAGCAGGTGAAACTCCACGAAGCCCGGCACTTCCTTCAGATGCGTGTCCCGGCTCGTCCAGAGGTTTTCGAACTCGGTCTCGGACCCGAGGGTCACTTTGAAGCGATTCATGGCGATATACATGCTGCGGGCTCCTGTGCCGCGACGCTCGAGCGAAGCGGATTGGGGTTTCAGACCAGCTAACGATTATAGGCCCGCGAGCATTTGCCGGCTCATCCCGCGACGACCCGGTTGCGCCCGTCGCGCTTCGCCTGGTACAGCGCGAGATCGGCGGCCTCGACCAGTTGCTTCGACGGCTCGTCGCCGTGCGGCACCTGCGTCGCCCCGCCGACGCTGATCGTCACGTGGCCGGTCGCCGAGCCGGTGTGCGGCACGTCGAGCGCCGCCACGGCGAGGCGGATCTTTTCCCCGAGCAGGCGCAGGCCGCCGGCCGAGGTCGAGGGCAGCACCACCGCGAACTCCTCGCCGCCGAAGCGCGCGGCGAGATCGGCGGGCCGGTTCAGGCACGTCTCCACCGTATGCGCGACGAGCTTGAGCACATCGTCGCCGGCAACGTGGCCGTAGGTGTCGTTGTAGGACTTGAAGTTGTCGACGTCGATCATCAGGAAGCCGATCGGCGCCCGGTCGCGGACCGCGCGGCGCCATTCGGCGCTCAGGTAGTCGTCAAGGCAGCGCCGGTTCGAGAGGCCCGTCAGGCCGTCCGAGTTCGTGAGCCGCTGCAGTTCGAGATTGGTTTCGAGCAGTTGCTGCTGCGATTGCCTGAGCGCGCGATACGCCTCGTCGCGCTGCAGCAGATTCAGGTACGAACGCGAGTGGTAGCGGATGCGCGCGATCAGCTCGATCGTATCGGGCAGCTTCACCAGATAGTCGTTCGCGCCCGCCGAAAACGCCGCGCTCTTGATGCGCGGCTCCTCCTTCGTGGAAAGCACGATGATCGGGATGTCGCGCGTCGACGCGTTCTCGCGGTACTGCCGCACGAGCGTGAGCCCGTCGACGCCCGGCATCACGAGATCCTGCAGGATCACGGTCGGGCGCGTCTCCTCGGCCACCCGCAGCGCGTCCTCGGGCTTCGTGCAGTAGTGGAAGTCGACGTTCGGCTGATCCGCGAGCGCGCGGCGCACCGCTTCCGCGATGATCGTCTGGTCGTCGACGAGCAGCACCATGATCGGGCATTCGTCGGCGGGCGGCGCGTTCAGCGCGGCGGCGAGCAGGTCGGAAACCGCGCGCTCTTCCGCGACCGCGCGGGTGCCCGCTCGCTCGACGCTCGCCGCCGCCGCGGCGGCGGCACGCTTCGCGCGTTCTGCGAGCGGGTCCGGATTGGGATGTTCCATTGAGGTGTCCTGGTTTCGAATAGGTGTCTTTCAGCGCACGGGGCGCAAGGCGGCGATGAGCGCATCGGCGATGCGCGGCAGCGGCAGGATCGCAACCGCCGCGTTCAGCGCCGCGGCCGCCTTCGGCATGCCGTAGACCGCGCAGGTCGCCTCGTCCTGCGCAATCGTGTGATAGCCCTTCGCGCGCATCGCCTTCAGGCCGATCGCGCCGTCGCGGCCCATGCCCGTGAGCAGCACGCCCACGGCGCGCCCGGTCCAGCGCTCGGCGACGCTCTGAAAGAAGACGTCGACGGAAGGCCGGTACGGCATGTCCGCCGGATGCCGCGTGTAGCCGAGCCGGCGGCTGTCGGAAAAATGCAGGTGATCGTTGGTGGCGGCGAGCAGCACCTCGCCCGGGCGCGGCGAATCGCCTTCGCGCGCCACGCGCACGGGCAGCTTCGACTGCGCGTCGAGCCATTGCGCCATGCCTTCGGCAAACGCCCGGTCGACGTGCTGCACGATGACTGTCGCCGGCGCGAAATCGGCGGGCAGCGCGCCGAGCAGCGTGGCGAGCGCCGCGGGACCGCCCGCCGACGCGCCGATCGCGACGAGCGCCGTGTTGCTCGTCACGCGCGGCACCGCGCTCGCAGGCGGCGGCGCGCACGTGGAGACGAGCCGCGCGCCGATCTGGTCGATCTTCGCGATCAGTGCGGCGATGCCGCGCCGCGCGTCGGCGCCCGCGAGCGCGGGGGTATCGACCGCATCGAGCGCGCCCGCGCCCATCGCCTCGTACACGCGCCACGCGTTCGCGCCGACGTCGATGGTGACGACGAGAATCGCGCACGGCGCGCGCGCCATGATGCGGCGCGTCGCCTCGACGCCGTCGACGTTCGGCATCACGAGGTCCATCAGCACGACGTCGGGGCGCTCTGCGATGCAGTAGTCGAGCGCCTCGGCGCCGTCGCGCGCGACCCACGCGACCTCGAAGTCGGCTCGCGTGGCAAGCGCGCGCCGCAGCGCCTCCACCGCCAGCTGCACATCGTTCACGATGCCGATCTTCATTGCGGTGCCCCTCTCGTGATCGCATCGATCTTCGGTTGCGCAAGAATCGTGCTGGCTGCGCATGCGGCCACGAATGCGGCACGCAGGCCGGACACGCTGAACCCGGACGACGCGGCGGCGCTCACTTCGCCTCCCCGATCAGGTCGCGCACGGCGTCGAGCAGCGTCTGGTCATGAAAGCTGCCCTTCGCGAGATAGTAGTCCGCGCCCGCGTCGAGCCCGCGCTGGCGATCCTCGGCGCGGTCCTTGTACGACACGATCATCACCGGCGTGTTCGCAAGCTGCGCATCGCGCCGGATCAGCGTGACGAGTTCGATGCCGTCGAGGCGCGGCATGTCGATATCCGTCACGACGAGGTCGAAGCGCTCCCCGCGCACCGCGTTCCAGCCGTCCATGCCGTCCACCGCGACCGTCACGTCGTAGCCGCGCGACGCGAGCAGCTTGCGCTCCAGCTCGCGCACGGTCAGCGAATCGTCGACCACCAGCACGCGCTTCGCGCTCTTCTCGGCCGCACGGGCCGCGCCCGCACCCACGCGCCCGAGCTCGCCGCCCGCCACCAGCTTTTCGACGGAGCGCAGCCAGTCGTCGATATCGGCGATCAGGAGCGGGTCGCCGTTTTCCATCAGCGCGCCCGCCGCGATGTTGCGCACCTTGCCGAGCCGCTTGTCGAGCGGCTGCACGACCAGCATCCGCTCGCCGAGAAAGCGGTCCACCACCACGCCGTAGCTCGCGGCGCCCTGCCCGATCACGACCACGTCGAGCGTGTCGCCGCGCGCCTGGAAGGCGCCGGCGTCGAGAATCTGATGCGCGGTGACGAGGCCGATGCGCCGGCCGTCGAAGGAAAAATGCTGCTGGCCTTCCAGCATGTCGATCGCGGCGGCCGGCAGCACGAGCGTGTGCGTGACGTGCGCGAGCGGCAGGCCGTAGGGCTCGCCCGCCACTTCCACGATCAGGCTGCGGATCACCGAGAGCGTCAGCGGCAACTGCAGCAGGAACCGCGTGCACACGCCGGTTTCCTGCGTCACGCGCACGCTTCCGCGCACCTGCCGCACCACGTCCTGCACCGCGTCGAGGCCCACGCCGCGGCCCGATACGTCGGTGACGGCATCGCGCATCGAAAAGCCGGGCAGGAACAGGAATTCGAGCAGCTCGGCCTCCGAGAGCCGCTCGGCCGTCGCCTCGCTCGCGAGCTTCCTGTTCACGACAGTGCGGCGCAGCGCGCCGATGTCGATGCCGCCTCCGTCGTCGGTCACGCTGATGAAGAGCGCGCCCGCGCTGTGGCGCGCCTCCAGCGTGATCGTGCCCTCGGGCGGCTTGCCGCGCGCGCGGCGCACCCCGGGCGGCTCGATGCCGTGATCGGCGGCGTTGCGCAGCAGATGGCCGAGCGGGCCGTCGAGCAGATCGAGGATGTCGCGGTCCACCTGCGTCGTTTCACCGACGATCACGAGCCGCGCCTCCTTGCCGAGCGAGCGCGCGACGTCGCGCACCATGCGCGCGAAGCCGCCCGTCGCGTCGACGAACGGGCGCATCCGGCATTCGAGCGCTTCGTCGTAAAGCTGCTGCGACAGGTGCGTCGAGCGGCGGTCGTAGTTTTCGAGTTCCGCGAGACGCTCGTTCAGTTGCCGGTGCGCTTCGGCGGTGAGGCGGCGCACTTCGTCGAGTGCGGCGTGGGCGCGCAGGCCGAGCGCGTGGCCGGGCGCGTCGTCGAGTGTTTCATGCAGGACGTCGAGCGCGCGGCTCGCGTCGCGCTGGATGCGCTTCACGCGCAGCATCGACTGGGCGAACGGCTTGAGCCAGCGCGATTCGACGAGCGATTCGCCCGAATGGCTCAGCAGGCGGTCGAGCGTATCGGCGCGCACGCGCAGCATGCGGGCTTCGCCGGGGCGCGCGGCGGGCGAACTGCGATCCGCGGCGGCCGGCTCCGGCACATCGGGCACATCTGGCACATCGAGCGCGGCAGAGCCAGGCGGGGCCGGATCGTCCACCACGGAGAGCGCCGCGTCCTCGAGCACGAGTTCGCGCGACAGTTGCGCATCGTGTGGCCGCGTGCCGCGCATGCGCGCCTCGAGCGCGCCGACGAAACCGTCGACATTGTCCTGCGCGGCCGCGCTGCGCCCCTCGCCGATCGCAACGATCAGGTCGACGCCGCGCAGCAGCAGGTCGATGTAGCCCGCATCCAGCGTGAGGCGCCCTTCCTGCGCGGCGACGAAGCAGTCCTCCATCACGTGCGCGAGCGTCACGCCCACCGGCACGCCGACGATCCGCGCCGCGCCCTTCAGCGAATGCGCGGCGCGCATGCAGGCTTCGAGCGTGTCGGGCGCGCGCGGCGCGCGTTCGAGCGCGAGCAGGCCGTCGGACAGAATCTGCGCCTGCGTGCGCGCCTCCTCGCGAAACAGTTCGAGCAGCGAATCCTGTGCTTCGTCGCCGGCGCTCATGTCAGGCTCCGGTTGAGGGTGTCGAACAATTTTCCGGCGTCGAGCAGGCCGACCGTGCGGCCCTTGTAGCCGACCACCGCGTGCGCGTGCGACGCGGACCGGTGCGCGAGCGTGGCCGGCACTGGCTGCAAGGCCGCGCGCGCGAAGCGATGCACGCCGTCGACGGCATCGGCGGGAAAAGCGATCGGGCCCTCGCCGTCGGCCCGGTCGCCGCCCGGCCGCTCGATGACGAGCAGCCGCCCGAGTTCGCGGGCGTCGACCGCGAACGCCGCGCGCCCGCCCGGCGCCTGCGACGGCAGAATCTCCTGCGCGCGCTCGATGCCGAACAGCCGCGCGAGCGACGCGCACACGAGCAGCTCGCCGCGCACGTTCACGACGCCGAGCACCGACCGGTGACGCCGGTGCGGCAGCGAATGGATCGGCCGCAGTTGCGCGACCTGGCGGAAGATCGCGGTCGGCAGCCCGAGCCATTCGTCGCCGACACGGAACACGAGGCACGACAGTGACTGCTCGTCCTCGCGCGCGCCGCGTTCCGCTGACAATCCGCGCGGGTCGGCTTCCGGCTTCGCGCCGGCGGCGAACGCAACCGCAGTACCCGCGCGATCGAGCACGCGGGCCGCCGCCGCATCGTGCACCGGGCAGTTTCGGCAATGCACGTAGTCGGCGAGCCGCGGACACGAGCCGTCGCCGCGCACGCCGATCCGGTTCCAGCAATCGTCGATCGCCTCGGGGTGCGCGGCATCGAAAGCGCCTCGCGCTTCGTCATTCATCGCGGCCTCCGTGCTTCACGACACGGTCGGCACGCGCGAGCAGCAGGCGCGCGCCGGCTTCGTCGCCGTCGAGTTCGAGGACGGCCGCAAGGTGCGTGAGGGCCTCGCGGTGCGCCGGGTCGAGATAGAGCGCGCGCTTGTAGTGCGTGCGGGCTTCGGGCGTGACGCCGCGTGCGTCCGCGATCAGGCCAAGCAGGTAGTACGCGCTCGCGCTCGACGGATGCGCTGCGAGATAGGCGCGCGCCGCCACGGCGGCGGCGTCGAGGTTCCCGGCGTCGGCGAGGGTATGCGCCTCGTCGAGGTTCCTTGCCAGTGGGCCTCGCCCCAATGGCGCAGGAGCGGGAGCGGCAGACGCCGCCGGCGGAACGCTCACCGTGCGCGGCGCGAACGCGGCGGCGGGCGTCCGTCCCGGCGCGCCGCCGGAGACGTCGACGGTGGCGGCCAGCCGCACGTGCGCGAGACTTTCCCCCGCCGCGCCAGCGGGCAACCGGCCGCCGACGTTCGGCACGCGAACCTGCGCAAGCGCCGCGAGGCGGGTGGTGTCGAATGCCGACGTCGCGAAGGCTTGCGCTGGCGGAACGCTGCCGGGCGGCACGGGGAACGCCACGCGCGCATCCGTCACTGCCGCCGTTGCCGTCGCCGTCGCGGTCGCCGCTGTCGCAGCGAAGTGCGCCATGAACGCGCCACCCGCCGCCCATGCGTGGCGCACCGCCTTCGCGGAAGGATCGCTGCCATCGCGCGTCCGGTGAAACGCGAAGGCAAGCGCAATCTTCGCGGAAGTCATGCCCTCGCGCATCAGCAAGCCCGTCTCCGCCGGTCCGACGAAGAGCGTGCCGTCGTCGGCAAGCAGGCGCTCCAGCACGTCGAGCGCGGCGTGCTGCGTATCGCGGTCGAAATAGATCAGCACGTTGCGGCAGAACACGAAGTCGAAGCGCTCGAATGCATACGGATCGAGTTGCAGCAGGTTCGCCTGCGCGAATCGCACACGGGCCGCCACCTCGGGGCCGAGCCGCCAGCCGTCGGCCGCCCGCTCGAAGTGGCGGTCCCGGAACGCGAGCGCATGGCCGCGAAACGCGTTGCGCCCGTAGTGCGCATGCCGTGCGCGGGCGAGCGCGGTTTCGCTCACGTCGAGCGCATCGATCGAAAAGCGTTCGGGCGCGATGCCCGCGTCGATCATCGCCATCGCCGCCGAATACGGCTCCTCGCCGGACGAGCACGGCACGCTCAACACCCGCACGGGCTTGCCCGGACGGTCGAGCAGCTTCACCTTCGCGAGCCGCGCGAGCGCGGCGAACGCCTCGGCGTCGCGGAAAAACCATGTCTCCGGCACGACGACCGCTTCGATCAGGTCCTGCAGACGCTGCGCTTCGGCGTTGACGGCGTGCCAGTAGTCGTCGAGCGTCGCGCCCGCCTGCCCGTGATCGCGCCACGCGGCAAAGCGCTCGCGCACGGCGCGCTCGATCGCGCTCGCGCCGATCGACGCGGCATCGAGCCCGATCGTCCGGTGCAGCAGGCCGACGAAACGCGCAATCGACGCGTGATCGGCGTGCAGGTCGGGGACGCGGGTCAGGAAGCTCATGCGGCGCTCGCGGTGAAAAGCTGCGCCTGCACGCCGGCGGGCAGCAGATGTTCGACGCGCACCCATTGTGCGAGGCCGTGCGCATCGTGCGCGACGGGGCCGAGATAGCGCGCGTGCGGCGTGTCGATGCCCGGGTCGCGAAACGCGCGGGCATCGAACGACACGGTGCGCGTCGCCTGCTCGACGAGGAGGCCGAGGCGCCGCGGCACGACGCCGTCCGGCGTGGCGTGCGGATAGTGGACGAGCGCGAGCCTGGTCGAAAGCCGCTCGCGCGAGCGGACCCCGAGCGCGAGCGCGGACAGGTCCATCACCGGCACGGGCTCGCCGCCGTAGTCGAAAAGGCCCGCCACCCACGGCGGCATGCCCGGCAGCGACTTGAGCGGCGCGAGCGGCAGCATGCGCTCGATCTGCGCGCTGTCGAGCAGGTAGCGTTCGGCGCCGAGCGTGAACTGGACGAAAAGCATGCCGCGCCCGTCAGGAGGCAAGAACGGTCATGTCGCGACCTTGAAGCGCGACACGCCCGTGCGCAGGCCGTTGGCGACGTGCGTCAGGTCCTCGATCGCCTGCGACGACTGGCGCAGCGACTCCGCCGTCTGCTGCGCCGCCTCCGACAGCTGTGCGAGGCCCTGCGTGATCTGGTCGGCGCCCGTCGCCTGCGTCTGCATGCCTTCGCTCACCATCACGAAGCGCGGCGCGAGCGCCTGAACCTGCTGGATGATCTGCGAGAGCTGGCCGCCCACGTGCTGCACGTCGAGCATGCCGCGCCGCACTTCCTCGCTGAACTTGTCCATACCCATCACGCCCGCCGCCACCGCGGACTGGATCTCCTTCACCATCTGCTCGATGTCGAGCGTCGCCACGGCGGTCTGGTCGGCGAGGCGCCGGATCTCGGTCGCGACGACCGAAAAGCCGCGCCCGTATTCGCCCGCCTTCTCCGCCTCGATCGCGGCGTTGAGCGAAAGCAGGTTCGTCTGGTCGGCGACCTTGGTGATGGTAGCGACGACCTGGTTGATGTTGCTCGCCTTCTCGTTGAGGATCGCGAGCTTGCCGTTCACCGACCCGGCCGCCTCCATCACGAGCCGCATGGTTTCCTCCATGCGCGTGAGCCCCACGTGTCCGGTGCCCGCGAGCGCCGCCGACTGCTCCGCCACGCTCGACACCTCGTTCATCGTGCGGGCGAGGTCGCGCGAGGTCGCGAAAATCTCGCGCGAGGTCGCGCCGATTTCGGTCGTGGTCGCGGCGGTCTCGCTGGCGGTCGCCTGCTGCTCCTTCGCGGTGGCCGCGATTTCCGACACCGAGGTCGTCACCTGCACCGCCGATTTCTGCGCCTGGCCGACGAGGCCCGTCAACTCGTCCGTCATGCGGTTGAACCCCGCTTCGAGCGTGGCGAACTCGTCCTGGCGGTTCAGGTCGAGCCGCTGCGTCAGGTCGCCGGTGCGCATCCTGTCGACCACGTCGACGAGGCGATGCATCGGCACCGTCACCGCCCTGAGCAGCACGTAGCCGAGCACGGCGGCGGCGGCAATCGCAACCAGCATGATGACGAGCAGCGTGATTTCGGACTTGCGCACCGATTCGCGGATGCTCGCCACGGATTTGTCGGCATAGCTCTTGTTGTGGTCGACGAGCGTGCGTACGTTGCCGCGCCCCGTTTCCCAGACCGGCGTGAGTTTCGTGTTGAAGGTGGCGGCCGCGGCTTCCTTCGACGTGTCGAGCTCGCGCAGGATCTGCGCCTGAATCGGCACGTACAGCTCGCGCTGCTGCTTGAACTGGTTGAAGAGCTGGCGGTCGCGTTCCTCGAAGATGGTCGAGCCGTACGTCGCAATCAGCTTGTCGAGCGTGTCGCGCGTCTCGCCGATGCGCTGCGCGTCGCGCTGCATCGCCTCGGGCGCCGTGTCGATGAAGACGAGCCGCTGCGTCACCGTGTAGTTCTCGAACCATGCGGCGCGGATGTCGGTGGCGAGATCGAACCCGGGCATCGAGTCTTCCTGGAGGCTGTTCGCATCCTGGTCGATGCCGTTCATCAGGATGTACGAGAACACCGCCATCACGAGCATCAGCGACAGGATGAGGCCGAAGCTCGCAAGGATTCGCTGCCGAATGGTCAACTGCTTCACGCGTGCGCCTTTTTTGAATTGGAAGAGACAGGACCGCGCGAAGCGCGACAATTTCGAGACTATAAATCAGACGGATGCCCCCGGCACGTCTGGCGTCGAGGCAATTTCGGGATGCGTCGGGGGCACGCGACGGTCGCCGGGGGCGGGAGCGCCGCCGCGGGCGGGAGCTGTGCACGCATCTCGCAAGAGCGCGCCCCTCGCGGCATTGTCGCCATGAAGGCTACAAATTTACCGATATTCCGCGATTTATCGCCTCGATGGCGAAAGTGGCACGATCCGCGCCGAGCGGTGTTCACCCAGCGCGTTCGAGGCGCCAACAACAGCGTGATGAATGAGGCGCCGGGCCGCGACCCGCGCCCGGCAGCCACGCGCCGCATGGGGCGGATAACTCGGAGGGACAGCGCAGAGGTTCAAGCATTGCAAAAAATGCTCGACTGCGGCGAGTGTCGGAGTTCGCAGGTCCAGGTCCGACGTTAATGCGGATCGGCACCGGAAATCCGGAACATCCACGGCGCCCCTTTTCCCGAAACAGACGTTATCAATTGCCGTCCCGCGTGGCCCCTGCTCCGAAGGCTTTGAGTTGCCTGACATCGGCTACCTGATAGAACAGCGCAAGATACCTGCTTCCCTTCGGTGGAAAAGCGGCGACAAAGGCAGAGCGGACAAAGGCGGCGCTTCCCTGTGCAGCGCTTTCCACGACACACAGGTACTGGCGCGGCCCCTCACGCAAGACTGCATAGAACGCAAGTGACGGCGATTCGATACGTTCTGCCTTGAACGCACCAAGCGCCGTCGCAGTCCTGATGTAGCCACGATACCGGCCGGCAAATACGAAGTCGTTGCTGCCACGTTTGCTCGTGGCGTATCCCACCTTGACCGCGACGCTCCTGGCCGTCGGAGTGAAGATTTCATAGCCCGGAACAGAGTGCTCGTCCACGAGTATCTCGGGTCCTTCAAACCGGGTCACGCTGATCGATGGTGCCGCCTTGTCGAACAAGAGGCAACTGTCCATGACCGCTTCGGATGGACGCTCTGCTCGGGCCATCAGGCATAGCGCCCATAAAGCCATGAAAATAATCGGACGCATCATTTGTATTCCTTTGCTCGGGTAACTCGAAGCCAGTCGCGCCCATAGCACCAGAAAATTGTTCCCCCGATGCCAGCCGTAGATTCATACACCCACAAATATCGTCCCATTTCGAGTTGCTCGGTCCTGATCGTCCATTCACCCGCTTCCTGACCGTCCTGTAGAGAATCCTCGTCGTCCCGGAATCGCTTATTCCATGGACGTTGTGGGCAGGGTCACTGATGTGGATTCCCGATCTAACCTTGGCGTGCCGGGCGTAGTTCGATTTGATATCGGCGCCGTCCCAGAAGTACGCTCCCTTGGAGTAGTCCGGACCGCCCGCGAAGGCGTTCCGTGCTGCATTCACCGCGTCGGACATTGCGGTGCTTCTTGCGATGTCCGTTTCCGATGCCCTCATGAGCCTCGCGTAGCGTGCATTGCCGTCCGTACGCACGAAGGAAAAGTTTCTATCTTTCGAGGTGAAGGCTTCGATGGTCCAATACCCGCGCGACTTCATCTGACGCACCATAACGCTTGCGAGCGCTGCCATTTCTTCATATTGGTCGAGCGTGGATGATTCGCCATACACAATGGCGGCGAGCAATCGCTCTTCAGAAGTGAGGAGAGACGCCTTCAGGGGATCCGTCATGCGAAACCCCCCGGGATTTGTCCAGCCACAACACAATGCTCATCGCGACGCGCCCACCCACCACAGCGCTGCGCCCGCCAAAGCTGGCGTCTTGGTTGACACGACGGCCGTCGCAGAAGAGGTCGTGTCGGTAGCCTTCCTCTGGTCTTCCTGTCTTTGCGTCGACGAGTTCGAAATATTGCTCGATGACTTCGTCCGATTCGTTCGATGATTGCGCGCCATTGTCAGACGGACCGAACAATGGCTGCATCAACGCGTGACTACCGCCCCTGTTCACTTGAATCGTGAATATATTCTGTGAGGCGAGCACCCGTGGCTTGGTAGGACATTTGCAGTGGACGCGAGCACCTTCAACGAGAATGTCCTTCCCCATGAGTGTGAAGCTGGGATCACAGTCATTGAAGACCAGTCCACCTGTTTTGCACGCGGGGCATGTCGCAAAGTCGCCCCGCACCGCCATGCGCGTGCCGTGGTGAGTCGAGTTGTCCGTGCCTATGAGCACGCCTCCCGTAGTGGTCCTGTCGCCATCCAGCAGGGCGCACCGGATATCAGTCATTCCCCGCTCCTTCGCCGTTGCTCGTTTGCCCACCTGCGCCGTCTGGCAGTTCGCGGGCCGTGCGAACGTGGTCAGGCTGTCCGTCTGGCGACTGCCAGTTAACGAGGTAATCGAGGTCCGACTCAGTGCAAAGGACCTGACCGCATGGCCGGGCATTGACACTTCCGTAGGTCTTCAAGGCGGTATTCCTCCGAAGAATCGAACGTTCCTCTGTACGCAAAGCGCCACGGAATGTCATTGAGAAAAGTACGAAACAGCTGCCGCAACTCCCTGCCTTCGCTTAGGGGCGCATTAAAACGACCGGCGTGCGTGCCCGGCCATTGCCGATAGCCTCAAGAATCGATGCGAAATATCGTCTTGACACCAATCCGATACGCGCGGAAGATTTGTCCACAATACGACTTATTGATCCACAATATGGACAAAGGAGACGCGATGACAGCGCCCAACCCCGCTGCGGACGCCATGACGCCCTACCAGTTTCCCAACCCTCCCGAGGCGGCGAAGGAGATCGTCGTTCAGAACGCGATTCCCACCGACGAGCGCCTCTGGGTGCCGCAAGCCGAGAACGTCTGGTTCCGGCCGCTGTGCCTGAACGTCTCGACGGGCTACTGGATGAACCTGCTGCGCGTGCGCAAGTCCGGCGTGCTGTCGCGCCACCGTCATCCGCAGGCGGTGCACGGCATGGTGCTCAAGGGCAGATGGCGCTACCTGGAGCACGACTGGATCGCCACCGAAGGCAGCTACGTGTTCGAGCCGCCCGGCGAGACGCACACGCTCTACGTGCCGGAAGACGTGGAGGAAATGATCACGTATTTCCAGGTCAACGGCGTGATGTATTACTGCGATCCCTACGGCCAGTTCACCGGCTACGAAGACGTCTTCACCAAGGTCGACATGTGCCGCACACACTTCACGGAGGTCGGCCTCGGCGCGGATTTCGTCGATCAGTTCATCCGCTGACACATCCACGGCAGCACCCGCATCGCGTTAAAACAGACAACACCTTCCATTGAGACTCGAAAGAGCACCGGAGGAGACACCATGCAGGCAAAGTCCCCGCGCCTCAAGCGCATTCAATGGGTCGCACTCACGTTCCTCACGCTGGCGGGAATCGTGAACTATCTCGACCGCAGCACGCTGTCGATCGCCAATCATTCGGTCAGCCAGGAGCTGGGGCTTTCCGCCTCGCAGATGGGCCTGCTGCTCTCGGCGTTTTCGTTCGCGTACGCGTTCTCGCAATTGCCGGTCGGCGTGATGCTCGACCGCTTCGGCGCCCGCGTGATGCTCGGGCTCGGCATGTTCGTGTGGTCGGTCGCGCAGCTGTTCGGCGGGTTCGTCACGACCCTGCACCAGTTCCTCATCGCGCGCATCGCGCTCGGCATCGGCGAGGCGCCGCAGTTTCCCGCGGGCGCGAAGGTGGTGAGCGAATGGTTCGCGCTGCGCGAGCGCGGCCGGCCGACCGGCATCTTCACGACCTCCTCGACCATCGGTCCGGCCCTCGCGCCGCCGATCCTCACGGCGCTCCTGCTCGTGTTCGGCTGGCGCTACATGTTCGTCATCATGGGCGTGCTCGGCATCGCGGTGGCGATCGGCTGGTACATCGTGTATCGCAACCGCGCCGATGTGCCGCTCGACGCGCAGGAAGTGTCGCATCTCACCGAAGGCGAACCGCAACAGCGCGCCGAGCGCCAGATGAGCTTCGCGGAATGGCGCGGCCTCTTCGGCAAGGCGACGACCTGGGGCATGATCTTCGGCTTCATGGGCGTGATCTACATGGTGTGGCTGTATCTCACGTGGCTGCCCGCCTATCTCGAACACGAACGCCATCTGACGATCGCAAAGACCGGCTGGATCGTCTCGATTCCCTATCTGTTCGGCACGCTCGGCATGCTGTCGAGCGGCTTCGTCGCGGACGGCCTCATGGCGCGCGGCGTCGCGCCGATCCGAAGCCGCAAGTGGCCGATCTGCACCGGCCTGATCGGCGCGGCGCTCTTCACCGTGCCCGCCGCATTCACGCCGAACCTCACGCTCGCGATCGTGTACCTGTCCGCGGCAATGTACTTCGTCAACCTCGCGAGCGGGGCCGCGTGGGCGCTCGTGAGCGTGGCGGCGCCGCGCCACATGGTGGCCTCGCTTGGCAGCATCCAGAACTTCGGCGGCTATTTCGGCGGCTCGTTCGCGCCGTTCATCACCGGCCTCGTGGTCGACAAGACGCACTCGTTCGTCAACGCGTTCCTGATCAGCGCGGGCGTCGCGTTCGCCGCCGCGCTCGTCTACATGTTCGTCGTGCGCATGCCGATTCAGGACTCGGAGCACAGCGCATCCGCCGTGCCCGCCGTTTAACTTTTCATACCCGACATGACTTTTCAGGCTGATCTGTTCAAAGGCAAGACCGTTCTCGTGACCGGCGGCACGCAGGGCATCGGCGCGGGCATCGCGCAGCAGTTCGCGGCGCTCGGCGCGCGCGTGATCGCGGCGGGCATCGCGCCGACCGAGGCGCAGCGCGAGGCGCTCGGGCACGGCGTGGAGGTCGCGCCGCTCGACGTCGCCGACGAAGCGAGCGTGGCGGCGCTCGTCGGGCGCGTCGATACGCTCGACGTGCTCGTGAACTGCGCGGGCATGATCCGGCGCGGCGACGAGCACGACATCGACGTGTTCGAGCGCGTGCTCGCCGTGAACCTGAGCGGCACGATGCGCATGTGCGCGGCGGCGCGCGAGCGCCTGAAGGCGAGCGGCGGCGCGATCGTGAACACGGCGTCGATGCTGAGTTTCTTCGGCGGCGGGCTCGTGCCCGCCTACAGCGCGAGCAAGGGCGGCGTCGCGCAGCTCACGAAGTCGCTTGCCATTGCGTACGCGGCCGACGGCATTCGCGTGAACGCGGTCGCGCCCGGCTGGATCGCGACGCCGCTCACGCAAGCCCTGCAGGACGACGACGGCCGCTCGCAAACCATCCTGGAACGCACGCCGATGAAGCGCTGGGGCCAGCCCGAGGACGTGGCGCAGGTGGTCGCGTTCCTGTGCTCACCGGCGGCGGCGTTCATGACGGGCGCGATCGTACCCGTCGACGGCGGCTACCTGGTGGCCTGACACGAAAGGAGAGCGCGCCGCGTCGCTATAATCGGGCATTGCAGATACACCGGCATTCGCGCCTCCTTTTCGCGCAAGTTCGCGCATGCCTTCTCCGACGCTCATGCCCGCACCCTCCGATCTCATCGCTCCCGACGCCAAGGCCACCGGCACCGCCGCGTTCTCGAAGTTCATGGCGGTCCTGCAACTGATCGCCGACGCCGCCGACGCACCGACCATCGCGCAACTCGCCGCGCTGACGGGCTACCCGCGCCCGACGGTGTACCGCATCGTCGGGGCGCTGATCGCCGAGGGGCTCGTCGTCGAAACGCGGCATGGTGCCTCCTATGCGCTCGGTCCGCGCCTGATGTCGCTCGCGAGCCGCAGCTGGGAGCGCTCCGACCTGCGCATCGCGGCAACGGAAGCGCTGCAGACGCTGCGCGACGTCACGCAGGAAACCGTGCACCTCGCCGTGCGCAGCGGCTCGGAGATGGTCTACATCGAGAAGCTCGAAAGCCCGCATGCGGTGCGCATGGCATCGCGCATCGGAACGCGCGTGACGCTCTATTCGAGCTCGGTCGGCAAGGCGTACCTGTCCGCGCTGCCCCGCGCGGATCGCGACGCGCTGCTGCGCGGCCTGACCTTCGAGCGCTTCACGCCGAACACGATCACCGCACGCGACGCGCTCGACGCCGAGCTCGACGCCACGCGCGAGCGCGGCTATGCGGAGGACCGCGAGGAGAACGAGGCGCAGATCTTCTGCTACGGCAGCGCGATTCTCGATTCGAACGGCCGGCCGCTCGCGTGCGTGAGCATCAGCATTCCGCTCTTCAGAAAGTGCGCGACACCGCTCGAAACCTATGTGACGCCGCTGAAGGACGCGTGCCGCGCGATCGCCGGGCGGGCGGGGCCGGGCGCGCGATAACGCAGTCCAGACGGCTTCGCTCCTATAATCCGCCGATAGCGCTCTGCGCAGTTCGCGGATTACCACAGGATGAACCTCTTGCCGTCCATGTCCCGCTTCAGCGCCGCCGCGGCCCTCGCGTTCATGCTGGCCGCGACGGGCTGCGCCGCCATGCACGAGCACCAGTCCGAGCCCGAACCCGCATGCAGGCCCGGCGAAGCGCGCAGCATCCACGACCTGATGTACTTCGGCACCAGCCGGGCTTCCGGAATCGTCTCGGCCGAGGAGTGGTCGGCGTTTCTCCGAACCTCGGTCACGCCACGCTTTCCTTCGGGACTGACCGTCTGGGAGGCGTCGGGGCAATGGCGGGACGCCGACGGCGCCATGGTCCGCGAGGGTTCGTACGTGCTGAGCGTCGTGCACCCCGACGACCAAACCAGCGAGGCCGCCGTGCGCGCCATCGGCGCGGAGTACAAGGCGCGTTTCACTCAGGAGGCGGTGCTCCGGGTGCGGAGCGTCGCCTGCGCATCCTTCTAGCGGCGCGCGACGTCGCATCGCGCGGGGCCGCTCAGCCCTTGATGCGTCCGCTCGACATCCAGCCCTCGGACACGCCGATCTCGGCCACCTGCTTCGCGATGGAATCGGCGAGCCGCTTCGCGTCCGACGACACGACGTCGTGCTTCGATTCCGACACCGCATGCAAGCCGCCGCCCGCCGCCGCCGACACCGCGACATGTCCCGCCACTGCCCCTACACCCGCCGTCTCCGCGACGCCCGGCATCTTCCCGCTGTCGCCGGTGGCATCGAAGCTCTGCACGAGCCGCGGCACGCCGCCCGCCGGCTTGTAGAGCAACTGCACCGAGGTCGTGACCCGGCTCTCCCCCGCGCCCATGCCGATCAGCGTGCGCCGCCTGCGATTGCCCGAATCGATCGTGTCGAAGTGGCCCTCCACGATCAGCACGTTCTGGTCGGTGGGCGCGGGGATGTCGGAGCGGATCGCGCGCAGGCCCATCGACTGCAACTGGGTCACGATTTCGTTCGCCACCTCTTCACGCACCGCGACGGCCTGCTGCGACTGCTGGTCAGCCGCCGACGTGCCGTCGATCCGCGATTTCAGCTTCTGCATCATGCCGCTGTCGAGCTTCACCTCGTCGGGCGAGCTGTCGAACGTGTAGACATAGATGTTGTCCGGCCGGATGTCCGGCGCGGCCGAATACTGGCTCGCGTTGGTGATGCCGCCGGCGCACCCGGTGAGCGCTGCGCAGAAAGCCAGCGCTGCCGTTGCGCGAAGAATGCCCTTGCGACCCGAGAAACCCAATGAAGTAAACATGTTCACCCTGTCATCGGCACCGATGTGCCTTCGTTGACTCAACCTGTCGTCCGATGACTGTGACTGTGCGAACGCGGAACCGCTGCTCATCGGCGACTTCGACTGTTGCCGGCGCTTCTTGCTACGCTGGCGACGGAATGGAGTATGGGTGAACGCCGGTGCAAACACTACGCAGGAATTATGTCGCGCCATGTCATGGCAAGGTGCCCGGAGCGCCGCCCCGCCGGGGCGGCGGCTACGCCTCGAGCCGCTCGATCAGCGCCATGGCGGCGGCCGGGTTGTGCGCCTTGTGGCCGCTGATCACGTACAGGAAGACGTCGCGCGCCGTCTCCGTGGCGGGCTTGCCGAACGCATCGAGACCCTCCGGCATGCCGCCCGCCGCCCACGTGCGCGCGCGCCCGGTCCAGAGATCGAGCGCCTTGCGGGAATATCCCTGCGCATGCGTCTCGCTCGTGCCCATGATCCGCGCATACACGAACGGCGCGGTCAGGTCCGCGATCTGCGGATACTTCGAATCCCCCGCGACAACGATTGCGACCCCGTGCTTGCGCGCGAGCGCAACGAATGCCGCGTCGCGAAAGCTCTCGTGCCGCACTTCGACCGCATGGCGGATCGCGCGTCCTTCGACACGCTTCGGCAGCAATGCGAGAAATGCGCCGAAGTCGTCGGCGTCGAACTGCTTGGTCGGCGCGAACTGCCAGTTGACCGGGCCGAGCTTGTCCTTCAGTTCGAGCACGCCGCTCGCAAAGAAGCGCTCGACCGATTCACCCGCCGAAGCAAGCTCGCGCCGGTTGGTCGCAAAGCGCGGCGCCTTCAGCGAGAACACGAAATCGTCGGGCGTCTCGTCGTGCCATTTCATGAAGGTGGCGGGCTTCTGCGATCCGTAGAAGGTGCCGTTGACCTCGATCGTGGTCAGCATGCGGCTTGCATGTTCGAGTTCGCGCTTCTGCGCGAGCCCTTCCGGATAGAACGTCCCCCGCCACGGCTCGAACGTCCAGCCGCCGATACCGACTCGAATCCGTGCCGTCTTGCCGCTTCCTTTCCGGGTTGCCATCGGACGCTCCCTCGACGCATGAAGCGCCCAGTGTAGCGAATCGGCGACACGGCGGCTGCGAGCGTCTCTCTGTGACGCGGCTGTGTACCTGCCGCAATTTCGCCATGCGACTCGTTACGCCGAAGGGTGGCCTTTCGTACATAGTCGTTCGCGGTAAATGCAGACAATCCGGTCGAACGGTTTTCGTTGCGTCGCAATAAGCCATAAGCAACATGCGATGCGAAACGCGAGTCGTCAGAAAGTCCGGGGCCATGGCGTATTGGCAATATCGTGCCTCGCGAAAAGAAGAGCGTGACCAACAGGCATCAGAAAGTCGGGGAGCAGGGCTTCAGCAAGCGTCGAGGTTCCGAACGTCCGATCGATGAGCAGCGGCATCGGTCGAGCGCATCCGAATCACCGGCGCATTGAGGACTCACTGCATTCCACATCGAGCATGCGACGTTCGTGCGAGTGAGCCGGGCAACCGGCGGCTTCCCGCATGGCCTGCGCGTGCCCGAAACCAATTCAGGCGTGAGCCGTGGCAACACGTGCACGCGCCGAACGGGAAAACCAGCAGTCATTTCACTTGGACGCCGCGATTCGGGATCGCCAGGCGCCGGGGACTCCTTTTGTCCGCAACGCAGCAACACCTCCCATGAGAGAGGGAACATGAAAAAAAAACGCCATAGCCGTACGAGGAACACCGCACTCAAAGCCACCGCACTGCTGCTCGTCATGCTCGCGTCGGAGCAGTGCGTCATCGCACAGACGACGCCGCCCGCATCCACGGGCAAGGCAGGCGAGGGCGCGGTGCGCACCGACCGCGACGAATACCGTCGGCGCATCTTCGAACAGGCGACGGCCGGATCGCCGCAAACCGCGCTCGAGGATGCGCGCAAGCGCCCCGATGCGTTCTCCGTCAAGGACATGCTGCAGATCGAGGCGCTCGGCGTCTCGACCGAAGTGCGCTGGGGCCGCCAGCAGGCGCTCGCGTCGAACGATGCGGACCGCCTCTCGCAGACCTGGCTCGCGCTGCGCCACATCGACGACATGCTCACGCGCATCCCCGAAAGCGACGACTACGCGGATGTGCGCCGCTCGATGCTGGCGGAGCGCGTTGCCGCCCTGCAGGGGCTCGGCCGCATGCGGGAAGCGTGTGCGCTGTACGAGACGCTCTCGCTCTCGATCGAGCCGTTGCCCGCGCATACGTACGCGGCAGCCGGCGAGGCGTACACCTATATCGACCGCCCGAAGCAAGCCGCCGCTGCGTTCGAGCTCGCGCTCACCACGCCGAACGAACCCCTGCTGCCGACGCTCGAACCGCATGCGCTCAGGCGGATCGACGTGCAGGAGGGACTCTTCTTCGCCTACCTCGACCAGGGGCGCTACGAAGACGCGCAGAAGTTCCTGGAAGTGACCGCGAAGAGCACGCCGATGTACGCCGACCTCGCCGAACATCCGGAAGACCTGAGCGAAGACTATGGCCGCGTGAAGAAGCTGCAGGCGCAGTACCTGCTCTACACGAACCGCACGCGCGAAGGCGTCGAGGCGCTCGATTCGCTGCATCACGACGCGCCGTTCGATCCGTCGCTCATCAGCGCGCGCTCCGACGCGGCGCTCGTGCGCCAGCGCCCGCACGATGCGCAAAAGCTCTATGAAGGCACGCTCGTCGATCACCCCGGCGATGTCGAGACGCTCGCGGGCCTGGGCAAGACCTCGCTCGAGCTGTACCAGTACGACCGCGCGGCCGAGGTCAATGCCACCTTCGGCGACCGCTTTCCCGAAAGCGGCTCGGTGAACAAGTTCGATCGCGAATTCGGCGTGTACCAGAGCCCGCAGCTGATCGTTGCAGGCAACGGGCAGAAAGGCAACTCGGTGCTCGCGGACAACAACTGGGGCATCGACACGCAGCTCTACTCGCAGCCGATCGCGCAGTACTGGCGCGTGTTCGCCCATCAGTTCAGCGGCCGCGCAGACACCGGTGACGGCGAGAGCGTGAGCCGCGTGCGCAACGGCGTCGGCGGCGACTTCCGCTACTACGGCTGGGATGCGGCCGCCGAGGTGAACCACTCGACAGGCCCGCAGGCGCGCACCGGCTTCGCGGGCACGCTCGCCTTCGAACCGGACGACCACTGGAAATTCTCCACCGGCGTCGACACGAGCGACAACGCGCTGCCGTGGAAGGCGTATCAGGCCGGCATCACGGGCCGCACCGCGAGCGCCGCCGCGCGCTATCGCTTCGACGACTACCGGTACTTCGACCTGGGCTACGGCGTGTCGCGCTACAGCGACGACAACCTGCACCAGCAATGGAACGCGACGTGGTATGAGCGCCTCTTCCAGTCGCCGCGCCACGAGGTCTCCATGTGGGTCGACCTCAACACGAACGGCAACACCGTGGCGAACACGGAGTACTTCAACCCGCACCGCGACATCACCGCGCAGGTGACGGCGATGTATCAGTGGACGCCGTGGCGCGAAGTGGACAAGTCCTTCAGCCAGCGCGTGTACGGCACCGTCGGCGCCTACCGGCAAACGGACATCGGCAACAGCGGGCTGTGGGAAGTGCGGCTCGAACAGCAGTGGCAGTTCGGCACCAAGGCGGCGCTCGCGTACGGCATCGGCATGTCGAGCCAGCGCCAGGACCACACGCGCGAGTACAGCAAGCTCATCTACCTGAACCTCAACATTCCGCTCTAGGCCATCATGGACAAGCTCAATCGTCGGCGCTTCCTCAGCTTCGCCGCGGCGCTCTCCGCCGCTCCCGCTGCCCAGGCGGCGATCAGTCTCGACCTCCTGCCGCCGCCCGACAAGGACGACGGCAAGACCTTCCGCGTAATCGCGATCCACGACGTGCGCGACGACCTGCGCGCCGATCTCTCGACCGTCGCGGACACCTGCGCGATCAGCACCGCCACGCTCAACACGATCTTCGCTTGGATCAAGGCGAAGGACTTCCGCCCGGTGAGCGTCGACCAGATCATCGCCTCGCGCAACGGCGGACCGCGCCTGCCGCAGCGCGCGATCCTCCTCACCTTCGACGACGCCTACAAGAGCCAGTACACGAAGGTGTTTCCGCTGCTCAAGCAGTACGGCTATCCGGGGCTCGTCGGCGTGGTCACGCGCTGGACCGACACGCCGCGCGGCCAGCCGGTGCGCATCAGCCACAAGTCGGTGATGCCGCCCGACTACTTCATGAGCTGGGACGATCTGCGCGAGATGGCCCAGTCGGGGCTCGTCGAACTCGCGTCGCATACGCACGACATGCATCACGGCGCCCTCGCGAATCCGCAGGGCAACGAGCTGCCGGCCGCGAGCGCGCACCTGTATCTCGAACCGCTCAAGCGTTACGAAACCGACGAGGAATATCACGCGCGCATCCATGGCGACCTGAAGCAGAGCGTGGACCTGATCCGCCAGCAGACCGGCGTCAGCGTACGCTCGGCCGTATGGCCCTACGGCATGTACAACGCGGCGCTGATCCGCGCGTCGCAGCAGCTCGGCATGGGCGTGCACTTCACGCTCGACGACGGCCCGAACACGCCCGATGTGCCGCTCACGAAAATCCGGCGTCTCCTCGTCTCGTACGACTGGGATGTCGGCACGATGATCGGCCAGTTCCGCTCGGAGTCGTCGTATCGCGGCGAGCGCAATCCTGTCGAGCGCGTGGTGAACGTCTCGCTCGACGATGTGTACGACGTCGAGCCCGCCAGGCGCGAAGAAAAACTCTCGAAGCTGCTCGACCGCATCAAGGAACTCGAGCCGAAGTCGGTCTACCTGCGCGCCTACTCCGACCCGGACGGCACCGGCGTCGCGCAGGCGCTGTATTTCCCGAGCCGGCACATGCCGATGCGCGCCGACCTGTTCAATCGCGTGGCGTGGCAGCTGATCACGCGCGCCGGCGTGCAGGTGTATGCGCGCATGCCGCTCCTCGCCTTCGCGCTGCCCGCCGGGCACACGGCGGCGGGGAACGTCGTCAGATCGGTGGCGCCCCCGGAAGCTCGCGCAGGTGCCGCGAACGTGCGGCGCCTGAGCCCCTTCGACAGCCAGGCGCGCGGCGTGATCCGCGAGATCTACGACGACCTGACGAAGTACGCGAGCTTCAACGGCGTCGTCTTCGACGAAGACGCGACGCTCGGCCAGTACGAGGACGCGAGCGCCCCCGCGCTTGCCACGTATGCGAGCTGGGGCCTGCCCGCGGACATCGCGCAGATCCACGCGTCGCCGGACTCGATGAAGCGCTGGTCGCGCGGCAAGACCGATCACCTGATCGCATTCACCCAGGAGCTTGCGCAACTGGTGCGCGAGTACCAGGGCGGCGGCAACGTGCTCACCGCGCGCAGCCTGCCCGCCGATGCCGTGCTCAACGCCGACTCCGACGCGATGCTCGCGCAGAGCCTCGACGCCTTCGTCGCGAGCTACGACTTCGTCGCGCTCTCCGCATGGCCCACTGAGCCCGGCGAAAAGGTCTCGGCGGCATGGCTCGACAAGCTTTCTCGCGCGGTGGCGGCGCACCCCGGTGCGCGTGCGAAAACGGTCTTCGAATTGCAGACGGTGGATGCGGCCACACAACAGCACGTCGCGACCGAAGTGCTGCGCGAGCAGATGAAGCGCCTGAACGCGGACGGCGTGGTCCATCTCGGCTACACGCCCGACGACTTCCTCGCCAACCGGCCCGACACCACCGTACTGCGCGACGTGATGTCGATACAGAACGCGGTGCGGCTCAAGCAGGGGATGCTCGTCTGACAGCACCACAAGAACAATATACGAGAGATCAAATGAAAAACGTGATGGGCGTGATATCGAACTTTGTCTTTTACTACCCGCTGCTGATGGCCTATCTGTGGATGGTCGGCGGCATCCTGCATTTCGTGCTGATCGAGCGGAAGGACCGCGGCAAGACCGCAGCCGACCCGCTGCGCGAGTATCCGAAGGTGTCGGTCGTGGTGCCGTGCTACAACGAGGCGGACAACGTGCGCGAGGTGATCGCCTGCCTCGACAAGCTCGACTATCCGAACTACAACATCATCGCCGTCAACGACGGCAGCCGCGATGCGACCGGCGAGATCCTCAACGAGCTCGTCGACGCGTATCCGAAGCTGGTCGTGATTCACCAGAACCAGAACGAGGGCAAGGCGATCGGCCTCACGACCGCCGCCATGCTCACCGACGCCGAGTTCCTGATGTGCATCGACGGCGATTCGCTGCTGGACCCGCAGGCGCTCGGATGGATGCTGCGGCACTTCCAGGACGACCCGAGCGTCGGCGCGGTCACGGGCAACCCGCGCATCCGCACGCGCACGTCGCTGCTCGGGCGCATGCAGGTGGGCGAGTTCTCGTCGATCGTCGGACTCATCAAGCGCACGCAACAGATGTATGGACGGCTCCTGACCGTATCCGGCGTGGTCTCCATGTTCCGCAAGAGCGCGCTGCGCGAAGTGGGCTACTGGAGCTCGGACATGCTGACCGAGGACATCGACATCAGCTGGAAGCTGCAGGTGGGCGGCTGGCAGATCCATTTCGAGCCGCGCGCGCTCAGCTGGATCCTGATGCCCGAGACGTTCCGCGGCCTCTACAAGCAGCGGCTGCGCTGGGCGAAGGGCGGCATCCAGGTGCTGCTCAAATATGCGGTCGAAGTGGTGACGCGCCGCAAGCTGATGATGTGGCCGATCTTCATCGAATACGCGATCAGCATCGTGTGGGCCTACTGCATGCTCTTCACGCTCGTGATGATGCTTTGCACCGCGGCCTTCACGCTGCCCGAGGAATGGCGCTTCGCCGCCGTGCCGCGCGGCGCGGGCGTGTTCCTCTTCGCGACCTGCTGCATGCAGATTCTGGTCGGCTGCGTGATCGATCGCCGCTACGACACGAACCTGCTGCGCTATTTCCTCGACACGGTCTGGTACCCGGTCGCGTTCTGGGCCATCAGCATGATCGCATCGGTGATCGCACTGCCTGGCGTCATCGCTCAGCGGCGCCGCTCGCGTGCCCGCTGGGTGAGCCCGGATCGCGGCATCCGTGCGGGCACCGACACGCTCGACGGCTCCGCTTCACCGCAACAGGCAATTCAGTCGCAGCATGCAGGTCAACTCGAAGCAGTCCAACTAGAAGCACGTTCCTGACAGGAGACCAATAAAAATGACTTTCCCGATCATCGATGTATCGAAGCAGACCGTCGAGCAATTCAAGGCGCAGAACAGTCATTGGCAGGCGGTGCGATACGTCGCGTGGTATCGGCTTGCGCGGCCGGTGCTGGTGCTCTCCATGTGGCTCCTCGCGGCGTACTACATGCGCTGGTGCCTCACCAACGCAAGCCCCGGCGAACTCTCCCTGGAGGCGCTGATGCCGAGCCTCCTCGGCATCGCGACCGTGGGCGGCGCGCTGATCCTCTGGACCATCGGGCGACAGGTGGATCAGGGCCGAAGCAATCGCGTGCGCGCCATGCCGATGATGGCCGAACCCCTCGCGCTCGAAGCGCCGCACGGCATCGCGCTCGATGTCGATGCGGGGCGGCGTCTCGTCGCCTATCACGATGACGACGGCCTGATCTCGCACGTCATCTCGGTGCCCGAAGCCGTACGGCAGGCGGCCTGAGCTTCGCCACCCTGGAGGAGACGCATCATGCAGAAAACCGCTGTCCGTTCGAGCGCCGCGATGCGCGAGCCACGCGAGACCGGAGCGTGCGCATGCGCATGACGTTCGCGATCCTGGCCATGGCGGCGGCGGTGGCGTGGGCCGGTGCTTCGCCGGTCCGCGCCGCCACTCCCGCGGACCCCGCGGATGCGGCGCGCACGCGCGTGCCGGCCGGCGACCTGCGCGCGTACATGCACGGCATCGGGGCCGCACAGCGCCCCGACGGCACCACGCAGGTGTTCTTCAGCAGCTCGGGCCTGCCGCCGCGCGGCGCGGGCCGCGATCGCAACTGGACGCACGACGTGTATGTCGCGCGCTGGTCGCCGTCGCAGCCGAAGCTCGGCACGCCGCGCGTCTTCATACGCCGTCCCGAGGCACAGGAACCGGTGTCGGTCGCGCAGAACGAAGCGGGCAACATCATGCTCTCGTTCGAGGACGGATGGAACACGCCGAACTCGGTGAGCCAGCGCTACGGCGTCTATACGCGCGCGTTGCAGCCGGTGCGCGCGTATCCGCAGGACGTGCGCTCCGGCGGCCATTCGGGGCACGTGGCCGCGGTGGGCAAGCGCTTCGTCGTGTTCTACTCGGACGACTGGATCGACGGCGGCGGTGTCGGCAACCTCGGCACCGGCAACGGCGTGTACGTGAAGACGTACGATTCGAACGGCAAGCTGCTGCAGTCGGTCGATGTCGCGCCGCGCGTGCGCGAATGGTGGCCGATGATCGCGGCATCCTCCTCGCGCGCTCTGCTCGTCTGGCAGCAATACGTCGACGGCGCGACGCATGCGCGGCTCAAGGCGGCCGTCTTCGATCCCGCGAGCGGCACGCTCGGGGAAGCGCGCGTGATCGCATCGCACCTGCAGTACTACACGTATTCGGCCGCGTACGTGCCGTCGATCGATCGCTTCATCGTGGTCGGCAGCGACGCGAACGGCACGGGCTTCGCGCAGCTGCTCGATCGGAACGGCGCGACCGTCGCGACGCTCGCCTGCATGCCGGCCTCCGTGCGTGAAGCCGGCATCGCGGTGATCGGCGAGCGCGCGTTCACGCCGTCGCAGGACGGGCGCCTGCTGCACCTCAAGCTGAGCGCGTCGTCGATCGGGCTGGCTGCCACGCAGCCGTCGCCTGTCGCGTGGACCTATGAGGGCAGTCTCGGGCTCGTGCGTTCGCCGACGCAGCTGCACTGGGTCGCGCTGAGTCCCGACGGTCTGCGCGAGGCCGACTTCGACCTGAACGCCGCGCAGGCGCCCACCGCACGCGACCGCTGCGAACCATAGCCGTTCACCGTCAGTCGCGCCGCGTCACGGCATTCCTTCCTGCGCGAAACAACGCGCCGCGTGGAAGTGGATATACTTCCCCGGATTCATCATCCGGGATGCCGCGCGGCGCGTTCGAGGCCCTGCGGCGCATCGACAATCCACGCAGGAAGCTCACATGATCGATTTACGCAGCGATACCGTCACCCGTCCGAGCCGCGCGATGCTCGCAGCGATGCTGGACGCCGAGACAGGCGACGACGTCTGGGGCGACGACCCGACCGTATTGCGCCTGCAGTCAACTGTCGCCGAGCGCGCCGGCAAGGAAGCGGGTCTCTTCTTTCCGAGCGGCACGCAGAGCAACCTCGCGGCGCTGATGGCGCATTGCGCGCGCGGCGACGAATACATCGTCGGACAGCTCGCGCACACCTACAAATACGAGGGCGGCGGCGCGGCGGTGCTCGGCAGCATCCAGCCGCAACCGCTCGAAAACGCCCCGGACGGCACGCTGCCGCTCGCGAAAATCGCCGCCGCGATCAAGCCGATCGACAACCACTTCGCCCGCACGCGGCTGCTTGCGCTGGAAAACACCATCGGCGGCAAGGTGCTGCCGGCGGGCTACGTCGACGAGGCAGTTCAGCTTGCGCGAAGCCGCGGCCTCGCCACGCATCTCGACGGCGCGCGTGTCTGCAACGCGGCCGTCGCCTCGGAAAAACCGATCGCCGCGCTGTGCGCGCCTTTCGATTCGATTTCGATCTGCTTCTCCAAGGGGCTCGGGGCACCGGTCGGCTCGGTGCTGGTCGGCAGCCAGGCGCTGATTGAAAGCGCGCACCGCTGGCGCAAGGTGCTGGGCGGGGGCATGCGGCAGTCGGGCGTGCTGGCCGCCGCATGCCTGTATGCGCTCGATCACAACGTCGAGCGTCTGGCGGAGGATCACGCGAACGCGGCGCACCTCGCGAACGGGCTCGCGCAGATCGAGCAGGTCAAGGTCGAGTCGCAGGCCACCAACATGGTGTTCGCGCAGTTTCCGCAAGCGCATTGCGCGCCGCTCGAAGCGTCGCTCAAGGAGCGCGGCATCCTCACGCAGATGCTCTATGCGTCGCGCTTCGTCACGCACCTCGACCTCACGCGCGCCGATATCGATACGTTCGTCTCGGCCGTGAAGCAGTATTTCGCGCAGCACGCGTGAGCCGCGCGTGAACCTGCTTCTCAACTGAGTCAACTGACTCAGCTGACTCAGAGCGCGTACGTTCGCTCCAGCACGGCGAGCGTCGCTTCACGAAGCCTGCGGGCGCGCTCGACCGCGCCCGCGGTCTTCGCCCATTCCTGCATCGGCACCTCGATGCTGATCGGCAGATCGTCGGGCAGCGCGCGCAGAATCCCTCCAAGATCGAGGCCGCCCTCGCCCGGAATCATCCGCTCGCAGCGCGCCTGATACAGCAGCGTGTCCAGATCTGCGGGACGTTCGGCGGGAGCGTCGCAGAACTGCACGTAGCCGAAGTATTCGCGCGGCAACGCGCGCAGTTCCTCCGTCGAAGAACGCGCCCGGTCGAAGTGGATCGGATCCACGATGAGGCCCGTATTCCTCCGCCCCGCCGCCTTCACGATGCGCGCGGCCTGCGTGATGTCCTTCGCGTCGGTCCAGGGCATCGGCTCGAGCGACGGCGTGAGCCCGAGCGGCGCGGCCAGATCGCACAGCTGCGCGAGACGCTCGGCCGTGCGTGCTTCGTCGGGGTCGTTGCCCGCGACGAGCACGTAGCGCGCGCCAAGTTCCGCCGCCGTTTCCAGCATCGGCGCGTACGCGGCCACATCGGTGTCCGGCTTCACGCGAAGAATCTCCGCGTCGAGCACGCGCACGCCGGTATCCCTCAGGCGCGCGAGCGTTTCGCGCCTCATCGGCGTATCGCCGACGATCTCGTGACGCACCTCGTGATCCGTCGCCGGCAAGAGCCGCAAGCCGACGAAGTCATAGCCCGCCTCGGCCGCGCACTCGACCATCTGCGGCGGCGAGAGTTCGAGCACTGTCAGCGCCGAAAGCGACAGCGCACGTGAATTCCGCTTGCCCATATCGTCTCCTTTTTTCCGGCCGCGTTCAGCGCAGCGGCGAGAACGGCGCGGGCACGCAGATCGTCGACTCCATCGTCGTCAGGTGGGCGGGGCCGCCCTTCGGCGGCCAGATGCCGTCCTTCACGGCTTCGGCGCGAATCCGCGAGCGTTCATCGACGCTCTTGTACGGCCAGATGTTCAGAAAGCGCGGCACGGTGCCGTCGAGCGAATACATCGCGCCGACGAGCGGCGAGCGCTTCGTACGCTCGGGAACCGCGTCCTTCCAGGCGTCGATCGTGTGCTGAAGGCTCGCGAGCTTCGTGCCGTAGACGCGCATCTCGTAGATGCCGCCGTATTCGGCCGGTTCGACCGGCGCAAGAAAGGGGAACAGCGAATAGCTCTCCACCTTGACATCGGTGACAAACTCGCCGCAGTGAAAGGGATTGCCTTCGAGCAGGAGGCGGCGCCGTTCACCAATCAGCGCAGCCTCCGATTCGAAGCCGCACAGCACCATCACCTTGCCGAGCGCGCCGATATCCGAGTACCAGCAGCCGAGCAGCTTCGCGCCGGACTGCTCGCCGTTCGCGGCGATGTTGTCGAAGACCTGCGCGTTCGCGCCGATCCTTACCGTGAGTGTCACTACGTCATACAGAGTCATTGCATTGTCCTTGCACGTTTGAATGAGGAGAAGTCGGCGGGCGGCTGCAGCCGGACCGGCTCCGCGAGCGCGAGGCCCGCGAGATAGCCGAAGGTCATCGCGGGGCCGAGCGTGATGCCGCCGCTCGGATAGCAGCCGCCCATCATGCTCGCGCTGTCGTTGCCCACCGCGTAGAGGCCGGGAATCGGCGCGCGGGTGTCGTCGAGCACGCGCGATTGCGCGTCGGTGGCGAGGCCCGCGAACGTGCCGAGGCTGCCCGGCACCAGCTTGACGGCGTAGAACGGTCCGTCGGCGAGCGGCGCGACGCACGGGTTCGGCTTGTGCCGGGCATCGCCCTGCACGCGGTTGTACGGGGTCGATCCTTTGTGAAACTGCGGATCGAAGCCATCTTTCGCATACGCGTTGTACGTTGTCACGGTATCGGCGAGGCCGCGCGAATCGATGCCGCATTGCGCGGCGAGCGCCTCGATCGTGTTCGCCCGCATCAGATAACCCGAGCGCCGGTACGGCCCGGTCGGGAACGGAAACGGCTTCGAAAAGCCGAGTCCGTAGCGGCGCTGAAAGCGATGATCGCAGACGAGCCACGCGCACACTTCCTCGCCTCGCGGCGTCGTGCCGATCAGCGCGCCCATGAAATCGTGATACGACGACGCCTCGTTCACGAAGCGCCTGCCCGCGCGCGTCACGGCGATCACGCCCGGCTTCGCGCGCTCGATCAGGTGAGGAAACGCGGCATCGGGCCTGCCCTTCTGTTTCGGCACGAGCGAGACCGGTGCCCACGCGGCCGGCGCTTCGAGCGAAGCGTCGAAATGCGCGCCGGCTGCTTCGCCCATGCGGATGCCGTCGCCGGTATTGGAAGCAGGCGCCGCCGACCAGTGTTCGCCGCCCGAGGGCGTGTAGGCGAAGGTGCTTGCGCGGCGCGCGACGTCGTGCGGATAGCCGCCGCAAGCGAGCACCACGCCGCGCGACGCGCGCACGATGTGCGGCACGCCTTCGATCTCCACGCGCGCACCGGTCACGCGCTGGCCGTCGCGCAGGATCTCGACCGCTTTCGCCCGCGTGCGCAGATCGACGCCGCGATCGGCCGCCGACTTGAGCAGGCGCGCAACCAGCGCATTGCCGTTCACGAGATGCATCGAGCGGCCGTAGCGCAGCGTGTGGGCCGCGAACGCGGCGAGACGCCGCGTGACATGCCACGCCGAGCGCAGCGAGCGCGTGGCGTTGTAGAAATGGGCGAGGTCCTGGCCCGAGCCGATCGCCATGCCCTTGATCGTCATCTCCGCAAGCGGCGGGCGCAGCTTGCCGAGCAGCGGACCGAGCTCGCGGCCGTCGAACGGCATCGCGCAGACCGAGCGCCCGCCGGTGGCCGCGCCGAGCGTCGTGTGAAAGTCGGGAACGCGGTTGCCGTCGATGAAACGCATCGACGTGTTGCGCTCGAAGAACTCGATCATCTCCGGGCCGCGTTCGAGCAGGGCATCGACCTTCCGGGCGTCGAACTGCGCGCCGAGTTCGTTGCGCAGATACGTGCGCGGCACATCGATGTCCTCGACGATGCCCGCGCGCACCGCGAGCGGATTGCGCGGAATCCACATCCAGCCGCCCGACCACGCGGTCGTGCCGCCGAACACGTCCTCCTTCTCCGCGACCATCACGCGCAAGCCGCGCGCGGCCGCCGTCACCGCGGTGGACAGTCCGCCCGCGCCGGAACCCAGCACCAGCACGTCACATTCGAGGATCGGTTCGAGCTTCATCTGCAATTCACCAGACGGTTCAAGGCTTGTGCGCATGCCGTGGCGTCCGCTTTGGTTGATCTTCATCGGCGCCATCGATCAGGCGTGTGCCGCGACGCCCGATTCGCGCCCGGGCGCCGCCGACGATGCCGCACGCACTGCCGCATGGCGCGCCGCCAGGTAGGCGAACGCGAGGCCGGGGCCGAGCGTGATGCCGGGGCCGGGATAGACGCCGCCCATCACCGACTGCATGTCGTTGCCGCATGCGTAGAGGCCAGCGATCGGCTGGTCGTCGCGGGCCAGCACGCGGGCGTGCTCGTCGGCGACGAGGCCCGTCGCCGCGCCGATGTCGCCCGGGTACAGGCGCACCGCGTAGAACGGCGCACGACCGATCGGCCCGAGGCACGGATTCTTGCCTGTCCATGCGGCATCGCCGTTGGCGCGCTGGTAGTCGGTCGTGCCGCGCCGGAAGTCCGGATCGACGCCGGTCGCGGCGTAGCGGTTCATGCGCGCGACGCTGTCGGCAAGGCCCGCGGCGTCGATGCCGAGCTTCGACGCGAGTTCTTCGAGCGTGGCGCCTTGCACGAGATAGCCGTCGGCGAGGAACGGAGCGAGTCCCTTGCCGCCCGGGCGCACCATGCCGAGGCCGTATTTGCGCAGGCCCTCCGCATCGGTCACGAGGTGGGCGGGCACCGAAGGCGTCTTGCGATGCGCCTCCTGCATCGCGATGCCGAACAGGTGATACGACGTGCTTTCGTTCAGGAAGCGCCGCCCCTCCTTGTCGACGACGATCATGCCCGGCTTGCCGCGGTCCATCAGAAAGTGCGGGAACACGGCGGTCGTGCCGTCCGCGCGCCTGCGCACCGAGACCGGAGCCCAGAACGCGTGGCTCAATGCGCCTTCGCCATAGCGTGCGCCGGCGGCGAGCGCCAGGTCCTGCGCATTGCCCGCATGCCCGGGCGCGCCGGGACACCACTGCGCATCGACGCCCGGCAGCATCACGCGGCGCCGCTCGGGATGCCGGTTGAATCCGCCGCTCGCGAGAATCACGCCGCCCGTCACCGCAATGCGCCTGCGCTCGCCGTTGCGGCTGAGCGTGATGCCGTCGATGCCATCGGCACCCTTGTGCATGGCCTCGAGCCTCGTGCCCACGAGCACCGTCACGTCGCGTGCGAGCAGCGAGTGCAGCAGTCGTCCGATCAATGCGTTGCCCATCACGAGGCGCGTGCCGCGCGGCCAGCTCATGCGGTCGCGTGCATGACGGGCCAGCAGCTTCACCGCATGGCGCAACGATGAAAACGACTTCGTCATCTTGAGCAGATGCCCGACATCGTCGCGATCGACCATCATGCCGCCCACGACCGTGAACTCGGGAATCGGCGGGCGGATCAGTGCGAAGTGCCTGCCGAGCTTGCGGCCGTCGAAGGGGAGCGGTTCGAGCGCGCGGCCTCGCAGCGTCGAGCCTTCGAGTTCGGACAGGTAGTCCGGATGAAACGGCCGGGCGCGGTACTTCACATCCGAATTCGCCTCGATATGCGCGACCGCCTTCGGGCCGGCCGCGAGAAACGCACGACGCATCGCGTCGCTGCTGCGCTCGCCCACCGCCCGTTGCAGGAACGCTCCGGCGTTTTCGGCGGTGTCGTCGCGATTGACGTCCGGCGCGTGCACCGAGCACGGAATCCATGTCGTGCCCGCCGAATAGGCCGTCGTGCCGCCGACATGGTCCGTGCTCTCCACGAGCAGCACGCGCGCGCCGTCGATGGCCGCGAAGAGCGCCGCCGACATGCCCGCCCCGCCCGCGCCGATCACGACGACATCGAATGATTCGTTCTGGGCGAAGCCCTCGAGTGTCTCCACCATCTCCAGCTCCTTTGTTCCGCTTCCAGCCCGGTGATGCAATCCGGATTTTCTGTGGAATATTCTTTGATGTTGGAATACTATTCCAGAAAATCGGAATTGCAAAGCCTTTCAAAAGGTAGGAAGAAACGCCGCACGGAGGCCGCGCACCGGCGCGGGCAGGAGAACAGGCGGGATAATCACTGGACCACGGGCCGGCACGGCGAACCCGAATCCATCACGGAGATGAAGACAGCATGAACCAGGGCACTTCTTTTTCCGCGTCCCTCGACGCGGGACTCAGCGGCGCGACGCGCCTCTATTTCATCGTCGGCGATCCGATTGCGCAGGTGCGCTCGCCAGCGGGCGTCACTGCGGCGTTGCGCGCGGCGGGCCGCGACGCAATCGTCGTGCCGGCGCACGTCGCGAGCGAGAATTTGCCTGCGTTCTTCGCAGGCGCTTCGCAGATGAAGAACGTCGACGGCATCATCGTGACCGTGCCGCACAAGTTCAGCGCGACCGAGTATTGCGCGAGCCTGACAGACGAGGCAGCGTTTCTCGGCACGGTGAACACGCTGCGCCGCCTGCCCGACGGGCGCTGGCACGGCGGCATGTTCGACGGCACCGGCTTCGTCAGCGCGCTGCTCGACGCGGGCGGGAAGCTTGCGGATCAGCGCGTGCTGCTGATCGGCGCGGGCGGCGCGGGATCGGCGATCGGCCATGCGCTCCTCGGCGCGGGTGTCGCGTCGCTCGACGTGCGCGATAACGACCGCGCGCGCACGCAGTCGCTCGTCGAGCGTCTGAACGGGTTGAAGCGGGGCGCCGTGAGTGCCGCGCGCGAGTCCGACGGACCCGAGACGTTCGACGTGATCGTGAACGCGTCGCCGGCCGGGATGCGCTCGGACGATCCGCTGCCCTTCGACGTGACGCGTCTGCCGGGCAGCACTTTCGTCGGCGATGTCGTGACGAAACCGCCGCTCACGCCGATGATCGAGGCGGCGCGCTCGCGCGGTTGCGGGACCGTGACGGGCACGCAGATGTTCGGCCGCGTGCGCGACCGGATCGTGGAGTTCCTGCTGGAAGTGTGAGCGCGAGGTTCAGCGCATCGGGCACGCGCTAGACCGTGCGCTGCACGCCGTCACGCGCGACCGATCGATGCGACACAGCGAGCAACGCCGCAAACGCGGTGATGAAGACGAACAGCAGCGCCACGTTCATGAACAGATCGCCGATGGGCAGATGCATGGCGAGCAGCACGCCGCCGAGCATCGAGCCCGCGATCGATCCGAACTTGCCCACGCCGATCGCCGTGCCGACGCCGAGCGAGCGCACGGGCGTCGGGTAGATGCTGCCCGCGAGCGCATAGAGCCCGAACTGCGTGCCGATCACGCACACGCCGCTCATGAATACGGCCGCCATGAGAACGGCCTGCGGCATCGCGTGCCCGAGCGACGCGGCAACCGGACACCCCAGCGCCGCGAGCACGCCGATGACCGTCATGCCATGCCTGTCTACCAGCCGGCTGAGCGCGAGCGCGCCGATCGTGCCGCCGACCGGAAACATCATCGCGACGAGTGCCGAACGCTCGGGCGCAAGCCCCGCGAGTCCGAACAGCATCGGCAGCCAGTTCTGCAGAAAATGCAGCGCGAGCGAATTGAGGATGAATACCGCCCACAGAAGCGGCGTGACATAGCGCAATCCCGAGCCGAACAGCGCGCGCGGGCTGGCTCGCGTGAGCGGCGCTTCGTCGTCGAGGACGAATCTCGTGCCTTGCGTGACGGGACGCGCGGGAAGCATCCGCTGAACGAGACGCACGATCTCGGCGTGACTCCGCTCTTTCAGCACGAGGAACCGGATCGACTCCGGCAGCGCGCGAAAGGACGCGAACGCGACCACCACGGCTGCCGCGCCGCCGATCAGGAAAATGATCTGCCAGCCAAACTGCGGCAGTAGCCACGAGGACACGGCCCCGCCCCCGCTCGCCCCCACGGAGAAGCCCGAGAACATCAGCGTGACCCATGTCGCGCGGCGCTGCCGCGGCGCGTATTCCGCGACGAGCGCCACGGTGTTCGGCACCACGCCGCCCATGCCGATGCCCGCGAGAAAGCGCAGCACGGTCATCTGTCCGATCGACGACGCCGCGGCGCAGGCCATGGTCAGCAAGCCGAAGGCGAGCGACCCGTAGATGATGGTCCGCTTGCGGCCCAGACGGTCGCCGACGAAGCCGAGCAGCAACGAGCCGACCAGCACGCCGAAGAGGCCCACGCCGAACACCGGCGCGAAGTCACCGGCTTTCGCATGCCATGCCTTGACGAGCGCCGGTGCCGCATAGGCGATCGCAATCTGGTCGTAGCCGTCGAGCAGCACGATCACGAAGCACCACGCCAGCAGCGCGAAAGCGAAGCGCCCGGACGTCTGATCCTGCACGACGCGGGATATGTTGCAGGTCTCTTCGTGTTGCATGCGCCTCCCCTTGTTATTCTTCTGCGCCTGGCGCACGAGACTGCCGCCATCCGCCGCGACGGACTCAGGACTGTTCGACCGCCTTGCTCATCGGCTGCGCGGTTGCGGCGCTTGCCGCGTGATCGCCGCCGAAGCGCGAGCGATACAGCAGCGCGAGCAGCGTCGAGAACACCGCGACGATGACGAACGGCACCGCCGCCGCGTAGAACAGCTGGTTGAAGGGCAGATGCATCGAAAGCAGCAGGCCGCCGATCATCGGTCCCGACACCGACCCGATCTTGCCGATGGAGATGGCGCTGCCCACGCCGGCCGAGCGGAACGACGTCGGATAGATCATGCCCGCCACCGCATAGAGTGCGTATTGCGCGCCCACCACGCAAAAGCCCGTGGCGAAAACGGCGATCGTCAGCCACGTCTCGGACATGCCCATGCCGAGCAGCGCGACGACCGGGCAGCCGATCGCCGGAAGCGAGATCACCGCGAGCACGCCGTGACGATCGACGAAGCGGCAGAGGATCAGCCCGCCCAGCACGCCGCCTACCGAGAACATCGCCGTGATGAGACTCGCGTGCTGGGGCGCGACGCCCACGCCTTCCATCAGGATCGGCAGCCAGTTCTGCAGGAAGTAGAGCGCCATCGAATTGGCGATGAAGACGATCCACAACAGCGGCGTGATGGCGCGCAGCCCGTCCGAGAAGATCAGCTTGAGCACGAACTGCTTTTTCTCCTCGCGTGCCTCGCCCGCGACGAAGCGCGCGCCTTCGGGAATATCCAGTTCGGGACGCAGCCGCCGCGCGAGCTTCTCCACCATCTTCGGGCTGCGCCTTCTCACGACGAGCAGTTTCGCCGACTCGGGCAGCGCGAAGACGAGGAGCACCGCGACCGCGATCGATCCCACGCCGCCAACCACGAACATGACGGGCCAGCCGAACCGGTGAATCAGCGCGGAGGACACGAGGCCGCCCGATCCGGCGCCGATCGAGAAGCCCGAGAACATCAGCGTGACCCACGTCGCGCGCAGCCGCCTGGGCGCATATTCGGCCACGAGCGCAACCGAGTTCGGAATCACGCCGCCCATGCCGAGTCCGGCGAGAAAACGCAGGATCATCAGGTCCTGAAGCGAGGTCGCCCATACTGAAGCGAAAGTGAGCGCGCCGAAGAACAGGCTGCCCCAGACGATTGCCTTCTTGCGGCCCAGCCGGTCGCCGAGATAGCCGAACAGAAACGATCCGACGAGCGTGCCGAACAGCCCGGCGCCGAACACCGGGCCAAAGCTGCCGCGATTGACATGCCATTCCTTGATGATCGCGGGCGCCGCGAACGAGACGGCCGTCTGGTCGTAGCCGTCCATGAGCATGATGAGGAAGCACCAGAACAGCAAGCCGACGGCGAAGCGTCCTATCTTCTGCTCTTCCACCAGTTGCGCGATGTTGAAAGTCCGGTCTTCTTGCATGTCGTCCATTTGCCTCGTTCTCTGATGCGTCCCGGCCGCTCCGGAACCCGGCCACTTTTGCCGCGCCGGCCCGACGGCCGGCAGTCAATATAAGTCGAGCGGCCTTGCAGCGGAATCAAAAAAAACCGAACAGGCCAGCACGAAATTCGAATAAAGCCCGCCGGATAAAGCCCGGCGCCGTCAGAACATATGGTTGATGCCGATGCGCGCCACGGTCTGGTTGCTCGAACTCGATGCCTGGTAGCCGAACTGCGCCGCTTTCGCGTTCGGACCCGAAGCGCGCTGAAGCCCCGCGCCCGCGTACACCTGCGTGCTCTTCGACAGGTAATAGGTCATGAACAGGTTGTACTGGTTGAAAGTCAGGTCTTCGAAGAGTGACCGGTTGTACGAAACGCCGAGCAGGCAGATCCGCTCCCCGCCGCTCAAATCGATGTTGACGCCCGCCTGATAGTTGCGCTCCGATTTCGCGCCGTTCTGGTTCGCGAGTTTCACGCTCGTGAAGGTCGCGTGCGGCGTGAACGCGCCGATCACGACCGACCCGCCCACGGCGATCGTGCTGTAGCGCGACGCGTTGAACATCGTGCCCGCGCGCAGCGGCTGGCCGAGCAGCGAAGACAGGCTGAACACGCCGAACACGTCGGCCGTGCGGTCGTGCGACATCGTGTAGGCGGCGCCGAACTTGAAGCGCCCCTGCTGATAGCGCGCGCCGATGCTGTACTGGCGTCCCGCGCTGAAGTCCCCCGCCTGCCCGCCGAAGCCGTTCATCACGCCCGCCTGGAAGCCGTAGAACACGGGCGTGTCGTACTTCACGGAGTTGTCCATCGCGTGCGTGTTGGCAAGGCCGTCGAGGTTGCCCACCGTATAAAACGACGAGATGCCCGGCACCGAGTTGTTGAGCGCGCCGACGTATTCGTAGACGTAGTCTGGAATATGCCCGGCGCTGATCGTGCCAAACGTGTCGTTCGTCAAGCCGATCTGCGCGTTGCGGTTGAAGAAGCTCTGCGGATTGATCTGCGCACCCGTGTTGGTGAGAAAGCCGTTCTCGAGGCGCACGACCACCTTGTTGCCGCCGCCCAGATCCTCGACGATCCGAAAGCCGAAGCGGTCCGGCGTGCGCTTGCCGGCCGATTCCTGGATGAGATGCCCACCGCGAGAGTTCGTCACGTAGTCCACGCCGACGTCGACGCTGCCGTACAGCGTCACGGATGACTGCGCGAACGCGGGGCAGCTCAGCACCGCGACGCTGCATCCGAAAAACAGGCTCTTTGTCAAAAGAGGTCTCCAATTCTTATTTAATCGCTCTTCCGCTCTGTGGCGGATGAAACTCGGCGCGAAATTCCGATCGCGGCATCGCAGACGTGAATTTTTGCGCTGCGCAGAGTGTAGCGAAGTCGATTCCGCATTTGAATCACGATTTATCGATCGACTTATCGAACAAACCGAATATTCGACCAAGGGTTTATACCACTCGGCCGCGCATGTTATTCGGGGTCTTTTAATTGCCATTGACATGCTAATATCCGCACCGTTTCAATGGCATGCCCATTCACCAACCCGGAGAAAACACAATGCAAGCAAGCACAGTTCCGCCGCGGCGGATGGTCGTCGGCGTGAGCGGTGCGTCGGGTGTCGTCTACGGCGTGCGGCTCCTGCAGTTGCTGCGGCAACTGGAGATCGAAACGCATCTCGTGATGAGCCGCTCGGCGCAGGTCACGCTCGCGCACGAGTCCGACTACAACGTCGCCGACGTGCGCGCGATGGCGAGCGTTGCCTACACAAACGCCGACATCGGCGCCGCGATCTCGAGCGGATCGTTCCCGGTGATGGGCATGATCGTCGCGCCGTGCTCGATCAAGACGCTCTCCGAAATCGCCACCGGCATCACGAGCGCCCTTCTGCCACGGGCCGCGGACGTGATGCTGAAGGAACGCCGGCGGCTCGTGCTGATGGTGCGCGAGACGCCGCTGCACCTCGGCCACATCCGCAGCATGGGCGCCGTCACCGAGGCGGGCGCGATCGTCTATCCGCCCGTGCCGGCCTTCTATGCGAACCCGGAGTCGATCGAGGACATGGTCGATCACACGCTCGGCCGGGTGCTGGACCTGTTCGGCATCGACACCGGCACGGTACGCCGCTGGGGCGTCTGAGTCCGGCGCGGCGGGCGCCGTACCACTCCTCCCGAAGGTCCCGTTCACGCCGGCCTGCCCTCGCGCGGGCATTCCCTTTCTTTCCCATCCGATTATCAAATTTCACTGATAACCCATTCACTTTAATTTGCTTCATTCGAGCAAACCATTGTTTTAAAGTGACTGCGTTTTGTATCGCGCCTGGCATTTATAGAATTTCCCGATTGATTGATAAATAAATGCTTTTAAAGCGGCGCACTTCATGAAAACAAGAGGTCGGACAGACGAATGAAAATCATCATTGCAGGAGCCGGTATTGGCGGATTGACGGCGGCGCTCGCGCTATTGAAAAAGGGATTCGACGTCACCGTGCTCGAACAGGCGCAGGCGCTGAGGGAAATCGGCGCGGGCGTGCAGCTGAGTCCGAACGCGACGCGCGTGCTGTACCGGCTCGGCGTCGGCGACCCGCTCGAAGGGCTCGCGTGCGAGCCGCTCGGCAAGCAGGTGCGGCTCTGGAACACGGGGCAGAGCTGGCGCCTCTTCGATCTCGGTGCCCAATCGCGTGAGCTCTACGGGTTTCCCTATTTCACGCTGCATCGGGCCGACCTTCATGCGGCGCTCGCCGATGGCGTGCGGGCCATGTCCGCCGACGCGATCAGGCTCGGCGAGAAGGTGGAGTCGATCCAGCAGGAAGCGGGCACGGTCGCCGTGCGCACGAGTTCGGGCACGACGTACGAGGCGGATCTGCTGATCGGAGCGGACGGCGTCCACTCCACGGTGAGGCGCGCGCTCTTCGGACCCGACGAGCCGGTCTTCTCGGGCGTGATGGCATGGCGCGGCGTGATCGATGCGACCCTCTTGCCCGAGCATCTGCGCACGCCCTATGGCGTGAACTGGGTCGGACCGGGCGCACACGTCATCCACTATCCGTTACGCGACAGCAAGCTGATCAATTTTGTCGGCGCTATTGAACGGGACGGCTGGCAGGTGGAGTCGTGGTCGGAGCGCGGCACGCTAGACGAGTGCCTGCACGACTTCGCGGGCTGGCATGAGGACGTGCGCACGCTCATCTCGGCCATCGACATTCCCTACAAGTGGGCGCTGATGGTGCGCGCGCCGATGACCGGCTGGACCCAGGGCAACGCGACGCTTCTCGGCGACGCTTGCCATCCCACACTGCCGTTCCTCGCGCAGGGTGCGGGCATGGCGATCGAAGACGGCTATCTGCTCGCGCGCTGCCTGGAACAGCACGGCGCCGACCTCGACCGCGCGCTGCGGCGCTATGGCGAACTGCGGCTCGAGCGCACGTCGCGCGTCGTGCAGGGATCGGCCGCCAACGCCACGCGCTTTCACAACCCGCAGCTCGCCCACGCGGAGGGCGCGGCAGCCTACGTCGATCGCGAATGGAGCGAGGAGCGCGTGAAGGAACGCTACAACTGGCTTTTCGAATACGACGTGGACGCCGTCGAGGTCTGACCGCATCCAACCATTCAGGAGACTCGCATGCCCGCCATTCCTCCCATTCTCGGCCTGCATCACTTCGCCTGGCGCTGCCGCAACGCCGAAGAGACGCGCCATTTCTACGAAGACCTGCTCGGCCTGCCGCTCGTGCATGTCATCCGTCTCGACCGCGTGCCGAGCACGGGCGAGCATTGTCCGTACGTGCATCTGTTCTTCGAGATGGCGGACGGCTCCAATATCGCGTTCTTCGATCTCGGCGACAATATCGCCGCCCTGCCCTCGCCCAATACGCCGCCGTGGGTGAACCACATCGCGCTTCGTCTTGCGACGCTCGACGAACTGGAACACATGAAGCGGCGCCTCGCCGAACATGGCGTCGACGTGCTCGGCACGACGGATCACCACTTCGTGCAGTCGATCTATTTCTTCGACCCGAACGGCATCCGGCTCGAACTGACGGTGCCGACCGCGCCCGAAGAGCAGCTGGCCGGATACAGAACGAACGCGCGCTCGACACTCGATGCGTGGACGAAGGAAACCTCGACTCCGGAGCCTGCCCGCGCATGATCGAACTGAATCCGACACATGACCCGGCGCGCCGCAGCTGGGTCGAATCGGCGAACCTGCCGGACAGCCACTTCCCGATTCAGAACCTGCCGTTCGGCGCGTTCGAACGCGGCGAGGAAGTGCGCACCGGTGTGGCGATCGGCGAACAGATCGTCGACCTGCATGCGCTCGCGCAGGCGCGGCTCGTGGAAGGCGACGCCGCCGTTGCATGCAACGCCGCGCTCGGCAGCACGCTCAACGAAGTCATGGCGCTCGAACCGCGTGTCATCTCCGCGCTTCGCCGCGCGCTCTCCGATCTGCTGAAGAGCGACGCACCCGGCGCGGGTCGGCTGCGCGAACTGGAGGCAGGCATCATGCCGCGCATGTCGGATGTCTCGATGCGGCTTGCCTGCGAGATCGGCGACTACACCGACTTCCTCACGTCGCTTCATCACACCGAGCGGCACGGCCGCTTCAAGGGGCTCGCCGATCCGCTGCCGGCCGCGTTCAAGTCGCTGCCGATCGCCTATCACGGGCGCGCGTCGTCGATCCGCGTGAGCGGCGGCGACGTCGTGCGCCCGCACGGCCAGTATCGCGACGCGAGCGGCAACGTCGCGTTCGGGCCGGCGCCGGCACTCGACTTCGAACTGGAACTCGCGGCCTTCATCGGACGCGGCAACGGCCTGACGCAGCCGATCCCCGTCGAGCGCGCGCTCGATCACGTGTTCGGCTACTGCCTGCTGAACGACTGGTCGGCAAAGAGCATTCAATGGTTCGAGCAGGTGCTCGGGCCGTTTCTCGGCAAGAGCTTTCACACGAGCGTGTCGCCGTGGATCATCACCGAAGAGGCGCTCGCGCCCTTTCGCATGGCGGCGCCCGCACGCGCCGAAGGCGATCCCGAGTTGCTGCCGCATCTGCACGGCGACGTGGATCGCAAGGCGGGCGGCCTTCGCATCGCGCTCGACGCACATCTGAGCACCGCTTCGCTGCGCGAGCGCGGCGATGCGCCCGTGCGGATCACGCATACGCATCTGAGCAACCTGTACTGGACCTTCGCGCAGATGATCGCGCACCACACGAGCAACGGCTGCAATCTGCGCACGGGCGACCTGCTCGGCAGCGGAACGATCTCCGGCGCCGACGACCTTTCGCGCGCATGCCTCACGGAGCTGACGAACGCGGGCCGTGATCCGCTCGCGCTGCCGGGCGGCGAAACGCGCGTCGCGCTCGAAGACGGCGACGAAATCATTCTCAGCGCTCGCGCGAGCGCACCGGAGGCGGTATCGATAGGCTTCGGCGAATGCCGCGGCCGCATCGCGCCCGCCGTGAAGCCCGGCGGCACTCACGGCCTGCGGAGAGCATGATGCGCGACAGCTTTCTGAAAGTCGGACACGGTCCGCGTAAGGTAATCGCAATGAGCGGCTGGTTCGGCAGCTCCGCCGACTGGTCCGCGATGATTCCGGCCCTCGACACGGGCACCTTTACTTACGTATTCTTCGACTACCGCGGCTACGGCCGCGCGATCGAAAGCGAAGGCGAACATTCGTTCGACGAAGCCGCCCGCGACGTGCTCGCGCTCGCGGACGAACTCGGCTGGGAGCGCTTCAGCCTGGTCGGCCATTCGATGGGCGGCATGGCGATGCAGCGCGTGCTGCTCGCGGCGTCCGCGCGTATCGAGCGGATGGCGGGCGTCGCGGCGGTGCCCGCGTGCGGATCGCGCATGGACGACAAGCGGCTTGCCATATTCTCGAGCGCCATCGATGATCTCGACGCGCGCGCGGCGATCATCGGTTTTTCGACCGGCAACCGGCTGTCGAAGGCCTGGTGCGCGCATCTCGCCCGGGAATCCGCGCGCACCTCCTCGCGCGACGCGTTCGCCGCCTATCTGCCGCACTGGGCGACCGGCGATCTCTCCGCGAGCGTGGCAGGCAATCCGGTGCCGGTGAAGCTCTTCGTCGGCGAGCACGATCCCGCGATCACGGCGGAGCTGACGCGGCGCACATGGCTCGCGTGGTATCCGAACGCGGACCTGGAAATACTGGCGAACGCCGGTCATTACCCGATGCATGAAGTGCCCGTCGCGCTCGCGACGGCGCTGGAAAACTATCTGAAGCACGCATAGAACCGGCATCGGCGCGCGGATGCGTCGATGCCGGCAGGAGACAGGCATGTACGAAACAACTTATGTGCGGGCGCGCTCGCTCGCCGAGGCAAGCGCATTGCTCGTTGAACACGAGGAAGCGCGCCCGCTCTCGGGCGGCATGACGCTGATCCCGACCCTCAAGCAGCGGCTTGCCGCGCCCACGCATCTCATCGACCTGACGCGGCTGGACGAACTCAAGGGCGTCGCGCTCGCGGGCGGCACGCTGCGCATCGGCGCGAGCACGACGCACGCGGTGGTCGCGGGTTCGCCCGTCGTGTCGTCGGCCATTGCCGCGCTCTCGCAACTCGCCGGGATCATCGCGGACCCGCAGGTACGCAACCGCGGCACGCTTGGCGGCTCGGTCGCGAACGACGACCCGGCGGCCGACTATCCCTCGGCCGTCCTTGCGCTCGGTGCCACGGTGGTGACGCCGGCTCGCCGCATCAGCGCCGACGACTTCTTCATCGACACCTTCGAAACCGCCCTCGAACCGGGCGAGCTGATCGTAGCGATCGAGTTCCCCGTTCCGCGGCGCGCGGCCTATGCGAAATATCGCCACCCCGCATCGGGATACGCGGTGGTGGGCGTGTTCATCGCGCAGTTCGACGCGGGCGTCCGGGTAGCCGTGACCGGCGCGGGCGCCTCCGTGTTCCGCTGGCTCGACGCCGAAGCCGCGCTCGGGCGCGATTGCTCGGAGGCAGCGCTCGATGCGATCGAGGTCGATCCGTCGACGCTCCCCGACGACGCGAACGCGTCGGCTGCATACCGCGCGCATCTCATCAAGACCTACACACGTCGCGCGCTGAATGCGCTCTTGCAGCAGCGGCACCACTGATCGAACCGCCAGGAGAAGAACATGGAATTTACCGGATCGCAGATCATCGCGGCATCGCGCGAAGTCGTATGGAAGGGCTTGAACGAGGCCGCCGTGCTTCAGGCGTGCGTGCCCGGATGCGAAGCCTTCACGCCCGTCAGCGACGATGAATTCACCGCGGTCGTGGTCGCATCGGTCGGGCCCGTGAAGGCGCGCTTCAAGGGCAGCCTCGTGCTTTCCGAGCGCATCGAAGGCGAAGGCTACAGGATCGCGGGACAGGGCGAAGGCGGCATCGCCGGATTCGGCAAGATGACGGCGACCGTCACGCTCGCCGACGCCGAAGAAGGCACGCTGCTCACGTACATCGCCGAGGCGCAGGTGGGCGGCAAGCTCGCGCAAATCGGCTCGCGGCTCGTGACATCGGTTGCCAACAAGCTCGCCGCCGAATTCTTCAAGCGCTTCAACGCGAACGTCAGCGAAGCGGTCGCCAGATGAACACGCGGCGCGCCGCAAGGCCGCCGAGTCAGGGAAACAGGTAGATCATGATCGAAGTTCAATTGCAGGTGAACGGCACCGACGTCCGGCATGCGGTGCCCGACCATACATTGCTCGTGGAGTTCTTGCGCCAGACGCTGCGGCTCACCGGCACGCATGTCGGCTGCGACACGAGCCAGTGCGGCGCATGCACGGTCAATCTCGATGGGGTCGCGGTCAAGTCGTGCACGATCCTCGCCGCACAGGCGAGCGGCGGCACGGTGGTGACGGTGGAAGGGCTCGCCGCGACCGCGGACCAGCCGATGCATCCGGTGCAGCAGGCGTTCGTCCAGTGCCACGGCCTTCAATGCGGCTTTTGCACGCCGGGCATGATCATGGCGGTGGACCACTACTTGCGCAAGCCGCCGGCGCTCGACGACGCCAGCATCTGCCATGCGCTCGAAGGCAACATCTGCCGCTGCACGGGGTACGTGAACATCATCGAGGCGGTGCGGCACGCGGCACGGGAGATGTATCCCGAGGCATGTGCCGCAAGTGAAGCAGGCGCAGGGAGCGAGCGCACATGATCGGCAAACCCATTCCGCGCGTGGAAGATGCGCGCTTCGTCACGGGCAACGGCAACTATACCGACGACATCAACATCGAAGGCCAGACTCACGCCGCATTCCTGCGCTCGCCGCACGCGCACGCGCGCCTGCGCTCGATCGACATCACGGCCGCCGCCGAAGCGCCCGGCGTGATCGCCGTGCTGCTCGGCCAGGACTATCTCGATGCGGGGTTCCAGGGCGTCGATCACGTGCCCAATCCAGCCGACGCGGTCATCTCGTCGCAGCCCGCGTTCCTCACTTCGACCACCGGCTCGATCTTCAATCAGCGGCACATTCCGCTGCCCATCGACAAGGTGCGCTATGTCGGCGAGGCGATCGCGATGGTGATCGCGAGCACGCCGCTCGAAGCACGCAACGCCACGGAGCTGATCGACGTCGACTACGACGTGCTCGACGCTGTCGTGCACGGCGCCGACGCCATGCACGACAGCGCGCCGCAACTGTGGGACGGCGCACCCGGCAACCTGTGCTTCCAGACCCAGATCGGTGAGCGCGACAAGGCTTGCGCCATCCTTGCCGGCGCCCATCTCGTCGTGCGGCGCGAGTTTCACAACAGCCGCATCGTCAATTGCCAGATGGAGCCGCGCAGCGCGATCGGCTGTCATGACGCCGCGTCGGACACGTACACGCTGATCTCCGGCAGCCAGGGCGCAGTGCGCCAGAAGCTCTGCATCGCCGCGGCGCTCAAGGTGCCGCCCGCTCGGCTGCGCGTGGTATGCCCCGATACGGGCGGCGGCTTCGGGCCGCGTTCGTTCGTGTACGTCGAGCAGCTTGCGGTCGTATGGGCTGCGCGTCACGTGGGCCGTCCGGTCAAATGGACGAGCGATCGCAGCGAAGCCTTCCTCTCCGACTATCAGGGACGCGACCAGATCATCCGCTGTGCGATCGGCTTTTCGAAGGACGGACGCATTCTCGCCATCGACAACGAATGGATCGGCAACGTCGGCGCGCATACGGTGTCGTATGTCCCGATGTCGAACGGCACGCGCATCATGACGACCGTGTACGACGTGCCGGTTGCCGCCGTGCACGTGAGCGCCGTGCTGACCAACACCGTGCCCACCGCGCCGTATCGCGGCGCCGGACGCCCCGAGGCCACGCATGCGATCGAACGCGTGCTCGATCTCGCGGCCGGCGAGCTCGGCATCGACCGCGCGGAGATCCGCCGCCGCAATCTCGTCGCGCATGACAAGCTGCCGTATCGAAGCCCGATGGGCCTCACCTACGACAGCGGCGAGTTCCTGCGCAACATGGAGCGCGCGCTCACGCTCGCCGAATGGGACAGCTTCGAGACGCGCCGCGCTGCCTCGCGGGCGGCGGGGCGGCTGCGTGGCATCGGGCTTGCGAACTACATCGAGTCGCCGGTGGGCGCGCCGCGCGAACGCATCGAGATCACGGTGCTGCCCGAAGGGGTGATCGATATCGTGTCGGGTACGCAATCGACCGGACAGGGGCATGAAACCACCTTCGCGCAAGTGATCGCCGAGCATCTCGGCGTGCCGATGTCCGCGGTGCGGCTGCGCACCGGCGACACCGCGTTCGTGAGCGTCGGCGGCGGCAGTCACTCGGACCGCACGATGCGACTCGGCGGCATGCTGCTTGTCGAGGCCTCGGCACGGATCGTCGCGCAGGGCAGGCGAATCGCCGCATCCCTCGCCGGGTGTGAGCCCGAGCATGTCGATTTCGCCGACGGGAAATTCGTCGCGCGGCACTCGCGGCAGGCAACCGGTCTCTTCGAACTCGCCCGCCTCGTTCAATCCGATGGTCTTCCCGGCGAGCCCGCCACGCGCAAGCTCTACGCCGACGCCGAATTCAACGGCCGCGTGCCCGCGCATCCCACGGGCGCCGCCGTCTGCGAACTCGAAGTGGACCCGGACACGGGCAGCGTGGCGCTCCTCAACTACACCTCGGTGGACGACGTGGGCCAGCCGATCAATCCGCTGATCGTCGAAGGCCAGGTGCACGGCGGGCTTGCGCAGGGCATCGGCCAGGCGCTGTCGGAAGGCTGCTATCTCGACCGTGAAAGCGGCCAGGTGCTGACCGGCTCCTACATGGACTACGGCATGCCGCGCGCGGGAAGCGTGCCGCCGCTGCGCGTGGAGCTGACCGAGGACCCGACCCTCGGCAATCCGCTGCGCGTGAAGGGCGGCGGCGAGAGCGGCATCACGCCCGCCACCGCGACCATCTTCAACGCGCTCGCCGACGCGCTGCGCGAGATCGGCACGGAAGAACTCGCGATGCCCGCCACGCCTAAAGTGGTGTGGGAATTCATTCACCGCAAAGAGGAACACGACCATGTCAACTGAACCGGTTGCAATCGAACGCAACGGCGACACGCTCGATATCGTGCTCGATCGCCCGGACCACGGCAACCGCATCAACGCCGCGATGAGCGCGGCGATCATCGGCGCCGTCTCGAATCTTGACGATACCGTCAAGCTCGTTCGCATCACGAGCAGCAGCGCGGATTTCTGCACCGGCCGCGAGTCGCCTATGCCGCCGCCCGATGCGAAGCCGTCCGCTGAAACGCTGCGCCGCGTGGTCGCCGCGCCGCCGCTCGCGCTCTACGACGCGCTCAAGGCCGTGCCGGTGCCGGTCATGGCGGTGGTGCGCGGCCGCGCGATCGGCGTGGGCTGTGCGCTTGCAGGCGTATGCGATCTCGCGCTCGCCGCCGACGACGCCGTCTTCCAGATCCCCGAGATGGAGCGCGACATTCCGCCGACGCTCGTGATGTCCGCGCTCATCGGCCGCGTGCCGGTCAAGACCGTCGCGCACATGGTGCTCAGCCGCGCGACGCTGAACGCGAGCGAGGCGTTGCAGGCGGGCCTCATCAGCCGTGTCGTGCCGGCCGCCGAACTCGATGCGCAAGCCGACGGCCTCGCCGCCACCATGCTCACGTGCAGCGCCGTCACGCTGCGCGCGGTGAAGCAGTTCCTCCACCTCGCGCCCGAAATGCCCGCTGCGGGCGCGAGCGGCTTCGCGGCGCACCTCGCGGCGACGGCGCTGTCGGCCCGCTTCTGAACGCGCCCCGGCCTTATCGAACCGATCAAAGGAAGACACATTGAAACGCCAAGCTGAGATTCCGGGCACCGCACGCGGCGCCGCCGCGCCCGATCTGGAGCAGTTCCGCCTGCGCCGCTTTCTCGAGTCGCTCGACGAAAGCGAACTCGAACGCCATGACCAACCGGTCGACCTCGGCGACATCGCCGGCCTCATGGAAGGCAACCGGCGCGCCGTCTGGTTCGCGCGGCCCTCGGGCGGCGCGACGTCGCTCGCGGGCAACGTCACGGGCAGCCGCTCGCGGCTCGCGAACGCATTCGGCACGACACCCGACAAGCTGCTCGACGTGGTGCGCGAACGGCTGCGCACGCGAGGCAGGCTCGTGGAGGTGACGCGCGAGGAGGCGCCGGTGCAGCAGGTCGTCGTGACGGGCGACGCCTGCGACTTCACCACGCTGCCCGTTCATCTGCAGCACGATCTCGACGGCGCGCCCTACATCTCCGCGTCGATCGATTTCGCCGTCGATCCGCAAACCGGCTGGACCAACGTCGGCGTGCGGCGCCTGATGCTGCGCGGCCGCCGCACCGCCGGCATCGATCTCGTCGCGCCGTCGGACCTGCGCGCCATCAGCATCGCCTACGCGAAGCGCGGCGAGCGTCTGCCGATCGCGTTCGCGGTCGGCACGCATCCGGTCGATCATGTCGGCGCGACGATGCGCATTCCGGCCGACGAACTCGAACTCGTCGCGGCGCTGCGCGGCGCGCCGATGGGCGTGGTGAAATGCGTGACCAGCGACCTGCTCGTGCCCGCCGACGCCGAGTTCATCCTCGAAGGCTATCTCGACGAACGCGGCCACGCCGAACCCGAAGGACCCTATGGCGAGTTCCTCGGCTACTACGGCGGCATCAAGACCAACCCGGTGTTTCACTTGACGGCGATCACGCACCGCCGCGACGCCGTCTTCCAGACCTGCACGATCGGCGGCCGTTCGATGGCCCGCACGGACACGGCCCAACTCGCGGCGCTGCGCACCGAGGTAACGGTATGGCGCGCGCTCGAAACCGCCGTGCGCGAAGTGAGCGCCGTCTATTGCAGCCCGGCGACGGGCGGCATGTTCAACGTGCGTGTCGCGATGCAGCAGCGTGTGCCCGGCGAAGCACGCAACGCGATCACCGCGGTCTTTGCGTCGCTCGCCAACGTGAAGCACGTATTCGTGGTGGACCCGGACATCGACATCTTTTCCGACGAACAGATGGAATGGGCGCTCGCCACACGCTTTCAGGCCGACCGCGACCTGATGGTGCAAGCAGGGATGCGCGCGATGCCGCTCGACCCGTCGCTCGGCGGCGCGGCGCACACGGCGAAGGCCGGCTTCGACCTCACGCTGCCGCTGCTCAAGCCCGGCGAGGAGCGTCAGCTCGAGCATCGCGTGCCGACGCCGCCGCACTATGCGGGCCCGCGCTTCGAAACGCTCGAAGCCGCGCTCGAAGACGGGCCGAAGCGCTTCGTCGATCTGATGGCGGCAACCGGTACGCGCGACGGCCGCGAGATCGTGCGCTGGCTGGAAGACACAACGGCACGACGCCCCATCGCACGCGACGACGAGGGCCGCTACGGCTTCGCGTGACAACGGTTCGCGTGAACCGGTCGCCTGCCTGAGCCCCGCCCGCGTCCGCCGCCAGGATCGGCGCGCGGGCGGGACGGGATAGAATCCCGACATACTCAGGTCGCGCAACACGCGAAGGAAACGTCGCAGATGAATCTGTCTCTCAAGCAACTCAAGGTCTTTCTTGGCGTTGCGAACGCCTCGAGCTTCACGAAGACCGCGCAAAGCATGCACCTGAGCCAAGCGGCGCTCAGCGCAATCATCCGCGAACTGGAGACGCAACTGCAGTGCCGCCTGCTCGAGCGCACGACGCGCACCGTCGCGCTCACCGATGCCGGCCGCATGTTCTACCCCACCGCCGTCAAGATCGTCGAGACGCTCGAGAAATCGGTGATCGAGCTCAACGAGCTGGGCCGGCAGAAGCAGGCGTCGCTGCTGCTCGGCTGCACGCCGATGATCGCCGCGAGCCTCATGCCGCAGGTGCTCGCGCGCTTTGCGCAGGCGCATCCCGAGTCGCAGATCGAACTCGTCGACCGCCCGCCTTCCGAGCTGCACAAGATGGTGGAAGAAGGCGATCTCGATGCCGCGTTCGGCATTTTCTTTTCCCAGCTGTCGGGCATCGACCGCGTGCCGATCTTCCCCGTGCAGCTGGTCGCCGTGACGGCGCTCGACCAGGCGGCGACGAGTGCCGTGACTCGCCCGATCAACGGTGACTGGCGCGCTCTGGAGGGCCTGCCGCTGATCACGCTGCCGAAGGACAACCCTTTGCAGCGCCTGATCGAAGCGACGCTCTCCAAGGAGGAAGTGACCTCCGGAAAGCGCATGGTCGTCGCTCACCTGCAAACGGCGATAGCGATGGCGCACGCGGGACTCGGTGTCGCCGTGATGCCGTCGTTCTGCGAGCACATCTGCCAGCACTATCGCGTGCGCGTGGAAGTGATGCGGCCTGCCGTGGAGTTTTCGTTCTATCGGATCACGCGCGCCGGACGCGGCACGCTCACCGTACTCGACCAGTTCAGCGAGATGTTCGCGCAGGCTGCGCAGCGTCGCCCCACATCGGCTCAATAGACGCCTTGCAGGCGCGCCTCCTCGCATCGAGGCGCGCGGCGATAGGCGAATTGTCGCAATCGATTGCTAGCATGTGGCCGGTCACATCCGGAACGAGAAGGCGCCACATGATCGTCAATTTTCCCCAGGACGTGCGCGACTGGCTGGTCGCGCATCTCGAACGCGGCACACCGCCCGCCACTATCACCGCGCAGCTCGAAGCGCAGAACGTGCCGGCCGTGCTCGCGGCGGCCATCGTCGATACGGTTGCGCACGCCGTCGCTCGCGGCGCACCGCCGCCCGCGGGGCAGCTTCACGTCGATGAAACGCCGGTCGCGGCGGCGCCCTTCCGGCACGAAGAACCGCTGCATCTGGGCCGCGCGCCGGTGCTCGATGCGGGCGATCGCCGCGTGCAAGTGCTGGCGCGTCTCGAACGGCCAGCGGTGGCGCTGCTCTCCGGTCTCCTCGACGCGCGCGAATGCGCCGCGCTGATCGCGCTCGCGCGGCCCCGGCTCGATGCCGTGCGCGTCGTCGATCCGCAAAGCGGCGAAGACGTGATCGCGGAACACCGCAGCAGCGAAGGCATGTTCTTCCGGCCGCTCGAAACACCGCTGGTCGAGCGCATCGAACGGCGCATCGAGAAGCTCACCGGCATACCGCTCGCACACGGCGAAGGCATACAGGTGCTGCGCTACCGGCCGGGCGCGCAGAGCACGCCGCACTTCGACTTCCTGCTGCCGGCCAACGCCGCGAACCGCGAGTCGATCGAGCGCAGCGGCCAGCGGATCAGCACGATGGTGATGTACCTGAACGATGTCGAATCAGGCGGCGAGACTGCCTTCACCGAAGCCGGCCTCTCGGTGACGGCGCGTGAAGGCAACGCCGTCTACTTCCAGTACGGCAACCGCCTGGGGCAGAGCGATCATGCGTCGGTGCATGCGGGTTCTCCCGTGCTCGCGGGCGAAAAGTGGATCGCCACCAAGTGGCTGCGCGCGCGCAGATTCGTGCCGCGCGCCTGACACGCGCGAGCATCGCCGCATTCGATTCACAGCATGCAATGAAGCGAACAAGCGGGCGCCGGGGCGCCCGCTTCGCGCTTACTGTTCGAGCCAGACGCCCACGTAGTCGCGCGTGTTGCCGCCCGCCACTGTGCCGTGCTGAATGACCGCGAGGCGGAACTGCCCGTTGATCACGTACAGCGCCGGAATCAGCCAGTCGCCATGATTGCCGGCCGGGGTCACCTCCCCGTTTGCGACCTTCGCAGCCGTATTGGTCGTCACGCCCGTGCGGCCGTCGAAGAGCGACATGTTCCCCGAGCCGTCGATCGTGAGGCTCGAATGCGTCGTAAGCGGCGTCGCCGATCCGTCGCGCAGGCAGTCCTCGTAATACACCGGGAATTTGCGCCCGCCGAGTATGGTCGGGTCGGTGATCGGCGTGCCCGCCACCATCACGTAGGTCGACTTCGTCAGTGCATTCGCGATTGCCGGATTCGGCGTGCCGAGTCCGCCGGCCACCGCTTCGCACGTCTCGACGATACCCGGCAACAGCACCGGCGTCGCCGAAGGAATGTTGCCGAGCGTGATCCCGAAGTTCGGCGTGCCGCTGACGCTCATCACGCCGTCATTGGCCGCATCCGCGGTGAGCGTGGCATAGCTCGCGCCGCCGACCGCCATCGTGCCCGTCATGGATGAAGGCGGGAACGTGAGCGTTGCCTGCGTGCCGGTCAGGCCCCCATCGAGATAGCGAAACGCGGTGAACGACTGCGTCTGCGTGACCGCTGCCGGCGCGCTTGCGCCAGCGGGCGCCGATGCAGGCGCGCCCGCAGCCGGTGCCGATGCGCCCGTGGGCGCAGGCGTGTTGTTGTCGTTATCGCCGCCACAGGCCGCCAATGAAAGAACCGTGACGAGCGCAGCCACCGCGCACGCTGATTTCTTGAGCCGCATTTTTCTTTTCCTTTTTTTTTTGCCCTCTGAGGCGTCACGCGATGCGAGCCATCGACTTCGGGCATGACATGTAGAAGTGGGAACGCGGCGGAGTGTATGCGGCCTTTATGACGCGAAGACTTCAACTAGAAGTCATTTGCAATACAGGGAAGCCAATTCTTTCAGCAATCGAAAGGAACGGTACATGAAACTTTAATCATGCATGTCAACAATGCGCCAGCCTTGTGTAAAGCGGCTCGTTGCACTTCGCCGAAGCACGCGGTTCCCGATCAAGAATAAAAAGGAGCTAAAAATATGAATCCCCGGTACGAACCCGCGCAGCCAAGGCTGCGCGCCATTGCCATCTCGGCGTCCACGCTCTTCGTGATGGCCGTCGTGCCTGCCCTGCTCACCGCTTGCGGCGGCGACAGCGACAACGGCGGCACGCCCGCGGCCAGCGTCAAGGTCCAGGGCACGGTAGCCGGCAAGTATGCGAACGTCACGGTGTGCAGCGACGCCAACAACAACGGCGTGTGCGATGGCGGCGAAGCCACCGCCAAGACCGATGCGAACGGCAACTTCACGCTTACGGCGACAGCGGCGAACCTGCCGACCGTCGCCGTGATCGCTGCGAACACGCCCTACGTCGACGCGCAGACGGGCGCCGCGAAAACCACCACGCAGGCGGTCGTGTTCCGCGCGCCCGCTGCATCGAACACGGTGCTGAGCCCGCTCACGACCGAAGTCGTGCGCGAGATGGAAGCGGCCAACATCGACCAGCCGACTGCCGCCGCGAAGATCGCCGGACGCATCGGCGTGAGCGCGGACCAGGTGCTCGGCGACTTCACGACGGTCGCCGACGCCACGGCGAAGCAGGCGCTCGTCACCGAGGCCAACATCGATGCGAACGGCTTTGCCCTCGCCTCGACGATGGTCGCGCGCGGCGACGTGCTGCCCTCGACGGGCAAGCCGATGACGCTGCAGCAGGCCGAGCAGGCCGCGTTCAACCTGGAGGGCGTGCCGCGCTTCGACAACCTCTTCGTGATCATCCTCGAGAACCACACGAACAGCGCGATCGACGGCTCGCCGCTCGCACCGAAGATCACGGCGCTGCTGGATTCCGGCAACCGTGCGACGAACTACTACTCGACGGGCCAGCCGTCGGAGCCGAACTACCTCGCGCTCGGCTCGGCCGACGACTGGGGCATCACCGACGACTCCGCATGGTGGTGCATGCCCACCGGCAATACGCGCGATACGCCAACCGACCCGTTGCCGAAAGGCGCGAGCGCATGCAACAACGCGACGGTCCACAACATCAAGAACGGCCGCTCGATGTTCTCGGCGATGAAGAAGGCGGGCATGACGTGGGCCGTCTACAACGAGTCGATGAACCCGGGCCAGGACGTGCGCGCCGACGGCGTCGCCGATGCCACGATCATCGCCACCGACAACCTGAATCCGTCGCTGCAACTGCCGTTCCCGGGCGGTCTCTACAAGACCAAGCACAACAACTCGATGGCCTTCGACGACGTGCGCAACGACGGCGAGTTCTTCAAGGAAAACCGCACGATGGGCGGCGGCCAGTGGGACGCGGCCATCCTCGCCAGTCCGAAGCGCCCGGCCGACTGGGACGTCGATCAGCTCGGCACCGACCTGAAGACCGGTAACGTCGCGACCCTGAACTACCTGATCCCCGACCAGTGCGACGACATGCACAGCATCTCGGTCAAGGACACGACCGGCACCACGGTGGCAAGCGATTGCGCGGGCAACCCGATCATCACGCGCGGCGACAACTACACCGACTACCTCGTCAAGAAGATCCAGGCTTCTCCGCTCTGGCACAACACGAGCAAGCGCGTCGGCATCGTGATCACCTTCGACGAAGGCAACGGCAACTATCTGGGCGCGGCGTCGTGCTGCGGCTGGAATGCCAACGGTACGTCGGTGAACGGCCAGCTCGGTGAAACGGCGACGGTCACCCAGCCCATCGTGAACTACAACAAGGGCAACAAGGGCAACGGTCCGATCATTTTCGGCGTGTTGACGAACCAGCCGAACGCGCCGGTCGGCATCAAGGACGCGGACGACTACAGCCACTTCTCGTTCGTGCGCACGATGCAGGACATGTTCGGCCTCGCCGACCCGGGCATCCCGACGAGCTACATGAACCGCTCGAAGTACACGCAGGCTTTTATCGCCGCCAATCTGGTTTCGCTGCCCGAGTTTCAGGGCAGCTTCAATCCGCACTATGACGCGGTGCGGCCGATGGCTTCGGTGTTCGCGCTGGCGAAGTAACGCCATGGGCGGGACGCGGCGCGCCGTGCACACGGGGCGCCGCGCCCCGCTTGGAGACTTGCACGGGCGCACGGCCGGCATGCCGGCCGTGCGCTCTTCACCCATCTGGAATTCAACATGCACTCAGGCTTGATTGCGGCTCTCGCCGCGACGCTGCTGGTCGCGGCGTGCGGCGGCGGCAACGACAACGGGCAGGCCGCATCGGCGCCCGCCGCGTCCGCCCCCGCGCCCGCATCGGGTACGGCGCCAACGCTCAGCCTCGCCGCTCAGGTCGGCGAAAAGATGTTCTTCGACAAGACGCTGTCCGGCTCCGGCAAGCTTGCGTGCGCTTCGTGCCACAGCCCCGATTTCGCGTACGGGCCGCCCAACAATCTGGTGGTTCAGCTTGGCGGCCTCGACAACAACTCGCCGGGCGTGCGCACGGTGCCGTCGCTGCGCTACAAGGAATTCACGCCGCCCTACTCCGACCTGCTCGACAATCCCGACGGCGTGACGCCTCCGGGCCCCGGCGGCGGCTATACGTGGGACGGCCGTGCCGCCACGCTCGCCAGCCAGGCGCCGATTCCGCTCCTCACCTCGTACGAGATGGCGAACTCCGGGCCGGCCGCGGTCGTGAACGCGCTGAAAGCGGGCCCGTATGCGGCGCTCTTCAAGCAGGCGTTCGGCACCGACGCACTGAACGACACTGACAAGGCGTTCAACTTCGCGCTGTCGGCGTTGCAGAGCTACCAGCAGGAAGATCCCGACTTTCACCCGTACACCAGCAAGTTCGACCTGCTGCGCACCAATCGCGGCAACTACATGACCGCGCAGGAATTGCGCGGGCTCGCCGTGTTCAACGACGAGAACAAGGGCAACTGCATCGCGTGCCACCTGAGCGGCAATGCGCAGGGCGGCAGCGTCGCGCCGTTCACCGACTACTCGTTCGAAGCCGTCGCGCCGCCGCGCAATCCCGCGATCCCGGCCAATGCCGATCCGGCCCACTTCGACATGGGCCTGTGCCAGGCGACGGAAACCGGGCACTCGCCCGCCACGACGCCGCAGTACTGCGGCATGTACAAGACGCCCACGCTGCGCAACGCCGCGACGCGCCAGGTGTTTTTCCATAACGGCGCGTTCCGCACGTTGCGCGACGTCGTCGAGTTCTACAACAAGCGCGATACCAACCCGGAGCTCTTCTATTCGAAAGCGGCGGACAACAGCGTCAATATCTACGACGACCTGCCCGCCCCGTACCGCAGCAATGTCGACATGACCGTGCCGGTTGTGCATACGCGAGGCGCCGCGCCGGCGATGAGCGAGCAGGACGTCGACGATCTGGTCGCGTTCCTCGGCACGCTGACCGACGGATTCCAGCCGCCGCAGAAATGACCGCGGCGAAGAGCCGTACCCGACTTACCCAGGACCAGAACCGAAACATGAAAAGACTCACTGGATGCGTGATCGCATGCGCGCTCGCCGGATGCGGCGCGCACGAGGAAGCGAACCGCGAAAACCTCACCGCCGCCGTGTCGCAGTTTCTCGATGCGCATGGCGACATGTGCGTGGGCAAGGTCAACTGGCCCATCGACATCACGAAGGAAGAGGCGCAGGCGCACACGCCCAACTCGATGCAGTTGCCCGCGCTGAAGAAGGTCGGGCTCGTCGAGCAGAAGCAGGTCTCCGATACGACGATGCGCTTCTCCCTCACCGACGAAGGCAGGAAGTACTACCTGCACAAGCCGATGCCGAGCGTCGCGTCGGACGGCACGATGCGCATGCACGAAGGCGATCTCTGCTACGGCAAGCTGCATGTCGACAAGGTGATCGGATGGGAGCCGGTGCGCACGGAGAACGGCGCGCAACGCACGGTGGTGACGTATACGTACACGATCGATGCAGCGCCGTGGACGCGCAACCCGGACGTGCAGCAGATGTTCCCCGTCGTGGCGATGGTGGTGAAGAGCGGCGGCGTGCTGCAGCTGAAGCAGGTCGTCGTTCTGACCAAGGATGGCTGGAAGGGACAAGTCGGAACGGGCTGAGTTCGAAGCGAAGGCTTCGCTCGATGAGACGCCGCCCTGCTGAAGCGGCGTCGAAAGCGAAATCGAAGGCGGAATTGAAAGGAAGCGCGATGCAGAACGACCTTACCCAGTTCGAGCTGAACTGGCTTCTCGAACTCGCCATCAACGGCAGTTCCGCCGTGCCGCGCTTCATCGCCGCACGTCTGCGTGATCTGGGATATGCGGAGCAGGTGTTCGCCGAGACGCACGCCAACCGGCGGGGCCGCGAGCGCCTGCTGGCTGCGTCGCCCGGCAACTGAGCGCCGTCACTCCCACCCTTGCAGGCGCAGCGTGGCCCGCACGAGCCGCTGCTCCTCCTGCTCGATCTCACTGAGTCCTTCACGAACGCTGCGGATATGCGCGCTCGCCGCCTTGCGCGCCTGCTCCGGCAGCCTGCCGGTGATCGCGTTATAAAGGCGCGCGTGCTGACGGTCGATCTGGCGCTTCTGCGGCTGCCGGTGATAGAGGTTGTTCACCGACGCGAACACCGAACTCAGCATCAGATCCGTGAGCGAGCCGAGCGTATGGACCAGCACGGGGTTGTGCGACGCTTCGCAGATCGCGAGATGAAACGCGTGGTCGAGCCGCGCGTGGTCCGCGGCGCTGGTTTCCTTGTCGTGCGCGGCGAGCATCTCGTCGTAGCGCCGGGTGATGAGCACGAAATCGGCGGGCGTGCCGCGCAGCGCCGCGAGCCGCGCGGACTCCGCCTCGAGCATCTCCCGCACTTCCAGCAAGTCATAGAGCGTGCGCGGCTGCGATCCGAGCAGATGCATCATCGGCGAAGGCGCCGGCTGCGCGGTCAGATTGGCCACGAACGATCCCTTGCCGTGCTGCGTCTCGATGATGCCGCGCGCGCGCAGGAGCTTCAGTCCTTCGCGAAGCGCCGTTCTGGAGACGCCGAGCTTGTCGGTCAGACGGCGCTCCGAAGGCAGCGTCTGGCCCGACTTCAGCACGCCGTCGACGATCAGCCGCTCGATGCGCTCGGCAACCACGTCTGCTATCTGCCGGCTGGCGCCGGTTTCGGCGGAAATCATCGTCTTTTCCTACTGGTATGACCACTCTTCGATGATACCACGCTGGCCGACCGGCATTCGTGCCAAAGCCAGTCCACAGGCTGGTTGCGAGAAAAACGCAGGCGAGCGCCCCGATCAAGAACTGGTACGACCACTGTTGATCGACCTCGACAGTGGAGGCCATTGACGCAAGAATCAGCGCGAGACACCCGGAAGCGCGGCGCCCCTGCGCCTGCGAATCCACAGGAGACTACGATGAGCTTTCAATACGACGAGCGCCTCGACGGCCCGCTCCCCACCCATGACAAGGCCGCGCTCGTCGCGGAACTCGGCGCGCTGCTGCCCGACCTGCAGCTTCTGCACGCAACTGAAGACCTTCGTCCGTTCGAGTGCGACGGCCTCTCGGCGTATCGCACGACGCCGATGATGGTCGCGCTGCCCGGGCGCGTCGAGCAGGTGCAGGCGCTGCTGAAATTCGCTACGGCGCGCAATGTGCCGGTCGTCGCGCGCGGCGCGGGCACAGGCCTGTCCGGCGGCGCGATGCCGCTCGAAAAGGGCATCCTGCTCGTGATGGCGCGCTTTAACCGCATTCTCGACATCGACCCGGAAGCAGGCACGGCCCGCGTGCAGCCCGGCGTGCGCAATCTCGCGATCTCGCAGGCCGCCGCGCCGCACGGCCTCTACTACGCACCCGATCCGTCGTCGCAGATCGCCTGCTCGATCGGCGGCAACGTGGCGGAGAACGCGGGCGGCGTCCATTGCCTGAAATACGGCCTCACCGTGCACAACATCCTGAAGGTCGAAATCCTGACGATCGACGGCGAGCGTCTGACGCTCGGCTCCGAAGCGCTCGACTCCCCCGGCTTCGACCTGCTCGCCCTTTTTACCGGATCGGAGGGCATGCTCGGGATCGTCGTCGAAGTGACGGTGAAGCTATTGACCCGACCGCAGAGCGCCAAGGTGCTGCTCGCCAGCTTCGACGACATCGGGAAGGCGGGCGACGCCGTCGCACAGATCATTGGCGCGGGCGTGATCCCGGGCGGGCTCGAAATGATGGACAACCTCTCGATTCGCGCGGCCGAGGACTTCATCAAGGCGGGCTATCCGGTCGATGCCGAGGCGATCCTGCTGTGCGAACTGGACGGCGCGGAGTCGGATGTGCGCGAGGACTGCGACCGCGTGGGCGCCCTGTTGCGCACAGCCGGCGCGACGGACATCCGCATCGCGCAGGACGAAGCCGAGCGGCAGCGCTTCTGGGCGGGCCGCAAGAACGCGTTCCCCGCGGTCGGGCGCATCTCGCCCGACTACTACTGCATGGACGGCACCATTCCGCGGCGCGAACTCGCGCGCGTGCTGAAGGGCATCGCGGAGCTGTCGGCCGAGTACGGCCTGCGCGTCGCGAACGTGTTCCATGCGGGCGACGGCAACATGCATCCGCTGATCCTCTTCGATGCCAACGCGCCCGGCGAGCTCGACCGCGCCGAGGCGCTCGGCGCGCGCATCCTCGAACTGTGCGTCGCCGTGGGCGGCAGCATCACCGGCGAGCACGGCGTGGGGCGCGAGAAGATCAACCAGATGTGCGCGCAGTTCAACAGCGACGAAATCACGCTCTTTCACGCGCTGAAGGCAGCCTTCGACCCGGCGCGCCTCCTCAACCCGGGCAAGAACATCCCGACGCTGCACCGCTGCGCCGAATTCGGCTCGATGCACGTCCATCACGGCGCACTGCCGTTTCCGGAACTGGAGCGCTTCTGATGCGACGCGAATTCGATTCGATGGACGACAGCGAGCGGCTCGTCGCCCAGGTTCAGCGCTCGCTCGCGAGCCGCACGCCGCTGCGCATCCGCGGCGGGGACAGCAAGGCGTTTCTCGGCCGCGCGGTGGACGGCGAGGAACTCGATACGCGCGGCCATCGGGGCATCGTCAGCTACGACCCGACCGAGCTCGTCGTGACGGCGCGCGCGGGAACGCCCGTCGCCGAACTGAACGCGCTGCTCGACGACGCCGGCCAGATGCTGCCGTGCGAGCCGCCCGCGTTCGGGACCGCCGCGACCGTTGGCGGCGCCGTCGCCAGCGGCCTGTCGGGCCCGCGCCGGCCGTGGTCCGGCTCGGTGCGCGATTTCGTGCTCGGCTGCCGCGTCATCACGGGGCAGGGAAAGCATCTGCGCTTCGGCGGCGAGGTGATGAAGAACGTGGCGGGCTACGACATGTCCCGGCTGCTCGCGGGCAGTTTCGGCTGCCTGGGCGTGTTGACGGAAGTGTCGCTCAAGGTCCTGCCGAAGCCTCGCGAACGCCGCAGCCTGTCGCTCGAACTCAACGCCGCCGAAGCGCTGCGCGAGCTTTCCGCGTGGCGCCGCGCCGCGCTGCCGGTGAGCGGCGCATGCCATGTCGACGGCACGCTGCACGTGCGGCTCGAAGGCGGCGCGGGATCGGTTGCGTCGGCGGTCGATCGCATCGGCGGTGCCGGACTCGACACGGGCTTCTGGGAGTCGCTGCGCGAACAGCGCCTGCCGTTCTTCGACGATCCGCGGGCGCTCTGGCGTCTGTCGGTGCCGAACAATACGCCGCTCGAAGCGCTGCCGGGCGCGGTGCTGAGCGACTGGGCAGGCGCGCAGCGCTGGCTCAAGAGCGATGCGCCCGCCGCAACGATCCGGCAGATCGCGCAGTCGGCGGGCGGTCACGCGACGTGCTTCACGCCGCTTGCCGCGAGCGAGCCGTTTCATGCGCTCGCCGCGCCGCTCTTGCGCTTTCATCGCCAGTTGAAACAGCAACTCGACCCGCACGGGATCTTCAACCCGGGGCGCATGTACGCCGACCTTTGACGCGACCGACATCATGCAGACGAACCTTAGCGAACACGCCCGAACGCTGCCCCGCGCCGACGAAGCGGAGAGCATCCTGCGCTCCTGCGTGCACTGCGGCTTTTGCAACGCGACCTGCCCGACGTATCAGATTCTCGGCAACGAGCTGGACGGTCCGCGCGGCCGCATCTATCTGATCAAGCAACTGCTGGAAGGCGAACCCGTCACGGCGAAGACGCAACTGCATCTCGACCGCTGCCTCACCTGCCGCAACTGCGAAACGACATGCCCGTCGGGCGTCACGTATCACGCGCTGCTCGACATCGGCCGGGCGGAACTGGAACGGCGGGTCGAGCGCCCGGCCTCCGAACGGCTGCTGCGCGAGGGCTTGAGGCGCGTGATTCCTCACCCGGCCGTCTTCGACGCACTGCTGAAAACGGGCCGCGCCGTGAGTCCATTCCTGCCCGACGCGATCAGGCGCAAGATCCCGAAGCGCGCGATCGCGCCGAAAGCGCGGCCCGCGCCGCGGCACGCCCGGCGCGTGCTGATGCTCGAAGGCTGCGTGCAGCCGTCGCTGTCGCCGAACACGAACGCGGCCGCCGCGCGCGTGCTCGACAGGCTGGGCATCAGCGTGTCGGGCGCACCGCAGGCCGGATGCTGCGGCGCCACCGACTATCACCTGAATGCCCAGGAAGCGGGCCTCGCGCGGGCGCGCCGCAACATCGACGCGTGGTGGCCCGCCGTGGAAGCGGGCGCCGAAGCGATCGTGCAGACCGCGAGCGGCTGCGGCGCCTTCGTGAAGGAGTACGGCCACCTGCTGCGCGACGATCCCGCCTACGCCGCCCGCGCCGAGCGGATCAGCGCAATGACGCGCGATCTGGTCGAGGTGCTCGCCGCCGAGCCGCTCGATGCGTTGCGCGCGGCTGCGGGCCGGCGGATCGCCTTTCACTGCCCCTGCACGCTGCAGCACGCGCAGAAACTCGGCGGCGCGGTGGAAGGCGTCCTTCAGCGGCTAGGCTTCGACCTCACGTCCGTCCCCGACGCGCATCTGTGCTGCGGCTCGGCCGGCACCTATTCGATCACGCAGCCCGCGCTCGCCGAATCGCTGCGCAAGAACAAGCTCGATGCGCTGGAAAGCGGACGCCCGGAAGTCATCGCGACGGCGAACATCGGATGCCAGACGCATCTCGACGGCGCGGGCCGCACCGCCGTGCGTCACTGGATCGAGCTCGTCGAGGAAGCGCTGCCGTAACGCAGCGCGGGCGGCTTGCGTTTCCGCGAACCGCCCGCGCGTTGCCCGCCGTCGCTCTTTACGCGTGTCCGACGCTGAAGCGCGCAGCCGGCCTGCTGTGCGACAGGTTGGGCTTGAGCGCCGTGCGCGCGGTTTCGTACGCGTCCCAGTCGGCTGCATCGGGCAGGGACGGAATCGTGATGGTCTCGCCCATGTCGAAGCCCGCGAGCGCGGCATCGACCATGTCGTCGGCCGACATCACGATGCTCTGCGGCAGGTTGTCCGCCGGATGGCCGGCGATGTCCCAGAACTCGGTGCGCGTCGCGCCCGGAAGCACAGCCTGCACGCGCACGCCCTTGTCGCCGAGCTCGTGTTGCAGCGAGCGCGTGAACGCAAGCACGAACGCCTTCGTGCCGCCATACACGCCGTTGAGGATCTCCGGCGCCACCGCCGCGATCGACGAGACGTTGATGATCGCCCCCTTCCCGCGCGCGACGAAGCCCGGCGCGACCGCCTGCGTGAGCCGCGTAAGCGCCACCACGTTGAGCTGGATCATCGACGCCATCCTGGCGGGGTCCGACTGCAGCAGCGGCGCCGCCGCGCCGACACCGGCGTTGTTGACCAGCATCGTGATGCGCGGATCGTCGCGCAGGATCGCTTCGACACGGCCGATGCCGGCGTCGGCGTCGAGGTCGGCGGGCACGATCTCGACCGCGCGGCCGGTTTCGCTCGTGATACGCGCGGCGAGCTGCTCGAGGCGCTCGCGGTTGCGGGCGACGAGCACGAGATCGTAGCCGCGGCGCGCGAGACGGTCGGCGTAAAGGGCGCCGATACCCGACGAGGCGCCGGTCACGACCGCCACGCCCTGTTGCGATGAATTCGACATGTTGATTCTCCTGGATGGTCTCTTGAGGTCCGGCACGATGCCGGGATGCTTGAGACGGAGAATAGGTTCATACTATGATGTCTTCAATGTCATAGATGCCACTTTTTAGGACATCGCAGGAGAAATCGCCATGCTGCGCGTCGGAATCATCCTTTACCCCGGTTTTCAGGTGATGAACCTGGCCGTGACGACCGTGTTCGAATTCGCCAATCTCACGACGGATGAACCGCTCTACGAGGTCGCGCTGCTCTCCGAGCACGGCGGGCCGGTGGCGACTTCATCGGGGTTCGCCGTGCTCACGCAGCCGTTCGACGACAGCCGCTTCGACACGATTCTGGTCGTCGGCGACAACTTCGTCGAGCCGGCGCCGCCCGCGGTCATCGCGTTTCTGAGGGAAGCGGGGACGACCGCGCGCCGCATCGGCGCGACCTGCACGGGCGCGTTCCAGCTGGCCGAGGCGGGCCTTCTCGACGGCCGCCGCGCGACCACGCACTGGTTTCACGCAGCGGCGCTGCAGCGCACGCACCCGCGCCTGAAGCTCGATGAAGACCGGATCTTCATCGTCGACGGGCCGGTGTGGACGTCGGCCGGCATGACCGCGTGCATCGATCTCGCGCTGGCCCTCGTGGAACACGACACGAGCGCGGAAATCGCGCGGCGCGTCGCAAGAAAGCTGGTGGTCTATCACCGGCGCTCGGGCGGCCAGTCGCAGTTTTCCGCGCTGCTCGACCTGGAACCGAAGTCCGACCGCATCCAGACCGCGCTGACCTATGCGCAGCAGCATCTGAAGACGGATTTGTCGGTCGAGGACCTGGCGAAGGCGGCCCATCTGAGCCCGCGGCAGTTCAGCCGCGCGTTTCGCGAGGAAACCGGCCAGACGCCGGCGAAGGCGATCGAGCATCTGCGCGTCGAGGCCGCGCGGCTGATGCTGGAGTCGGGGCGGCATGGCGTCGACGTGGTCGCGCGCGATACGGGTTTCGGCGATCGCGAACGCATGCGGCGTGCGTTCCTGCGCGCGTTCGGCCAGCCGCCGCAGGCGATACAGCGCATGGTGCAGGGCAGCGGCGCCTGAGCGGCATGTCTGCCCGTCGCAGACAGTATGGCCTTCGGCAGTTTCGCACTTCTGCATGACACCCGCGTGACGCGCAAGCCATTCATCTGACGTTCACATTTGACGAACGGTCGTTTCCCAAATGCGGTTGGACAGCACCCGCATGTCGCGCCTACGCTCTTTTTAGTGCCTCAGCCTGGGGCAATCGTCTGATCGACGAACCGCAGGGCCGCTGAAAGCAGTTCATGCTGGAAACCGCGGCCGTCCTTCTCCAACCCCTCTCATTTCCGAAGCACGAAATCGCGCTAGGAGGTCGGCGTCGATGATTTGCGATTTACCCACGGTCCTTCCCGAATTGCTGCCGCGTCTCTGGACCTTCGCCATGCGCCTGTCCGACGACCGGCACGTCGCGAACGATCTGGTCGAGCGCGCCTGCGCTTTCGGCCTGAAGGAATCGCGCAGGACGCAATCCTGCGGCTCCGCGCTTTGCAGGATGTACTCCTCGATTTATTCGATGTGGGCCGCGGCCTCCGGCAAGTCCGCGGCTTTTGCGGACCCGGCGCGCGAGCGCGGCAAGCATGCCGCGACGCACACGCCGGCCGGGTGCGCCGCCATGACGACCGCGGATCGCATCATCGCGGCGGTGAGCGCGCTGCCGCATGCCGAGCGCGTCGTGTTCCTGCTCGTCGCGGTGGAAGGGCTCAGCATCGACGAAGCCGCACAGATACTCGATATCCCTCCGCATGCGGTGTCGCGCCGCCTGTACGAGGGACGGCTCGCCATCGGCAACCAGATGCTCGACGAGTGTCCGCCCGCCGCGGCCTCGCGTTGAAACGTTTGCGGGATAGCTGCGGACCCACGCTGCAGAGACTCGCGCGGCGGCGCCTCTTTCGTGCGCCTCTGACGCATCCCTCCGTCGCGTCCGCCGACCCGAATCGACCCGAATCGCGCGCCCGTCACACGCCCATCACACGCCCGGCGAGCTAACAATTTCTTCATGCTCCTTCTATGGCTTTGCAGATGGCTTCACCGCAGCATGAACCCACGCGATCGGATTCCGGCACTGCAATCATGCAGGACGTCTCCGATCGTCGTGGCGGACGGCCGCTGGCCGTCCGTGTCTTCAGGCCACAGTGGAGCAGGCCAATGATATTGCTGCGAATGGTAACGACATGCGCCTGCGCGCTTCTGGTAACCCATGCCTGGGCTCAGGACCACGCATCGCCGCCCAACGACAGCCCGCAAGGCACGCAGGACGTAGGCGGCGCCACGATGACGCGAAGCGACGCAGGACCGCCGCCAGGCCTCACGCGGCAGCAGGTCCAGCAGGAACTCATCGGCGCGCGGCAATCGGGCGGGCCGCGCGACCCGATGGAGCGGCTCTATCGCGGCGGCAGCCGCTGAACGAGGGAGCGCTCGCGCTGCGCGCTGGACGCTGCACGGCGCACCCGTTACCGGGCATTCTGGAAGTCGCGGAAATCGAGCGTGACGAAGCCGCTCGCCTCGTTTTTCGCGCGGCCTTTCGCGATCGCGGCGACCGTGCTCACGTGCGCACTGCCGTGCGCCGTCCCCGGCGCGACGCGCACGGCGCCCGCTGAAAGCCGCACGAAGCCGAAGAAGGTCCTTCTCGCGAGGCGGTCTTCTCCGTGGATGCCGCCCGCAACGCGGTCTTCGGCCGAGTAGAAGCGCTGCGCCAGTTCGTCGAAGCCGCTGATCGCGCGCTGCACGCGAGCCTGCCAGTCGTCGCTCTGAAACAGGATGAGGAAATCGTCGCCGCCGATGTGGCCGAGAAAGTCGCGCGTCGGCTCGCAGATCGACGCGAGCGTCGCGGCCGTCGCCTTCAGCACTTCGTCGCCCTGCCAGTAGCCGTAGCGGTCGTTGAAGGGCTTGAAGTTGTCGAGGTCCACATAGCACGCCACGAACTCCGAACCATGCGCAACGAGCCGGTCGATATGCGAATTCAGCGGCACGTTGCCCGGCAGAAAAGTCAGCGGGTTGGCGTAGCGCGCCGCCTCCACGCGCACTTCGGTGACGGCGCGCACCAGGCTTTCGCCCGTGGCGAGGCCGACGTAGCGGCCCTGATCGGTGATGATGAAGCCGTCGGACAGATAGCGCTGCTCGTCGTTCGTGAGAAGGCGCGCCACCTGTTCGAGCGTCGCGCCGCGCTCGACCACGAGCGGCGTCTGGTTGGCGAACTGCATGCAAGGCCGCTTGCCGAACACCTCGCGATGGTACGGCAGCGCGTACTGGTCCATGAACGCGCGGCGGTTGATGAGCCCGAGCGGCCGGCCGTCGTCGACGACCGCGAGCGCGTGCAGCGAAGGCGCCTGATTGAAGAGCTTCACCACGTCGTCGTTGCGCGAGCGCATGGTCAGCGCGGGCGCATGCACGAGCATGCGGTCGAGCACGACGGCGCCCGATTCGCCCGGCACGTCGGCACGCGTGCGCGCCGGATACACGGCGATCTGCTCCGAGCGCAGCGTGCGCGCGACCACGTCCGGCAGCCGGTCGGCGAGCGACACGCCGGGACGCCCGAGCAGATAGCCCTGCGCGCACGCAATGCCGAGATCGCGCACGATCTCGAGGTCCGCCTCCCGCTCGATGCCTTCCGCGATCAGGAGCGCGCCGCTCGCGTTCGCGAACGACACCATCGCCTTGACCGCTTCGAACTTGAGCGGATCGCGGGCGATGTCGTTGACGAAGAAGCGGTCGATCTTCACGTAGTGCGGCGCGAGCCGCACCCAGAGGTTCATCGACGCATAGGCGCTGCCGTAGTCGTCGAGCGCGAAATGCGAGCCGCTCTCGCGCAACGCGCGCACGGTCGCGCCGAAGCGCTCGGCGTCCGCAATCGTGCTCTGTTCCGTCAGCTCGACGACGAGACGCTGCGGCTCGATGCCGTTCGTGCGCGCGAAATCGCCGAGTCCGCCGGTCGCGGCTACGAACGATTCGATCCCCGCCGCGCTGTAGTTGATGAAAAGCAGGCCGTGGTTGTCGTGCTGACCGAACGCGTCGATGCAGACGCGGCCCGCCGCCTCTTCGAGCTGCGCCGTGCTGCTTTCGCGGGCGGCCTGCCGGAACAGCGCCGCGGGCGACTCCTGCGGCGTATTGGCGGGGCCGCGTATCAATCCTTCATAGCCGATGATCTCGCCGTCGGAGAAGCGCACGATCGGCTGAAAGACCGCGCTGAGCGCATCTGATGCAATGAGTTGTCGAATGCTTAGCAAGGGCGTGCCGTTTGAGTTTTGACGGGCTGGCGCGTCAGGTAACGGCCGCTGCGGCCCGGACTTTAATGAATTTTTCGTGACGCGCTGCCCTGCGACGGTGCGCCGCCTTAATCAAAGGGCTCGCAGCCGTCATTAACCCGACATGTGCGGCTAAGAAGATGCTGTCGGAAATGCTCATGCAGGCAGCGCGCTTTCACCGCCTTTCGCCTGTCCGCCTGTCCGCCTGTCCGCCTGCACCGTGCGGCGCCGTCCGCGCCGTCCTGAACCGCCGTACCATCCAGAGGAAACGTCCACCGTGTCCCGATCCCGCGTATTCGCACTGAGCGCCGCCGCAGCCGCCGCCGCGCTTTTCGCCATGTCGTCCGCGCATGCCACCGTCGATCTGATTGCGATCGGTCAGCTGAGCGGCACGTCGCTCGACCGCTCGAAGGAAACCGCCGGCAAGCTGGAAAACGGCGCGCCGGGCAACCTGCTGGGCGGTCTCGGATCGGGCATGGCCTACGCGGGATGCCACACGTTCCTCGCAGTTCCGGACCGCGGCCCGAACGCCATCGCCTATAACGCGGCCATCGACGACACGGCCTCCTACATCAACCGCTTCCAGACGCTGCGCCTGCGCCTCGAAGCAAGCCGCCCCGGTGCGGCGCTGCCCTACACGCTCACGCCGAAGCTGCTCGACACGACGCTGCTCCATACGTCGGACCGCCTCGTGTACGGAACCGGCCAGGCGGCCGGCGTGCCGGACGGCGCGCCGAAGCTCAACCGCGAAAACCACACCTCCTATTTCACGGGCCGCTCGGACAACTTCGATCCGGCGCATTCGTCGACCTATGCGCGCGACGCACGCTTCGATCCGGAGAGCATTCGCGTCTCCAGCGACGGCGACAGCGTCTTCATTTCGGATGAATACGGCCCGTACGTCTACCGGTTCGATCGCAAGAGCGGCCGCAGAATCGACGTACTGAAGGTGCCCGACACGTTCGCCGTGACGAAGCTCTCGCCCATCGGCGACGACGAGATCAGCGAGAACACCATGGGCCGCGTCGCGAACAAGGGCATGGAGGGTCTCGCCATCTCGCCCGACGGCAAGACGCTCTTCGGCGCGATGCAAAGCCCGCTCATTCAGGACGGCGGCGGCGACGGCGCCTTCACGCGCATCCTGAAGATCGACGTGACGAGCGGCAAGACGACGCAATACGCCTACCCGCTCACCAACATCGGCACGGCGGCGAAGCCGAAATACCCGACCATCAGCGACGTGGTCGCCGTCAACGATCATGAACTGCTCGTCGACGAGCGCGACGGCAAGGGTCTCGGCGACGATTCGACGGCGGCGTTCAAGAAGGTGTTCCATATCGACCTCGCCGGCGCGCAGGACGTGAGCCAGGCGAGCAGCGAGAGCGGGCTCGCGCCGTATGCCGTGAAGAAGGCGCTGCTCGTCGACGTCGTCGCGGCGCTGAACGCGCACGGCATCGCCTCGAACGACATTCCCGCGAAGCTCGAAAGTCTCGCGTTCGGTCCGGACGTGACGATCGGCGGCGTCAGGAAGCACACGCTATTCATCGCGAACGACAACGACTTCCTCGGCACGATCACCGACACGAACCACCCGGGCGGGATCGCCAACCCGAACCAGTTCTTCGTGTTCTCCGTCGATGCCGCGGACCTGCCGGCGTACGTCGCGCAACGCCTGCCGGGCAGCGGCTCGGACAACGGTTCGCATGGGCGCGGCAAGGACCATGACGACGACGCCGTCTGCGGCCCCGGCCGGGACGGCGATGACGACGGCGGCGGCCACCATCACAACGACTGAGCGGCGCGCTCTTTACCGCAAGGGTGAAGGCTTATCCACAGGTTCTGTGCATAACTCTGTGGAAAAATCACACCCCGTGATAAACCGCCCCGCTGTACAAAGCGCTCCGGGCGGCGTGTGGGGAAAATCCCGTCCCCCACCTGCCCTCAACCATCCATTCCCCTACGTTTCCCCGCACGCTGCGATGCGGGAAACCTTCGTCCCCCTACAGCGGGGCCGTCCTACATATTAGACACGTGTCCTGTCGGAGATTCAAGCTAACGGCGTCCCTTAACGGCGACTTACAGGGCAAGTGTCTTGTCCAAACCCCGACGCGTAACCTGTTCGTGTTGCGCCGCACACGGCCTGGGTGACGCCAGGCATATTCCCCCACGGCCTGCGCCTCAGCGCGTTCGCGACGACTCCGGGGGTGATAGGGACGCCCCTCCAGGCTCGCGCTGCGGTCACGGTCACGACACATTGCCACCCATCTTTCCCGGGCGCGCTAAACGCTGGCCCGGGCGATGCGCTAAAATTCGCCCGCTGCCGATTTGTCCGGCAGTCAGGTTTGGAAGCCTGTGTTGTCAAACCCGCACACCTGCGCAAGCAGGTGCTGCGCTGCTTCTGCACGTCTATGGGCGGGCCGTGGCAGGGGTGCCGCGAGGCTCGCCGGTTTTGGTTTGACGCCGGTCTTCCAACCTTGTCACTGTGCCCGCTCACCCCTCCCGCGTCGCGTGACGGGCGTTGGACAGGGGCACCAGGTGAGCCAATTCAAAACCAACGCGGCCACGCATGCGGCAGCCGTGCCGAAACGTTTCCTTCACGCGCCGCCGACGACGCGAGGGCGAAAACAAGACCGCCCGCACGAACGTCTGGTCAATGTCGGCTCAGCCTCGTTATCCGATGCCGAGCTGTTCTCACTCTTCCTCCAGCCAGGTCCGCCAGGCTCAAGTGCCATCGATCTCGCACACGATCTCCTGGCGCAGTTCGGCACGCTGCGCGGTGTCTTCGACGCACCTATCGCGGAGTTGTGCACGTTACGCGGCATCGCGCCGGTGCGGGCCGCTCAACTGCATGCGGTCGCAGAACTATGCGTGAGCGCACTCGCTGAAAAAACCCGTGAGCGGACGCTGCTCGACGCACCAAATGTGGTGGGGGATTATTTAAAGTTCTTCCTCGGCACCCGGCGCTACGAGGTGTTCGTCTGCCTTTATCTCGACGCGCGGAATCAGTTGCTGCTTGCCGAAGAAGCTGCGCGCGGCTCGGTCACACGCGTGGCCGTCTATCCGCGAGAGATCGTAAGGCGTGCCATCGCGTTAAATGCGGCCGGGTTGATCGTCGCGCACAATCACCCCTCGGGGAGCGTGGCCCCGAGCGCAAACGACCGAAAACTCACGCAGACGCTGCAGGACGCACTGACCCTGATCGACGTCGAACTGCTCGATCACTTCGTTGTCGCCTCGAATGAAGTATTTTCATTCGCCCGCCAGGGCTGGCTCTAACGGCCCACACCGTATGCTTTAAGTGCATCGACGCACGGACTAGCACGGCTACATCAGCCGAGGTCAAGCGGTGACGGCGCACCGCCATTACCCAAGCCGCCGCACCGCCCCATCCAAACCGCCCAGTTCGACGCCCGAACGCGTGAGCGATTGAAGAAATTCAGATTTCTCTGAGTGCCGAGCGCCGTCGATGTGCGGCAGCGCGACGGTAATATTACAAGTCACTTTACATCCGAGGACTTCCGAGCGTGAGATCAAAAGCACTGGCGGTTGCAGCGTTGACCTGCGCACTATTTTTTATCGCTGCGCTTTCTGGGGAGGCGGTTTTTCTTGGTCTGTTTCTAACGGCAGTTGGAACCATATCCATATTCACATTCATATTCGCTTGTCTACCACAATTCGGACCGCTAAGGAGTTTCATACCTTTAGCTGTCTGCTCTTTGGTTTTGAGCATTTATTAACGTTTGCAAATTGCGAACTTCACTGAAGGTTGCGTGATGAGCACTATTCGAGAAAGCTTGAAATTGTGGGGCCGCGCCTTCTGGATTGTGCTACGAGGAAGGCCGTCAGAGATAGGCCAGCGTAGGCACCTCGTACTGTTTATGGCAGTGACTTGGAGCCTAGGTACTCCATTTATTACATACTTTCTTGCAGCCCCTTATCAGGGTGTAGTTCCTTCCGAAACGCAATTCATGAAAGCGTATGGGGTTGTAAAGTTTGAAACCATTAAGGTCGGCTTAAAAGACGTAGGCGTCGCCACTTTTGTTACTAAAGACGAACGAGCCTATCAACTAGAAGACCTTCCCGCGAGGATACCTCAACTTAAAGAACTGAAAAACGAACAGGGAATCACCCCGGAGATTTATGTTGAAGGCTTTCGGTTGCTTGACGGTGCTGGGCGATTTTGGATTGCCTACGCGGCAACGCGTGATGGACGGGTATTGCTGGGTCGAGAACTGCAAAGCGAAAAATTACAAGCATTAGGGACCCCGTTTGGAAAAGTTCTTTTATGGCTGTACATCACCGTGTCCCCATGCTGGCTAATTTCCTTTTTTACCGTTCGCAAGGTGCGAACTTCACTAGGAGCCTGAGAGTTGAATACTTTAACAATAAATGATGCACTAGATATCAACGAGCCCAGTGTCCGCACTGCCATGCCAATCGTTCCTTTCGGTCCTGTCACAACGGCTCAAGGCGCGACGATGATGTGGGAGTTTCTGGTCGGCGGTTCGGTGGGCGTCACTGACGCAATGAGTACCGCACAGCAGGCGGCGAAAGCAAAGAACCCAATAGAGACATTTAGTTTGTCATCTGCGGTCGCGGCAAACATAGCCGGATTCGGCGCGAGCAGTACGTCGATGTTTCAGAAGCTAGGCAGTAATTCGTCTCAAGCGGGTGAATTGGCGGCGAAGGCCGCAAAGGGCAGTGCATTTCTTGCTCTCGCTGCGTCGGCAGGGTCCATTTATGCGACTGTTACTTTGCCCCCGGAGCAGGGCGGCGGCTTTAGCAAAGTTGACAACGGGAAATTTGCGGCCCTTGGAAGCGGTGCGCTTGCGGTCGGTGCCTTTTTCGCGCCAGAAGCGGCCGTTATCCTCGGTGCGCTTGCTATCGGCCTGACGGGGTACTCGTTGATATCGCCGACAGCAAGTAACACGGATGTGGCAGCGTTTCTGACAAACGTTAAGGGCGTAGTACAGGACTACTACCACCAGCTTTCCGCGAGCGACCAAGCGTCATTTAGCACGTCCATGAAAGGCGCGATGCAGAGCACTTTAGAGGGTGGCTTCTTAGTCCCGAAACTGAACGCCGATGGTTTGATTATGGGTTACGGCGTCGAAAGGGTGCTGAGTACGTTCAATTATCCTGACGGCAGCACGTTCTACACCTTCGCCGACGGTTCATCCCTCGTCCGTAATTCGCTCTCGACCGGGGAAAGCCTGGAAAGTGCTTCGGCGGGTCGCCATGATGTATGGAAGTTGTGGAATCCCACACAACCCAACTCACGCGTCGTCATATACGGAGACGGCACCTATTCCAACAAGCTTTGGGACGCAGAGGGTCATCTCGTTACACAGACAAACATCACTGGCTCGAACGGCACTTTCAAAATCAACGCGGATAGTAGCGATGGCCGATATAGTTTAATTACCGTGACCGGTGAGCGGAATTCGATTGCCGCAGGTTGGAACACCGACGTCCATTTGACGGGCGATTACAACACACTCGCTTCCGATCATTGGAATAACATCATAGTCGATCACATGGCGACTATTTATGGTGTCGTTCAACATGTCATCGGAAGATCGGGCGCCGTCATCGAAATGTACGGTAACGCTACATTCGATTTTGTTTCTAACAGTGGATCGATGGCTATTATACGCGGTGTGTCAAGGACTGCTGTCGTCAACGGCCGCGGTAATATGATCAAGTTCTATTGCGACTATGGCACTATTGAGTCATCAGGCAATCGTATATTGATGAACAAGGGCGCCGGTTTAACTCTTCATGGCATCGACAATGAAATTAATCCGTCCGCGCAATCGAGGGTTTCAATATGGGAAACCGGCAACCACGTGAATTTCAACTCGTCGGACAGTTTAGTCCAGATCGAAACAGAAAACCTAAAAACGTTCTTCCATGGGAGCGGCGGTAACATCGAATTCCGCAAGACCGGGCAGGAAATTGAATCATCGGGAAATAACATAAAAAATTGGCTCAGTGGGTATTCTCAAAAGATTACCGGCGACGGCAATATAATTGTGCCGAACTGGCGATCCGAAACCATCCTGCACGGAAATAACAATACGATCGACGCAACCGGACGCCCGTCGCATTTGTTTGTGTCGCTGAAATTGACCGCGCCGAATTCTTCGGTTACGGTCAAAGGCGATGGCATCACGATTGATGCGCTCGCGTCAGGTCAGAATATTTCCTTGCACGGCAACGGCGATTGGGTCACGTCGAACGGCAATACACTGAACATGTTGGCTGATGGTTTGCTGGTTAATGTTACTGGTGACGCCAATACCATCAATGCGCGAGGAAGCTCGGCGACTAACCTGCATGGAACAGACAATACCGTCAATCCCCAAAACAATAGCGGCGCCCTTGTGAGTGTGCATCAAAATGGAGCGTCGGCGACGATCAACGGCAAGGGCGCCACGGTTGGGATAAACGCGAACGACACAACGATTCATGCAAACGGCGATATTATTCGCTTTTCAAAATCAGGTTTGAAGGCAAACGTTACAGGCGATTCGAACGTCATCCTTGCGGAACACACGACGTTGCATCTGGCAGGCGCGAACAACACGGTTGGCGGTAAAGGCAATGTCATCTACGCCGCGCCGCACTCAACCGTGTTCGTGGACAGTCCCGACACGATAGTCAACGGGTCAAATCTGACCATCGTGATCGGCAAAGGTGTAAAGGGCTCCAGTATCACAATCAACGGCGACCATAACGAGCATATGACCGAAGGCAATTGGCCGACGGAAGTTTGGCACTTGACGGTCTACTCGAATGGAGACTACAACTACTTCGGACGCATCGGAGTTGGAGCCCTCAAAATCACTGGAAATGCGCACAGCCAATCCCACCTGCACCATACGGGCGACACCAACTATGGTGCGATCGGCGCTCCTCTGCTAATTTTCCCTTCCTATACGCCGCCGCAAACTAGTGAGATTTCCTTACCAACTTGGGGTGGGGCGATCTACAATTACTCTCAAGTCTACAATCCGATCAATACCCTGCCTGCTAACTTTGGCTCTGGTTGGGCTACCGTTACGGTTGGCGCTGCCTACCCCGAAGGTACGCTCGACCCGTACCCTTGGGGCTCGACGACTTACTACTATCCGCCCGGGGAAACGAAGCCCTCATATTCAATCGAAGGCCCACGTTCACTGGAAGTTACCACGCAAAAGGAGAGTGTCGAAATTGCTCAGAACTCAAGCGACGCGCTACAAAATACCGGCTTACGGTTGGCGTATTCGGATGTGCTAGAGGGAGAAGGCGAGCAGCAGGCTAAACTTGCTTTCGGACGGCTTATGGACAATCTCGCAAAGAAAGCGGAGCCAGTGGAAGGAAGAGGCGAACCGGTTCCTGAACAGGCCGTGGAAGCGTCGTTGAAGGATCTTTCGGAAGGTCCGCGCAGCGTCGAAAGCGAGAGTGCCGCAAAAGGTGTCGAGTCCGCGACTGGGGCAACCGCCCCGAACGTCGATCTAGCTGCGTTAGACCAGTTGCGGCAGATCGATACATCACAGCACTAAGCAAGCGCCCCGCGCTTCGGCGGGGCTGCCTGGTGCGACGCTCCCCAAAAAAGAGGCCTGCACGAGGCGGGCCAAAACGCCTTCGCACCCTGAGAGATCAACCCCGAGAACAAATGACTTTAAAACGGAAACCCGGCCTGCGCTTTAGTTACCACGCGTGGTGCATCGGATCGGGCTTGTATAAATCACACCCTATGATTTTCGGTCCGCCCTATTCCCTCCATTCGGCGATCACAATTTCGCCGCCATCCATGTATCCGCCCTGCTCATCGAATTCGAGTTTGACCTCTCTGAGCAACGTTTCGCCGCTCAAGTGCTGCTGTATCTCACTGGTCAAACGGACTGTGGCTTGACGGTCAGCGCTGAAGCGACCACCATCACAACGACTGAGCGATGTCTTATCCACAGTTTCTGTTCGCAAGTCTGTGGATATCACAAGGGTTGAGCGCGCAATCCCTTGATTGGAAAGCGCTTGCGCCGCGTGCTCGATACGCGGCAGCGCCGCGTGCTCGATACGCGGCAGCGCCGCGCACCTGCTACGCGGCACCCAGGCCTCACGGCCGCTCGCCTCGCGCGAGCCGTCCCTCGATGTCGTACACGACGGGCAGCAGATCCGCGACGCTGTCCACCACGTAGTGCGCACCCGCGGCCGTCAGCCGTTTCGCGGCGGCCGCGCGGCGACGCATGAACTCGCCGGGCGGCAACGCCTTCATGTCCTCCTCGGTCATGCCGAACGCGTTGCCGCTCACCGCGACTCCCACGGCCCACGTCCCGCCGTTGATGCCTTCCTCGATGCCGACCTCGGTATCGTCCACCTTGATCGCGTCCTTCGCGCGCCACACGCCCAGTTGCGGCAGGCTCCGGTAGATCATGTACGGCGACGGCCGTCCCTCGGGCGTGTCGCCCGTGCAGACGATGCTGTCCGGCGCGAACCCCTGCCGCGCGGCGCCCGGCACGATCTCGTCGATGATCTCGCGCGTATAGCCCGTCGTCGTGCCGATGCGGATGTCGTCGGCACGCAGCGCACTCACCACGTCCGATACGCCCGGAATCACCTGGCTGTAGCTCGCCGCGACCCTGATGTTCTTCGGCACGAACACGTCGTACACGGCGTCGATGTCCGCCTCGTTCGGCGCACGTCCGTACTTCGCGGTCCATGCCGCCCCGACGCGCGGCAGCGCCATCAGCGCCGCGATGTGCGGGCGCTTCGCAATGCCCATCGGCCCGCGCGCCTCGTCAATGGTGATCGACACGCCGAACTCCTCGAACGTCTCGACGAACGCGCCCATCGGCGCAAGCGAGCCGTAATCGACCACCGTGCCCGCCCAGTCGAAAATCACTGCCTTCACGTGTTTCATGTGCATCGTCCTCAAAGTGTGGGGTGTCGGTTCAGGCCATCGCCGCGAGCGCGCCGCGCTCCCGGAGCGCCGCATCCGATGGCGCCGCGCAATCGACGCCCATCGCACCGAGCGCATGCGCGCACGCCTTCGCCACGCGCTGCATGACGCTCGCATCCACCTGCCCGATGCAGCCGATACGAAAGCTGTCCACCACGGTCAGCTTGCCCGGATAGATGATGAAGCCCTGCTCTTTCATCAGCGCGTAGAAGCGCTCGAATCGAAACGCCGGATGCGCCGGCGCGAAGAACGTGACGATGACAGGCGACCTCCAGCGCTCGCCGAGCAGCGGCTCGAAGCCGAGCGCCTGCATCTCGCTCACCAGCACGTCGCGATTGCGCGCATAGCGAGCGAGCCGCCCGCGCGGGCCGCCTTCGAGCGCATGGAGCCGCAGCGCCTCGATGAACGCGGCGACGGCGTGCGTCGGCGGCGTGAAGCGCCACTGGCCCGTGCGGTTCATCGCGTCCCATTGATCGTGCAGATCGAGGCTCAGCGAATGGCTGCGGCCCTTCGCGTCGCGAAGCGCGTCACGGCGCGCGATCACGAAGCCGAAGCCCGGCACGCCCTCGATGCACTTGTTCGCCGACGACACGAACGCCTCGCAGCGGATCTCGCGCACGTCGAGCGGCACGGCGCCGAAAGCGCTCATCGAATCGATCAGCAGCTTGCGGCCGTGCTTCGCCGTCGCGGCGGCGATCTCGCCGATCGGGTTGAGAATTCCGGAACTCGTTTCGCAATGCACGACGACGACGTGCGTGATCGTGTGATCGACGGCAAGCATGCGTTCGACTTCGCTGCCGCGCGGGGGCAGGTAATCGCCCTTGTCGAGCACCGTGTGCCTGCGGCCGAGATAGCGGAGCGTCGTCGCGATGCGCTTGCCGTATGCGCCGTTCGCGAGGACGAGCGCGTGGCCGTCGCGGGGAACCAGCGAGCCGAGCATCGCCTCGACGCAGTAGCTGCCGCTGCCCTGAAGCGGCACGCAGTCGTAGTCGCCCGCGACGTCGCCCGCAATGTCGAGCAGTGCGCGCCGAAGCTGCGCGGTCATCTCGCGGAACTCGGCATCCCACGATCCCCAGTCGCGCAGCATGGCCTCTTTCGTCGACCGCGCCGTGGTGAGCGGCCCCGGCGTCAGCAGATACGGCTCCCCTGCTGCGGGAGCGGCGCACCGCGCTGCCAGGACAACGGCGTCTTCCATGTCTGCACCCCTCTTCGCGACGTTTCGATGTCTGAACAGTACAGAAGCGCGTCGCATTGGTAAAATCGATATAAGCGATCTGCCTATCAGCAAAACTTATTCGTCGAGGCGAACATGCAGTACGCGCAATTGCGGGCGTTTCATGCGGTCGCGGAACAGGGCGGCTTTTCGAAGGCGGCACAGGCGCTGTCGCTCACGCAGCCCGCCGTCTCCGACCACGTGCGGCGGCTCGAACAGGAATTCGGCGTGCGGCTTTTCGAGCGCAGCGCACGCGGCGTCGAGCCGACCGAACTCGGCCGGCGGCTCCTTAACGTCACACGGCAGATGCTCGGTTGCGAGCGCGAAGCGCGGCAGTTGCTCGATTCGGCGAGCGGTCTCGAATCCGGCACGCTGTCGCTCGTCGCGGACGCGCCCGACCTCGCCATCAAGCTGATCGGCGCGTTTCGCAGGCGTCACCCGGGCATTGTCGTGACGCTGTCGATTGCCAATGCGGCGGTGTGCATGCAGCGCGTGCTGTCGAGCGCGGTCGACGCCGCCGTGACCGCGGCGCCCCAGGTCCACAGCCGGCTCGCATCGCGCGTGCTGCGGCGCGACCCGCTCGTCGCGATGGTGCCGGCGGGCAGCCCGGTCGCGAAGAAGCGCAAGCTCACGTATGCGCAGCTCGTGCGTCAGCCGATGATCTTTCGCGAACCGCAGTCCGTCACGCAGCAATTGCTCGAACTCGAACTCGTGCGGCAGTCGTTGCAGGTGGAACCGGTGATGTATGTCGAAGGACGCGAAGCGCTTGAAGAAGCGGTCGCGCAGGGGATGGGCGTCGGCGTGATCGCGCGCGCCGAGTTCAACGAATCGCGGCGGATCAGAACGCTCGCGTTGCAGGATTGCCAGGTTGAAATGATCGAGTCGCTCACGCGCCTTGCCGACCGGCCCGCATCGAATCTTCTGGAGGCGCTCTTCGCGGTCGATCCCGACAGCCGCGCGCCCTGACAGCGGGCGGGCTCCGGTGAACATCGGATGAACCGTCAAGGCGATCCTGCTTTCCCGTCGCGCTTGCGCGCGAGTCGAAACGCAGGGTCACCAACGGCTCATCCGGCATCCACCGGAGCCCCGGACATCTAGCAGCGCCTCAGCTTGATGACGCGCGAAATCTGCCCGGTCGTGAAGCTCGTGTGGCGCGCATACGGCGCGCAGTCGGCGGGCGCCGTCATGGATTCCGCCGCGGCAAAGCTTCCGACATACCGGAAGCGGTCCGTCTCGCGCTTGATGAAGACGGGAATCGCCTCGGCCTGCTTCGCAAGCGTGCGGCCGGCGGCGCGCGCTGCGGCGCCGCTGTTGCAGAGAATCACCTCGGGCGCGAGCGGGTTCAGATCGGGCCGCAGGCAGGCGGCGACGACCCTGCCGTTTTTCGTGGGCAGAAACGCCTGCTTGTTGCCGCCGCAGACGACATGAATCTGTTCGCGGGTGTAGTCCTTGCCAATCTCAAACGCTTCAAACACGATGAATCTCCGAAAAACGACGCAGCATCAAGCTGCGTAACGCGTGCAACAGGGGTGGCAGAGAGAATATCGAAAGCCATCTAAAGCCCGCGCAAATTTAACGGGGCGCGCAGTAAAGGACGCGTATCTCGCGCGGGAATAGATCGACGGGCCGAAGCGTTGTTTTGATCGCCATGCCTGCTACGCCCGCCAAGCCAGATACGGGACGCGGCTGTAATCCGTGCAGGCTTTCGTTCACCGTCCGTCTCTTCGAGCAAAAGGAACCAGACATGCAGCACGATGCTCAGGGCCTCGTCATCACCGTCGACTCGCACCGGGAAGCCGCCCATGCCTACGACCATGCCATCGACGGCTACACGCGCTTTCGCGCCGACACCGCCGCGCGGGTGAACGCACTGCTCGCCGCCAATCCGGAATTCGGCATGGCGCATGTGCTCAAGGGCTACTTCGCGATGGCCGCGCTCAACGGCGCGCTCGTGCCGCAGGCGCGCGAGGCGCTCGCCAGTGCGAGGCGCCATGTCGCCCGTGCGACGCATCGCGAACAGGCTCATGCCGAGGCGCTCGCGCACTGGATCGAGGGCGATCTCGAGCACGCGATCAGCACGTGGGAGCAGATTCTGGAATCGCATCCGCGCGACCTGCTCGCCTTTCGCCTGCATCACGGCAACTCATTCGCGATCGGCCGTCCGGAACGCATGCTGAGTGCCGCCGAACACATCCTGCCGCACTGGTGCGCGGACGTGCCGGGCTACTTCGCGATCCTGGCCTGCCGCGCGTTCGCGCACGAGGAATGCGGCCAGTACCTGGCGGCCGAAGCCGCCGGACGCGCCGCCCTCGCGCTCGAACCCGGCGACCTCTGGGCGACGCATGCCGTGACCCACGTGATGGAGATGCAGGGCCGCCGCAGCGAAGGCATCGCGTTTCTGGAAGGGCTCGAGCCGCACTGGGACGCAGCCAACAACCTGAAGCATCATCTGTGGTGGCATCGCGCGCTGTTCCACCTCGAGCGGCGCGAGTTCGACACCGTGCTCGATCTCTACGACCGCCGCTTTCGCGATCTTTCCTCGCCGCTCGTGACGGCCATGCCGGACCTCTACAACGACGTTCTCAACGCCACGTCGATGCTGTTTCGTCTCGAATTGCGCGGCGTGCCGGCGGGCGGGCGCTGGACGGAACTCGCGGACAAGGCGGAGGCGCGTATCGGCGACTGCCTTGCCACGTTCACGCTGCCGCACTGGATGATGGCACTCACCGGCGCCGGCCGCTGGGACGCGGCGCAGCGCCTGCTCGACGCGGTGCGCGATGCCGCCCGCAACACCCGCAATGGCCATGGACAGATCCTGCGCGATGCGGCGGCACCCGCCTGCGAAGCCGTGCTTGCGCACCGCCGCGGCGACCACGCCGCCGCCGTCGCCGCGATGCGCCCGGCGCTCGGCCTCCTGCAGCACCTGGGCGGCAGCCACGCGCAGCGCGACGTGCTGGAGCAGCTCTTCGTCGATTCCGCGATGAGAGCCGGTCTCGACGACGACGTGCGGCTCGTGCTCGAGCGCGTGGCCGGGCGCCATCCGGTGCCGCCCGAGCGTCGCATCGGCTATGCCGAGGCCGCGCGCCGCGTCGTGCACTGAGCCACTGAGCATGGGCTGGCGGGCGGCGTGGACATGAACGGCAACGGATGCGAAGCCGGCGAGCCCGGCCTCGTGCTATCTTCACACGCCGCCCGGCCGCACCCGACTGGCGCGTCGGGACGGCGGGCATCACGTCCATGACCGGGATGAATCGTCCGAGCCTCTCCTTAAGAAAGCGGTGCTTCGCCTGGCTGGCGATGCTGTTTTGCGCGCTCGTCGCGGTCCTCGCGATCGCGGGGATTGCCGCATGGATCACGCTGCGCGCGAGCCTGCCGCAGCTCGACGGCACGCGCGAGGCGCCGGGCCTCTCCGCACCCGTGACGATCGAACGCGACGCGCTCGGCGTGCCGACGCTCTACGGCCGCGCCCGCGACGACGTCGCCTACGGCACGGGCTTCGTGCACGCGCAGGATCGCTTCTTCCAGATGGACCTGCTGCGCCGCGTCGCGGCGGGCGAGATGGCGGCGCTGATTGGTCCGGCGGCGGTCGAGCTCGACCGGCGCGACCGCCCGCACCGGTTTCGCGAACGCGCCCGGCAGCAATTCGACGCACTGCCGCCCGATGACCGGCGCCTGATCGAGCGCTACACGGCGGGCGTGAACGACGGCCTCGCATCGCTCGCCTCGCGTCCGTTCGAATACTGGGTGCTGCGCACGCAGCCCGTGGCGTGGCGGCCGGAAGACACGCTGCTCGTCGTCTATGCGATGTACTTCGACCTGCAGTCGTTCGAGGTGCAGCGCATCCTGTCGCGCGCCGCATTGCACGAGCGCGTGAGCGCCGACCTGCTCTCGTTCCTGCTGCCGGTCACGAGTCACTGGGACGCGCCGTTCGACACCGCGTCGCCCGCGCCTGTCGCTCCCGCCACGCTGCCCGCGACGCGTCCCGGCTGGCTCGCTGCGAAAACGCCCGCAGGCGCCGCCGTCTCCGACTCCGGCGCGTACGCGGGCAATTCGATGATCGGCAGCAACGCCTGGGCCGTCGACGGCGCGCACAGCGCGCATGGCGGCGCGATCCTCGCGAACGACATGCATCTCGGGCTGTCGCTGCCGAACATCTGGTACCGCGTGTCGCTCGCGTGGCCCGCGCCGGACGCGAGCGAGCGCCGCGTCACGGGCGTCAGCCTGCCGGGCGCGCCGCTCGTGATCGCCGGCAGCAACGGCCGGATCGCATGGGGCTTCACCAACAGCTACGGCCGTTTCATCGACCTCGTCCGCCTGCACACCGATCCCGCCGATCCGGCACGCTATCGCATCAGCGGCGGCGTCAGCGGCGGCGGCTGGGAACGCGCCATCGTTCGTCACGAACGCATCGAGGTGAAGGGCGGCGAGCCGCTCGACCTGCCGGTCTACGACACCCGCTGGGGCCCGGAGATCGTCTCGGGCGCGAATGCGTATGCGCTGCGCTGGGTCGCGCACGATCGCGAGGCCGTGAACCTGAACCTGCGCAAGCTCGAGGACAGCGCGAGTGTCGCCGACGCGCTCCGCGTCGCGCAGACGAGCGGCATTCCCACGCAGAACTTCACGGTGGCCGATGCGCACGGCACCATCGGCTGGACGCTCGCCGGGCCGCTTCCGCGGCGCGACAACGGCGCGGCTGCCGGCGCGCCCGGGGATTTGCCTTTCGATTCGGCCACTTATCACGGCTGGAGCGGCTATCTGCCGCCGTCCGCGTATCCGTCGCGCATCGACCCGCCGCTCGGGCGCCTGTGGAGCGCGAACAACCGCACGCTGCCGCCCGCCGAGGCCGCCATTGCAGGCGATGCCGGCGCGGACCTCGGCGCGCGCGCATCGCAGGTCCGCGACGATCTGCTCGCGATCCCGCGCGCGAGCGAACGCGACATGCTCGCGATCCAGACCGACGACCGCGCGCCGTGGATCGAAAGCTGGCGCGGCGTCGCCCTCGCCGCGCTCGACGCCGACGCATTGAAGGACCATCCGCAACGCGCCGAATTCAGGCGGATCGTCGCCGCATGGAACGGCCGCGCCGACGCCGATTCGGCCGGCTACCGCCTTTTGCGCGCCTTCTACTTCTCGCTCTACGACGCGTGGTTCGGCCCGCTCGACGCGGACCTCGCGGCGGCCGGTCCGAAGCTCGGGTTTCGTGCCGCGAGTTCGCGTTACGGCGCCGTGATGGAAACGCTCGCGGGCCAGCACGCATGGGTGCCGGAGCGTTTCGCGGACTGGCGCGCGTTCATGCTCGATCGCATCGACCACGCGATCGGCCAGTTGCCGAAAGGAACGAAGCTCGCGGACGCGCGCTGGGGCGAGCGCAACCGCGCCGCGATCGAGCATCCGTTCGCGAGGATCGTGCCGCCGTGGCTGCCGTGGCTGCGCGGGTGGCTTGGCGCGCCGCGCGAGCCGCTGCCCGGCGACATCAACATGCCGCGCGTGCAGGCTCCCGCGTTCGGCGCGTCCGAGCGGATGGCGGTCTCGCCGGGGCGCGAGGCGGAGGGCCTCTTCGAGATGCCCGGCGGACAGTCGGGGCATCCGCTGTCGCCGTATTTTCTTGCGGGGCACGAGGCCTGGGCGCGCGGCGACGCCACGCCGTTTTTGCCCGGCGCCGCCGAGCATCGGCTCGAACTGGTGACGCGGCACTGAGCGTGGCGGATGCTGCCGCCGCGCCCGGCACGCTCCTGCCCTCGCAAAAACAAACGCGCCGCCCGAGGGCGGCGCGTTTCGTCGTGACGGCGTTCTACGCTCAGAAGCGGTGACGCACGCCGATGGCCGCGGCCACCTGATTGCCCGTCGACGACGGCGACAGCGAGTTGATCGCCGCGACATTCGCACCGAACGAGCCGAGTTCGCCCGACGCGTGCTGATACGCGCCTTCGACGTACACGTCCGTGCGCTTGCTCAGCGCGTAGTCGGCCTGCAGCGTCGCGGTGTGCCACTTCGGGTCGCCCGTGCCGTTGCTGCCCGACACCTTGCCGTCGGTGAACGTGTACGCGGCGGCGAGGCTCAGCGCCGGCGTCAGCGCATATCGGCCGTTGATTTCATAGTTGTCCATGTGCAGGTTGGTGCCGCCCAGACCCGCGAGCACTGTGCCGCCTACGTTGATGCTCTGCAGGCCATCGAGCTGCGTATGCGTGTAGAGCAGGCCGACCGTCGCGGGGCCGTACGCATAGTTCGCGCCCACACCGTACGTGCGCTGCAGCGTCGAGGCGATATTCGCGTCGCCGTTGCCGAATGCCACCGCGCCGTTCAGGTTGCTGTTGCTGCCCGAGTTGTTCAGCTGGAGGTAGGCGGCAGCCACATTCAACGGGCCGTTGGAATACGATCCGCCCACGCTCCACGCGCGGTTGTCCGAGAACTGGCCAGCCGCATTGCTGAAGCCGTACAAGCCGTTGAACTGGAAGCCGGCGTAATTCGCGCTCGTGTACTTCACGGAGTTCTTGACCGAGAAGGTGTTGTCGAGATTGTCGTTGTCGAACGGGTGCGCGGCGAGGTTATTGCCATAGCCATAGCCCGCAGCCGAAATCGGCGCGAGACTATCGACCATCGAATCATATTGACGGCCGAGGGTCAGCTGACCATATTGGTCGCTTTTCAATCCGACAAAAGCTTGACGATTGAAAATCGAATTGCTTTCGGTGAACTGGCCGTTATTCAGATTAAAACCGCTTTCCAACGTAAAAATCGCATGCAGGCCGCCACCGAGGTCTTCATTACCCTTGAGGCCGAAATACGTATTCGATACCGAGCCGCTTGCCTGCTGAAAGTTACTATGCCCGAGCTGATTATTCGAGTAGACGAGGCCGGCATCGAGAGTACCGTACAGCGTCACGCTGCTCTGCGCGTGTGCGGTCACGGCAACCGCGCCGAGCATCGAGGCGGCCAAAAACGTCCTTTTCATACTAGTTCTCCGACTGTAAGGAAAAACAACAACCTGAATCATCGAGTTCACCGATAACGGTAAAACGCGCGAAACGGATCACGCAAATGCGAAGGACAGTCTACGAGTCGGGACTTCCCGGATGACACGACGTTTGGCGCAATAATGTTTTCCTCAGTGCGCAATGAACTTTGAAATTGCGCTCGCGCTTGAATATTCAGGGTTTTTCACGCCGCCATTGGCCGGCGAATTAAAAACAAACCAAATCCGGGTGTGGCGATTTTGCGACGCCGCAACCCGATTGGCATTGGCTGGCGTTATTAAAATTGGATTGAAAAGTATCAATAAGAAATAAACGCCGAGCCTTTCAGCGGCATTTTCTATTTGTCATTAGACTGTAAATGCTTACGGCCGCCGAAGGCAATGCGTTTCCCGGATACAGCTTGAAAGCCGGGCCCCGCGCATGCCTAGACATGCAGATCGATCAGCCCGGTGCTCGTGCCGGATTTGAGCAGCAGCTCGGCGAGCGCTGCGGTCGCCCCTTGCAGCGCCGCCTCGATCACCGTCACCTCGCCTTGCAGCGAGGTCACCACAGGGCTCACGCCGCCATCGTGCGCGGCTGACGCCGACGCCCTCGCTATCTCGAGGCGCAACGCCGCCAGTTGCTTCTGAAGCCGCTCGATCATCGCCTTGAGTTGCTGGACCGGGCCGGACGGTGCGTCCCGTTGTGCGGAAGCGGACGCGGAAGCCGTAGCGGTCGAGGCTGCGTTGCCCGCGGCGGCCCTGGTGTCGTCGCCGGTACCGCGCGCCGCGCCGCCGCTTGCCGGAGATGTGGCTGTCGGGGTGGATGCGCCGGAGGCCGGTACGTCGCTTTGCACTTTCATCGAATAGTTGGTCCGCAACTGGCGAGGGATATCGTGTCTATCGGCAGCCGTGCGGATTTCTTGAAGCGGGTATCGCCGGGCCTCTTCAGCGTGGCCGAAGCGGCAATGCAGACGCTCGGAGAGCGGGTCGACGGTCTTCGGACTGAGCGATCGAGCAAGGCTACGTCAGACACGAAACCGTGCGTCGCGAGGACGCGTGAACCCGCAGCGGCGTCGCGACGAAGAGACGTGTCAGGCGACGGTCGAGCCTGCCGTCCCGAGGACGAGTTCGATCCGGTGGAGGATCGCCGCGATATCGAGCGGCTTCGTGAACATGTCGAGCGCGCCGTTGGAGATCACTTGTGACTTGAGCGCGTCGTTGGGAAAGGCGGTAATGAAGATGATGGGAAGAACGCGGCTTTGCTCGATCAGACGAAGCTGCATGTCCGGGCCCGAGATGCCCGGCATCTGAACGTCCGAGATCAGGCACGCGGTGGCGTCGATCTGGCCCGAGTGGAGAAACGCTTCTGCAGACTCGAAGACCTGCGGCTGCCAGCCCATGGAGCGGACAAGATTGGCGATCGACGTGCGAACGGCATGGTCATCATCGACGATTGAAACGATCGGAGAGTTCAGCAAACGACGGTCCTCGGTGGTTCCTCGAACGAGCAGGGATGCGAACGGTTGTGCCGCCCGCACCCCGCAGTGGAGATTACCGGCACGCGGCGCTTCAGCAAATCATACGTGCGTATGGGCGCGCGGCTGGTCAAAGGCTCGGCAAAAGCGGACAGCTCAAATCAAGGCCGCCTCATGCGCGATATGGCCCCGCGAATCTCGCGCACGACATCCGCATTTCGCGCGTCGATCTCACAGCATCGACTTGCCTTGCGCGAGAATCGTGTCGCAGACCTGCTTCGTCACCTGCTCCTTGAGGCCGGCGGCGCTCAGGTCCACCTTCTTGCCGTCGCTGCTGTTCAGCAGTCCCTTCGCGCCGTCCGTGTAGCCGCTGTCGCTCGAGGGCGAGCCGGAGATCTTGCTCATCAGCGAGTCCTTCACCGACGTCGCGCTGCCGCCGCCGAGGTAGTTGTTCTTGATGCAGTATTCCAGTACGCCCGCCACGTTGCCGAGGCTGCCCGAGCTCAGCGACTGTCCCGACAGCGCGCTGCCCAGGGTGCCGAGGCTGCCGGCTGTCCCGCCGCTCGTGCCCCCGCCCTTGAGCAGGTCCCCGAGTTGGGCATGCGCCGCCGTAGCAGGCAGCAGCGCGGCGATCAACAACCCTGAAGCAATGGCGCGGCACGTGCGTGTTTTCATGCTCGAATCCCTCATATGATGGTCCGGAAGCACTCTCCAATATAGTGCCTTTTCGGGACTTGACCGCTCGCGTCGGCGCCTTCGTTGCCGGCACGATTCGCGTGGCGGTCGTAGAATCAATTGCTCGCGAAGTCCGCGCACACGAAGTTCTCGCCCCTTCACGCCTTCACGTGAGAATCCGCCGATGAACACAACGACCAACGGAACACCTGCCGACCCGCCCGAACTCTGGCTGATCCGCCACGGGGAAACGGAATGGAGCCGCTCGGGCCAGCACACGGGCCGCACCGACATCCCGCTGACCGAACGCGGACGAGAGCAGGCCCGCGCGCTCGCCGCGGTGCTCGCGGCAGCGCGGTTCGATCGCGTGCTGTCGAGCCCGATGTCGCGGGCGATCGAAACCTGCCGTCTTGCCGGGCTCGGCGAACATGCGCAGCAGGAACCGGACCTGCGCGAGTGGGACTACGGCATCTATGAAGGGCGCAAGACGAAGGAGATTCGCGACGACGTGCCCGACTGGTCCGTCTGGACGTCCCCGATACCTGAAGGCGAGAGCGTCGGGCAGATCCAGGCGCGGGCGCTATCGCTGATCGAGCGGCTGCTCGGCTCGCCCGGACGCATTGCGCTTTTTTCTCATGCGCATTTTCTGCGGGTTTTCGCGGGGTGCTGGATCGGTGAGTCGGCGGCGCTCGGGGCGCATTTCTATCTCGACACCGCGACGATCAGCGTGCTCGGCTTCGAGCGCGAGAACCGCGTGGTGCGCCAGTGGAACGTAAGGCATCCCGACGTCAAGTGAAACGCCGGGCGGCGTGTGCTCAGACTCGCCCGCCCGGCTGCGCAGCACCGCCCGACGCGAGCAGCGCCTTCAGGTCGCTGCGTTCGCTGAAGCTCGGCATGGCGAGCCAGCCGACGAATTCGTCGTGCCAGTTGCCCCACGCGTTCTCGTCGAAGTCGAACGCCTCGTCCATCCGGCCGCCGTCGCGCAGATAGGCGCCCACCACACGCTTGCCGTCCCAGTACGCAACGGCCACGTCGGTCAGATCGGCGGTGGTGCCCGCGGGCAGGTCGCGAAGCAGCATTGCGACGTGTGCCTTGAACGATGCGAATTCGCTGGACTTCATCACGTGCTCCGCGCATTGGAAACAGGTTCGTAAAAGCATGCACCGGCTCCCCCGACCCGTCAATTCGCTGCCGAACGAAGCGGGTGGCGCGCTCGCGGGTATGCATCTTGCGCTGGCCTGCCGTGCCGCACGCGGCTTCAGCCGAAGCCGCCCTTATTCAGGTCCTTCTCGAACTCGACCGTCCATGCGGTGCCGTGTCCGATGCGGTATTCCTTTTCCTTCAGGGTCGACTTGCGCACGACCGTGACGTGGCCGCGCAGCGGATAGACGTCGTCGACGATATCGGTCGTATCGGTCTCCTGCAGCAGAAAATCGCCCTCTGCCAGGCGATGACGCTCCAGGATGGCAAGGAAATCGGCTTTTTCGTCCGGCGCGATCACTGACATTTGATGTCCCTCCAAAGCACACGCTCGACGCTTTCAAGTTAGCACAAGCGTCGAGAGGTTGCCGCAGGTGTGAAGCGGCGCGCACGGGAGAGGGTCAAGGCTGCGCGGGCTTTGTCAGTGGCTTTTGCGGCGGCACGCTTTCCGCGCTGCCGCGGCTGCCGGGCGGCTGCCCCGGGACACGTCCCGGGCTGCCGCCCTGGCGCGCGGCTTCCTCATCAGGCGTGTTGTATTTCCTGAACGTGCTTTGCGCCGGAGGCTGATTGATGGCCTGCGCCTGCAGCAGCTTTTTCGTGCGCTCGTCGAGCCCGGCGTTGCTCGGGCCGGCCAGCCAGCCGGCGCAGATCAACGCGAGCATCAGTGCGGGTCTGATCATCGGCGTCTCCTTCGCGCAGCGCGGTGTTCCCTGCTGACAGCTTACGCCATCGGAACACCGCCGCGCACATCACGACGCCGCGGCGACCACTCAGGCCTTGGCGGCGAGCACCGTGGCGATCGCGTCGGCCACGGTCGCGACGTTCTTGTCGTTCAGGCCCGCGACGCACATGCGGCCCGAGCGCAGCAGATACACGCCGTGCTCCTCGCGCAGGCGATCCACCTGCGTGGCCGTCAGCCCCGTGTACGTGAACATGCCGCGCTGCCGCACGTAGCGTGTGAGCGCCTCGCCGTGGACGTGTTCGCGCAGGCCGTCGTGAATCGCGACGCGCATCCGCGCGATGCGCTGGCACATCGCGGCAAGCTCCTTCTGCCAGGAGAGATTCAGCTCCGGCGTGTTCAGCACGCGCGTGACGATCTTCGCGCCGTGCGTCGGCGGATTGCTGTAGTTCGAACGCACCGAGCCGGTCAGCTGGCCGAGCACGCGCTCGGCTTCGACCGCGCTCTCGCAGATCACGTGCAGGCCGCCGCAGCGCTCGCCGTACAGCGAGAAATTCTTCGAGAACGAGTTCGCCACGAACGCGGGCACGCCGCGGCGGGCCAGTTCACGCACGGCGAAGGCATCGTCGTCGAGACCGGCTCCGAAGCCCTGATAGGCCATGTCGACGAACGGCAGCAGCTCGCGCTTTTCCAACACCGTGATCAGCTGTTCCCACTGCGCGCGGTCCAGATCGACGCCGGTCGGGTTATGGCAGCACGCGTGCAGCAGGACGATGCTGCGGGCGGGCAAGGCATCGATGGCGGCGAGCATCGCGTCGAATTTCAGGCCGCCGGTCGCTTCGTCATAGTACGGATACGTGTTCACGGCGAAACCCGCGCGCTCGAAGATGAAGCGGTGGTTCTCCCAGGTCGGATCGCTGACCCATACCTGCGACTGCGGGAAATAACGCTTGATGAAATCGGCGCCGACCTTCAGGGCGCCCGAGCCGCCGAGTGTCTGCAAGGTGGCGATGCGACCCTCCGCACGCGCCGGGCTCGCGGCGCCGAACACGAGGTGCTGGACGGCGTCGCGGTAGTGCGCGAAGCCGGCCATCGGCAGATAGGGCTTCGGGCCGGCGTCGGTCAGGATCGTCTCTTCGGCTTCGCGCACGGCCTGCATGACCGGCAGGCGGCCGTCGTCGTCGAAATAGATCCCGATGCTCAGATTCACCTTGTTCTGGCGCGGATCTTTCTGGAAATCCTCGTTCAGCGTAAGGATCGGGTCGCCGGGGTAGGCATCGATATGTTCGAACATGGTGAGTATCAGTCGGGACGGGAGAGCTGGCGGCAGCGGCCGGTCATGCCGGCGCGGCCGTCGAAAAAAGGCGCCGCGCGTCGCTTCCTGAAAGACGACGCATGGCGCCCGCTTGTGCTATCGGTTACCGGCAACGGCTTCGCGTGCCGGGCTCAACGCGTGGAAACGCCCGCGCGCAGTGCGGATGCGGCATTCCGCTGCCTGAAATGGTAGCTGATTCCGAGCAGCACGAGCCACACCGGGATCAGGTACACGGAAATCTGCAGGCCCGGGGTAAGGTACATGATCACGAGAATGCCTGCCAGAAACGCGAGGCACAGGTAGTTGGTGAACGGGTAGCCGAGGCTGCGGAACGAAGTCGTTTCGCCGGCCTGGCGCTTGTCGCGGCGGAACTTCAGGTGAATGATGCTGATCATTGCCCAGTTGATGATGAGCGCCGACACCACGAGCCCCATCAGCAGCTCGAACGCCTTGCCGGGCATGAAGTAGTTGATCAGCACGCAGGCGGCCGTCGCGAGGGCGGAGACGCCGAGCGCCGCGAGTGGAATGCCGCGCCGGTTGACCTTGAGCAGCGCGCGCGGCGCATTGCCCTGCTTCGCGAGGCCGTACAGCATGCGGCTGTTGCAGTACACGCCGCTGTTGTACACGGAGAGCGCCGCCGTCAGCACGACGATGTTGAGCACGTGCGCCACGACGTTGCTGTTCATCGCGTGGAAGATCAGCACGAACGGGCTGCCGCCGGTGACGACCTTTTCCCACGGGTAGAGCGACAGCAGCACGCCCAGTGCGCCCACGTAGAAAATCAGGATACGGTAGATCACCTGATTGGTGGCGCGCGGAATGCTCTTCGACGGATCGTCGGCTTCGGCCGCGGTGATGCCCACCAGTTCCAGGCCGCCGAACGAGAACATGATCACCGCCATCGCCATGACGAGGCCGTTCATGCCGTTCGGGAAGAAGCCCCCGCGTTGCCAGAGATTGGTGACGCTCGCCTCGGGACCGGCCGTGCCGGAGAACAGCAGATAGCCGCCGAAGCCGATCATGCCGACGATCGCGAGCACCTTGACGATGGCGAACCAGAATTCCATCTCGCCGTAGGACTTCACGCTCGTCAGGTTGATCGCGTTGATGAGCACGAAGAACGTCAGCGCGGAGACCCAGGTCGGAATCGCCGGATACCAGTATTGAACGTAGATGCCGACCGCCGACAGTTCCGCCATGCTGACGAGGATATACAGCACCCAGTAGTTCCAGCCCGACATGTAGCCCGCGAAGTGTCCGCAATATTTGTTAGCGAAATGGCTGAACGAGCCGGCGACGGGTTCGTCGACGACCATTTCGCCCAGCTGACGCATGATGAGGAACGCGATCGCGCCGGCGATCGCGTAGCCGAGCAGCACCGAGGGGCCGGCCATCTTGATCGTCTGCGCAATGCCGAGAAAGAGGCCCGTGCCGATCGCGCCGCCGAGCGCTATCAGCTGGATGTGCCGGTTCTTGAGCCCGCGCTGGAGCTCCTGGTTTCCGTTGTCTGCAAGCATGCCTTCTGGTGTCTCCCTATTTATGGTGAAAACGGGTCGCGAGTGCCGGCGCTCGTGGCGCTTCAGGCCGGGGCTTCGAGTGACGAAGCCGCTTTTCCGATCCTGCACTCGATGATCGCGACGAATGAGCCCGGGCAACGTCTTCGGGACGCCCGCACGCGCCGTGATTTCGTGGGGGCGGTGGTCGGTGAAATGGCCGCACGGCGCATTTCAGTCGTGCTCGCCGGGGTTCCGCGCGCTTTCCGAAGCGGCCTGCATGCGATGTCGCGCAGTGCCGGCCTGCTCGTTGAAACGGGACCCAGTTTATATTTTGGGAGACGAAATAGGATTTCGTCTAGGCCAGTGGCAAACCCTAGCTAATGCACTAGGATTTCTCTTATTCGCCTCTTAAGGAAATAAAAGTGCAAAATCCCGCCTTCGACCGCATCGACCTCCGGATTCTCGCTGTGCTGCAGGAGCACGGGCGCGTCTCCAATCTGGAACTGGCGGAAGCGATCAAGCTGTCGCCCGCGCAAACGCTGCGGCGGCATCGGCGGCTGGAGGAAATGGGGGTCATCAAGCGCTACGAGACGCGGCTCGACGCCGAAAGCCTCGGCTTCGGCGTCGTGGCATTCATCCAGGTGACGATGGAGCGCGGACACGTGCGCGACCTGCTCAAGTTCCAGGAACTGGTCGCGAAGATGGGGCAGATACAGGAATGCTTTTCGGTGACGGGCGATATCGACTATGTGCTGAAGGTCGTCGCCCGCGACCTGAAAGGGCTCTCGCAATTTCTGCTCGACACGCTGATGCGCATGCCGGGCGTGAGCCGCGTGCAGTCGATCGTGTGCCTCGACGAAATCAAGGGCACGACCGCGATGCCGCTGGAGGCGTGAGCCGCCGCCTTGCCGTATCCGCGCGGAAACGGCGAGGCGGCGCGCAGGTCACTTGATCGCGGACACCGCGGCGCGCAGGCCGAGCAGGTAGCTGTCGACGCCGAAGCCGCAAATCTGGCCCCTGACGATCTCGGCGAACACCGACTTGTGGCGGAACTCCTCGCGCGCGTGGATGTTCGACATGTGGATCTCGACCACCGGCACCGTAAGGATCGCGAGCGCGTCGCGAATGCCGTAGCTGTAGTGCGTCCAGGCGCCGGCGTTGATGAGCACGGCGTCGACCTTGTCGGTGAACGCCTGGTGAATGCGCTCGCACATGTCGCCTTCGCCGTTGGTCTGATAGCTCTGAACCTCGGCACCGAGTTCCTTGCCGAGCGACTTCAGCTGGGCGTCGATCTCGTCGAGCGTGATCGTGCCGTACTGCGCGGGATCGCGCTTGCCGAACATGTTGTGGTTGATGCCATGCAGCATCAGGATGTTTTTCATGAGTGTTCCTCTGGTTGAACGGATGACCGGGAGCGACGAAATCAGGCGGGCGTCGTATCGACGATCGAGCCGCTTTTCGCCGCCTCGGCGATGGCCTCGGTGATGCGCAGGTTCTGCAGGCCGTCCCGCGCGCTCACGATGGGTTCGGCTTCGCCCCGCACGACGCGGCCGAAGTGCTCGATCTGGTGCGCGAGCGGGTCGTCGCGCGTCATGTCGGCGACGCTCTCGTAGAACGGCTTCCACCACGAGCGGTCCTCGGCACGCGCGTACGTCTTCAGGCGCATGGTCGGAATCGAAAGCGAGCCGGACGTGCCGGCGATCACGTAGCAATCCTCGTCGGGGTACGTGGAATACGCCTTGTTCTCCTGCGACGTCTGCTCCCAGCTGCGCGGACAGGCCGCGGTGTCCGACAGCATGAAGCTGCCGAGCGCGCCGTTAGCGAAGCGCAGGTTGATCGAGACGGTGTCCTCCACCGGAAAGCCGCGCGTCGCATGCGACGCGAACGCCTGCACCGCGACGATGTCGCCGCACAGCATGCGCAGATTGTGCACCTCGTGAATCATGTTGAGCAGGATCGGACCCGCGCCAAGTTCGCGGCGCCAGGGCGCGTCGGCGAAATATTCGTCGGGCTTGAAGAATACCGCACTGCCCATCACCGCGACGAGCTTGCCGAGGCGCCCCTCGTCGATCAGCTGCCTCGCCCGCGCCATGATCGGGCTGTGCGCGCGGTGATGGCCGATCAGGATCTTCGCGCCGGCCCGCCCGGCTTCCTTCACGAGCGTCTCGGCTTCGCGCACGGTCGGCGCGACCGGCTTTTCCAGCAGCATCGGGACGCCGGCCGCGATGCACGTCAGTGCGTGCTCGACGTGCAGCTGGTTCGGCGTCGCGAGAATCACGCCGTCGGGGCGGTCCTTCTCGAAGAGCTCGCCGAGCGTTTTGTAGAGCGGCACGCCCGCCTGGGCGGCGACGGCTTCGGCGGCCGGCGCCGGGTCGACGATCGCCGACAGCGTGCAGGTCGCACTGCGCTGAGTGACGTCCATGTGGGCGCGGCCGATATAGCCGGCGCCCGCGACTGCAATCCGGGTCTTGTCCATGCGAAATGTGTCCGGGTGGAGGAAGCGATGTATCGAAGCGATGTCTGGATCGGCGCCACGAAGCCGCCCGCGATGCGGGCTTGCGCGGCGCGGGAGGGCGGCGCCAGTGCCGGAACCGGCGCCGCCGCGTGAGAAGTGGGGGGCCCGCCTGGCGCGGCGCCCCGTTCGTTACGCGGATGCCTTGGCGACGCGCCGGCTGTCGGCGAAGCTCTGCGCGCGCAGCCTCTCGTACTCGTCCTTGGCGACGGGAACCGCGTCCGGCTCACCGAGCTTGCTGAGCGGAATCCGGTACGGCTCGCGGGCGCTCCAGGCCGCGACCGCCGCGATGATCGTCACGGCGAAGGTGATCGCGCCGACCGTGAGCGGGATGTTGGTCGATCCCGGCGGCGCCACGATGGCAAAGAGCGCGGGGAGGAGCGCGGTGATCGTCGTGCCGACGTTCTGCGAGATCGCCATCGCGGAAACCCGGGCGCGCGTCGGGAACAGCTCGGGGTAGAAGCTCGGGAAGATCGCGTTGTAGCCCTGGTAGACGATGCCCCACATCAGGAGCGACATGACGATCGCGAGCGCCAGATTGTGGATGCTGATCGCATAGAGGTAGCCGAACGCGAGCAGGCCCGACGCGAGCGCGCCGACGATCACCGGCGGCTTGCGGCCGATCTTGTCGGACAGGTTGCCGACCATCGGAATGACGATCACCGCCAGGATGTTGCCGAGCACCGGGATCCACAGGTAGACGCTCTTGTGAAAGCCGATGCCGTACGCCGCCTGGACCGCGTAGGCCGCGCCGAAGATCGTCGCGACGACCGGAATCACGTTCATCAGCGCCATGCAGACGACGCGGATCATGTCCTTCCAGCAGAACTTGAAGGCCTCGACGATCGGCGACTTCGGCAGTTCGCCCTTTTCGTCTTCCTTGGCGAACGCAGGCGTTTCGTCCACTTCGCGGCGGATGATGTAGCCCGCGACGAGCACGAACGCGGACAGCAGGAACGGAATGCGCCAGCCCCACGAGTTGAATGCGTCGTCCGGCATGTAGTAAGCGAGCGGCAGGAACACCGCGGCGGCCAGGATCTGCCCCGCCTGCACGCCCTGCAGCGTGAAGCTCGCAAAGTAGCCGCGCCGGCCGAATGGCGCGTGTTCGAGAATCATCGAACTGGCGCCCGAAATCTCGCCCGCCACCGCGAAGCCCTGCACGAGACGCAGAATGACGAGCAGCGCGGGGGCGAGCATGCCCACCTGGCTATAGGTCGGCAACAGGCCGACGGCCATCGTCGAGAAGCCCATCAGGAACATGCACAGCACGAGCACCGTCTTGCGGCCGTGGGTATCGCCCCAGTGACCGAGGACAAAAGCGCCGATCGGGCGCGCGACATAGCCGACGCCGTACGTCGCGAGCGACGCGACAATGGCGACCTTCGGATTGCCCGACGGAAAGAAGAGCTGCGGAAAGATCAGTGCGGCGGCCTGGGCGTAGATGAAGAAGTCGTAGTACTCGAGCGCCGAGCCGATCCAGCCGCTCGCGGTCGCCTTCTTTGTCTGCTTTCTGTGCTCGCCTTCGGCGCCGTGCCCGGCCGGTGATAGCGGTTTCGTTTCCATGACGTCTCCTGATCCTGAACTTGGCCGTCGGCACAGTTTCTGTGACTGCTGCCGACTCACTGACTTCGTCTGGATGCCCGGCGGGCATCCGCCCTTACTTCGGTGCTGCAACACCTTCGGATAGCCTGACCGCGAACGCGCGCCGGACGAAGCCACGCACGCCCCACCCCTGCATCGGGGTGGTCAGGCAAGTGAACGGGTCGTTCATTCCGCTCACGAAGCAGTTTCAGAGTCGCGCCGCTGTTGAACTGGAAACCAGCCGCCACCCATGATCGCCCTTGAACCCTGACCTTACGATGAGGCAAAACCCCATTACGGGACTCGCCGGGGCCGATCGTCGACAACAGGTGCAATTCGCGGTCCCGCGGCGCGTCGTGCAGGGAGAGGTCTGGGGGAAAGGGGACGCTGACATGACTTCCGACCCGGCCGGCGGAAGTTCCGGCAGGTTTCATCCGTCTCCTGATTGCTCTTGTTCTTGTGGTCCATCCCGGCGCGGCGCAACGTTTGACGCTAAATTACTATGCATCTCGCAAAACTTAATGACGCCAGATGGAAAATCAGAATGTCCTCGCAGCGAATAATCGCGAGGCTTGGTCCGGGTGGTGCTATTCGGTGGTTGTTTGAAAACGAATGCTGAACGGATTCGGAGAGATCGGTTGGCGTTTCGGGCAATAGCCGGCCCCGGCGGCAATTACGCCTTGGATTTATCCGGAGTTTCCGGGATGGGTTGCTTTAACCGGGCGTCTGACGTAGTCAAAGACGCCCCGGCCCGCGCTTGAAGGCGTTACGCGCGGACCGGCGAGACGCATAAATCGAAGTTCTTTTAAATCAAATACTTAAAAAATCGTGTAAATAAATCGGGTTCAGCAGTTGGCATTTGAAAACGCGAATCCAAGAATGGCCAGGCCTATAAGCGGATGATGACCGACTTGAGCTGCGTGTAATGGCCGAGCGCTTCGACGCCCTGCTCCCTGCCGTAGCCGCTGCTTTTGTAACCACCCGTGGGGGTTTGCACGAACCCGCCGCCGTATTCGTTCACCACGATCCGGCCGGCCTCCAGTTGAGCCGCTACACGGTGAACACGCCCGATATCGCGACTCCAGATCCCCGCCGACAACCCAAACACGGAGTCATTGGCGATGCGCACGGCATCCGCCTCGTCGCGAAACCGGATGACGCTCAGTACCGGCCCGAAGACCTCTTCCCGGGCGATCTGCATGTCGTTCGTGACACCGGCGTAGACCGTGGGCTCGATGAACCAGCCGTCGCCGAACGCGGGACCGCTCGCAACCTTGCCGCCTGTCGCCGGTGTCAGGCCGTCGCGCCTCGCGATCTCGAAGAACGCCTGGATCTTCTCGTACTGTGCGCGGGTCGTGATCGCTCCGTAGGAGGCTTCGTCTTCCGGGCCGAAGCGCAACGCGGCGACGTACGCGAGCAGCTTTTCCACGAACCGGTCGTAAATCCTCTCCTCTACGAGCAGGCGGGTGCCGGCCGCGCACCACTGACCGCTGTTCCAGGTGAAGGCGGTCGTGGAGCCTTCCGCGGCGGCGTCCAGATCCGCGTCGGCGAATACGATGTTGGCCGATTTCCCGCCCAGCTCGAGCGTCAGGGGCAGAATGCGCTCGGCGGCGAGCTTGCCGAGTTCCTGCCCCGCACGGACGCTGCCTGTAAACGAAATCTTCCGCACCGCGGGATTGCTGACCATTGCAGGTCCGACGACAGGACCCACGCCCAACACCACGTTCAGCACGCCCGCGGGCAATCCCGCCTCCTCTGCGAGCTTCCCGAACTCCACCAGCGATCCGGACGTGAACTCCGACGGCTTGGCGACAATGGTGTTGCCCGTCGCGAGCGCCGGTGCGATTGCGCGCGCGGCCTGATGCAGCGGAGCGTTCCACGGAAGAATGATGCCCACCACGCCGAACGGATCACGACGGGTATAGACGTGGTAGTCCGGTCCGACATTGATCACGTCACCATCCATCGTGTTGACGATGCCGCCGTAGAACTCCAGGTATTGCGCCGTCAGGTCGATCAGTTGCGCCATCTCGCGGCCGGGCTTGCCGGTTTCCGCGCGTTCGATGTCGCCGAGGCGCAGCGCGCTGTTTCTCACCGAACGCGCAATGTCCACCAGGATGCGTCCGCGCCCGGAAGGACGCATGTCCCGCCACGCGGGCAGCGCCGCAGCCGCTGCCGCGACGGCCATGTCGACGTCCTGCGGCCCGCTGCTCGCGACTTCCTTTTGCTTCCGGTTCGTTCGCGGGTCCACCTTGTCGATGTACTCGCCGGTCGACGGTTCAACCGATCGTCCGCCGATGTAATTCATGACTCTTTCCATGCTTCAAACTCCAGACGCTGATGCTGATGAAGGGCAGACGGACCGGCTATGCGACTTCGCACGGTGCACGAACGTGCCCGAGATAGTCGTTCGCGCTGCGGCTCAGTTGATCCGCCGGAATCACGTGATTCGCGCCCTGCAACGCGAAAACGGGCAAGTAGTGCGCGCCGACAAGACGAACCGTCTGTTCGAACGGACGAAGCAGTTCGTCCAGCGTGTGTCCGAGACGGCCATCCGTCTGATAAGCGGCTTCAGGGCTGCCGGTCGAGACGACCAGCCCGATTTCCTTGTGCGCCAGCCGGTCGCCGCCCGGGCCGTATGCCCAGCCGTAAGTGAGGACGTCGTCGAGCCATTTTTTCAGCAGTGGCGGTGAGCTGTACCAGTACACAGGAAACTGCAGAAAGATCCGCTCATGGCTTTCGAGGAGCGCCTGCTCCGCAGCCACATCGATATTCCAGTCGGGATACAGCTGATAAAGGTCCCGAATCGTGACCGGACCCGATGCTTCCTCGAGCCTCGTTCGCCACGCCGCGTTGATCTGCGACCCGGCAAGATTCGGATGGGCGAGGATGACGAGCGTTTTCTGGCTCATGATGTTCTCGCTCACTGACCGAAGTAGATGCTGTCGCGCCCGACGGGCGCAGTCGCCGTACGGCGGCCGCTTTGTACGCGACTCGTGTCGGCCCCGCCCACATCCGACGCTTCGATCCCTGCGGCCATCACGCCGCGCTTTTCCGCCGCACGCAGCTGCGCCGTCGGATAAGTCGTGTCCGGGGCGTCGAATAGCCCGTCCTTGCGGGCCTGGGCGAGTTCAGCCCGGACCTGCGCCCGGGTCATTCCAATGGGCTCGCCGTCTGCGAAAGCGGCGCCGGATGCGAGCGTGCCGGCGGCGACGATGGCTGCGATCATGATGCGTTTCATGTCAGGCTCCTTGACAGACAAGAAGGGACCCGACGCTCCGGTGTCTGCGGAAGACCTGCCTTCGCGCGCCGGTGCGTCGATCCGTTGCAGCCATTCTTGTCCGCCGCACCCGCCCTGCCTATTCCCCAAACATGCGGGCTCCAGGTGCAGCAATGCGCAAGGCATCGTGCGCCGGTCGATTCGAGAACGGCGTGGCTCGTGTCTATCGTCGGTGGCGTGCGGAAAAATATATGATCGGAGTCGGTCCGGCTGCCTTCCAATATCCCGTCCAGTTACCGCATCTCGAGATCCCGGCGATCGAAAGAGCAAAGGAGAGAGTTCATGTTCGACTGGGAGGATCTACGCTACTTCGTGGCGTTCAGTCAGGAGCAATCGCTTGCCAAAGCGGCACGGCAATTGAAGGTCGATCATGCGACTGTCGCGCGCAGAATTGCTTCGCTCGAACAGTCGCTCGAACTCAAGCTGGTCGACCGCCGCCCGCGTGCCTACGTCCTCACCGCAGATGGCGAACGCATCGCGGAACGCGGCAAGCGCATGCAGGCAGAGTCGTTCGCCGTCGAGCGGATGTCGATTGCCGGGCAGGAGGTCGTTTCCGGCGAGGTGGTGATCAGCGCGCCGCCTTCGATGGCAAACAGCGTCATTGCGCCGAATCTCGACAAGCTGCGCGCGCAGCATCCCGCGATCCGCATAAGGCTTGTCGCGGAGACGCGCAATGTGTCGCTGATACGCCGGGAAGCGGATATCGCCGTGCGCCTGAGCCGGCCGACCGAAGCGGACCTCGTCGCGCGCAAGATTGCGGTCGTGCCGTTCGCGCTGTATGCGTCGCCGGCGTATCTGGCCTCGCATGCGCCCGAAGCCTACGAATTCATCGCATACGACGACAGCATGGACGGGTCGGCCCAGCAGGTATGGCTGGACGCGCAGGCCGCTTCGCGCCCGATCGTGCTCTGCAGCAACAGCCTCGACGTGCAGTTGTCGGCGGCGCGAGCCGGTGTCGGCATTGCTGCGCTGCCCTACTTTCTCGGCGACTGGGACGAGGAACTGACCGTGGTCGAAAGCACGGGCGCACCGCTCACCCGTGACGTATGGCTTTCCATTCATAACGATCTGCGGCACGCGCCTGCGATCCGAAGCGTCATGCAATTCATCGCCGACTGCTTTCCCGGTCACTAGCCGCGTGATGTCCCGATCCTGAAATCGAACGTTCGGACGGTGAACATCGCCCTGACGATGTTCGACTGCCGAACCCCGACGAAACGTCAAAGTCGCTTCTCAACGCTCCGGCGGCCATCAACCGATGTACGACCTCGCGTTCCCGATGGCTGGTCGATCCGGAAACCTTCGAGTCGCCCCCGCTGCACTCGCATTCGGACGAGTTGCATCACATCCACCGCGACCGGCTCGCATCAGCCTCGGTTGAAACACGTATGGAAGTGCCGTCAACGGGCATCTAGATTGATACTCAATGACATGGATCACCACCTGACCTTGAGAAGCCTCTCTCCCGCGCCTGGTAGAGAAGACGTGGATCTCATTCGACGGCGAACCAGCGTCCGTTCTGAAACCCAGCACGTGTCCGTGACAAAAATCCCTTGTCCCTGAAGACCGGCAGTACGAGGATGAGGGTTTCAATCAGAAACACTAACTTCCAGTCTGACCAATCATCCGCGCCAGCTTCCACGAACGTTGAACAAGTACCCCGGCGTGATGTCCTGGTCGACGTTCGCTTCGCATGCGGCGGTGCGCGCTACGTCGTGGTTTGATCCGCATCGCGTGCTTCACGCTGTTGACTGCCGGGAGAAATCTTTTCGCATGCAAACGATTAACATCAACGGCGAGGACCACACGGTCGACGCGCCGCCTGACATGCCGCTGCTGTGGGTGTTGCGCGACAGGGTCGGTTTGATGGGAACGAAGTTCGGCTGCGGCATTGCGCAATGCGGCGCCTGCACGGTGCATCTCGACGGCGTGCCGGTACGCTCGTGCGTGATGCCGATGGCCGCTATCGGCGCCCGCAAGGTGACCACGATCGAAGCGATCGGAACAACGCCGGCAGGCAGGAAAGTGCAGAAGGCGTGGCTCGATATCGACGTCGTGCAATGCGGCTATTGTCAGTCCGGACAGATCATGTCCGCTGCGGCGCTGATCGCCGCCAATCCGAATCCGAGCGATGCCGATATCGACGCGGCGATGGCAGGCAACATCTGCCGCTGCGGCACCTATCTACGGATTCGGGCGGCGATCAAGAAGGCCGCTCAGGAGCGTTGAAATGGTGCGGCGTCCCGTCGAAGTGGCATGGTCCGTGCAGGCGCATGAACGGTCTTCGGTGCGGAGCCTCAACGGCTTGCGCCGGCGCCCGCCACGCGACGAGAGGTACGCCCGATGGATTGAAGGGACGCGACCATGAGCACTCACGGCCCTTGCATGACGAGGTGGCGGATGTATATCGCGGCCATGACGGCAACGCTGCCGATTTGCGTGTATGGAGCCGACGGCGCCGCAGCCGACCTGATTGCCCGCGGCGCCTACCTGGCGAAGGCAGGAGACTGTGTCGCGTGCCACTCGTCACCCGGCGGCAAGCCGTTCGCTGGCGGACTGCCGATGACCACGCCGATGGGCAGGATCTTCACCACGAACATCACACCCGATCCCGAGACGGGAATCGGACGTTACACGCAGGCCGAATTCCTTCGCGCGGTGCGCGAGGGCATTGCAAGGGATGGCCGCAATCTCTACCCCGCCATGCCCTATCCCTCGTATGCGAAGGTCAGCGACGACGACATGCGCGCGCTATATGCGTACTTCATTCAAGGCGTCGCGCCGGTCAGGCAGGCGAATCGGGCATCTGAAATTCCCTGGCCCATGAACATGCGCTGGCCGCTGAAACTGTGGAACCTGGTCTTTCTGGACAAGGCCGTGTATCAGCCGAAGAAAGCGCGCGACGCGGTGTGGAACCGCGGCGCCTATCTCGTGCAGGGACTTGGACACTGCGGCGCATGTCACACGCCGCGCAGTCCCACTTTGAACGAGAAGGCGCTGGACGAAAGCGGCCACGCATTCCTGAGCGGAGCGGCACTGGAAGGCTGGTTCGCGTCGAACCTGGCGGGCGATCACAACACTGGCCTCGGGCGCTGGAGCGTGGAGGACGTGCATGGGTTCCTGAAGACGGGCGCGAATGCGCATGCGACCGCGTTCGGATCGATGACCGATGTGATCAATCACAGCACGCAATACATGAGCGACGCGGACCTGAACGCAATGGCGGTGTATCTGAAATCGCTGCCGCCGGCGCGCAGCGACGATGGACCTCCCTACGCGTTCAATCCGAAAACGACGGTGGCGATGTTGACGAGGCCGGCAGGCAACCGCGGCGCGATTCTGTACACGACCTACTGCCTGCATTGCCACGGTGCCGATGGGCGGGGTGCGGCGCCGTATCTGGCACCGCTCGCCGGCAATCCGAACCTGCTGGAAAAGGACGCGAGCTCGCTTGTCAACGTGGTGCTGAACGGCAGCGGCCAACTCGTGATCGACGGTATGCCGGCGCCTTACCCGATGCCCGCGTATCGCACCGTGCTGAACGACCAGGAAATCGCCGACGTGCTGACCTTCACCCGCCAGAGCTGGAGCAACAACCAGGGCCCGGTCGCGGTGACCGATGTGCGGAAAATGCGCGACACCGGGCAGTGAGGCAAGAAACGGCCCTGTGCTTCATGCACAGCCGCACCACGACACTTCTGAGGGCCCGCATATGTCCCGCCAGCATCCGGTAGCGACCCATGATGATCGTGGCGTCGCGAGCGCATCGGCGTTTCCGTGCGATCGCGCGGCCAATGCCGTCATTGCGGTGCCGCCTGATTCGACGTCACGGCGAAATTTTCTGCGGATCATCGCCGGCGGCGGAGGTGGCTTGCTGCTCGGCGTGGCGCTTCCGATGCTGGCGCCGGCCAACGAGATCGTCGCCGACAACTCGACGGACGGCGATTTCGCGCCCGACGCATTCATCCGTATCGCGCCCTCGGGCCAGGTCACGTTCGTCATGCCTCGCGTGGAAATGGGCCAGGGAACGTATACGTCGATTTCGATGCTGATCGCCGAGGAACTCGAGATATCCCTCGCCGATGTGCGGCTGGAACACGCACCCGCAGACGACGTCCTGTATCGCGATCCGGTCATCGGCAGTCAGATTACCGGGGCGTCGGCATCGATACGCGGCGCGTGGCTGCCCATGCGCAAGGCGGGCGCGACATGCCGCACGCTTCTGGTCAATGCCGCTGCGCAATCATGGAATGTCGATCCGTCCACCTGCAAGGCAGAGAACGGCACGGTAACGCACCCGCCAACGGGCCGGAGGACGACGTACGGCGACCTGTCGGGTCGGGCAGCCACACTGCCAATTCCGCAGAAAGTGACGCTCAAGGACCCGCATGACTTCAGGCTGGTGGGCACGCCGGTGAAGCGGCTCGACTCGCCGGACAAGGTTGCAGGACGCGCTGTCTTCGGTATCGACGTCGCGGTTCCGGGCATGCTGATCGCGACGGTGGCGGCAAGTCCGGTGGTCGGCGGCAAGCTTCGCGCAGTGGATGACCGACGCGCGCGACAGATCACGGGGGTGCGGCAGATTGTGAGCATCGACAACGCGGTGGCCGTCGTCGCGGACGACATGTGGGCTGCGAAGCGCGGGCTCTCCGCATTGAAGCTGGAATGGGACGAAGGCGAGAACGCAGGGTTTTCCAATGCGACATTGATCGCACGAATGGAACAGGCAGCGGCGAGCAACGGTGTGATCGCGCAGAAGATCGGCGATGCGTCGGCCGCACTCCGCGGGAACGGCAAGCATATCGAGGCGCGCTATGAGCTGCCTTTCCTCGCGCACGCGACGATGGAGCCGATGAACTGCACGGTGCATGTCACGCCCGATTCGTGCGATGTCTGGGTCGGTACGCAGGTGCCCGCCCGCGCGCAGGAAACCGCGGCCGCGATCACGGGATTGCCGAAGGAGAAGGTGAAGGTTCACGGCCAGTATCTCGGAGGCGGCTTCGGCCGCCGGCTGGAAGTGGACTACGTGACGCAATCGGTGAGCTTCGCCAGGCAGGTACAAGGTCCGGTGAAATTCATCTGGACACGAGAAGAGGACATTCAGCACGACATCCCCCGCACGTATTACCTGAACCGGCTGGAAGCCGTACTGGATGCGCGCGGCATGCCGCTCGCGTGGACGCACAAGGTGACCGGTGCGGCCGTCATGGCGCGCTATCTGCCGAGCACGTTCAAGAACGGTGTCGACCCGGACGCCGTGAACGGCGCCACCAATCTCCTGTATGCGATCCCGAACGTGCAAATCAATTACGTGCGCGTCGAGACACCCATGCCGATCGGCAAATGGCGCGGTGTGGGACCGACGCACAACGTCTTCGTCGTCGAGAGTTTCATCGACGAACTCGCCAATACGGCACAGAAAGATCCCTACGAATATCGCCGCTCGCTGCTCGCGAATCAGCCTCGCGCGAATACGGTGCTCGAACTCGCCGCCCAGAAAGCCGGCTGGGACCAGCCGCTCAAGGCAGGACGCGCAGGCGTGCGCGCGGGACGCGGCATATCGGTTCAGTTTGCGTTTGCCTCCTACCTGTCACAGGTGGCGGAAGTCGAGGTCGACGAAAACGGTGAAGTGAGAATCAGGCGCGTGGTCTGCGCGGTCGATTGCGGACATGTCGTGAATCCCGACATCGTGCGTGCGCAAATCGAGAGCGGCGTGATCTTCGGGTGCTCGGCCGTGCTGTGGGGCAAGATCACCTTCAGGAACGGACGCATCGAACAGGGAAACTTCAACGACTATCGCGTGATGCGGATCAATGAAGCCCCCGCTATCGAGGTGCATATCGTGAGGAGCGCCGAGCCGCCGGGAGGCATCGGAGAAGCAGCAACATCGGCATTGTTCCCGGCCGTGGGGAACGCGGTCGCGGCGGCGACCGGCAAGCGCATCCGCAAACTGCCAATCGACCCCGCGCTGATCAAGGCGTAGCGCCGGCAGCAGACATTGCAAGCGGGCGCGCGTCTGGTTCTGGTGCGCCCATCATCTCGAAGCCTCAACCATCGTGGAGAGCAGAATGAACACCAAGGGAAAGATCCTCGTCGTCGGTTCCAGCGCCGACATGTTCGAGTTGAAGGACGGGCGAAAGGAACCGATGGGCTACTATCTCAACGAGCTTGCCATTCCTTCCCAGGCGGCCGTCGACGCCGGTTACGAGGTCGTTCTTGCGACGCCGAACGGCAAGCAGCCCGCAGTCGACCAGCATTCGGTCGTGGCCGACCACTTCGGCGGCAGCGAGGAGGCGTTGCAGAAGGCACTCGATTTCGTCGCCACGAACGCCGGCATGCGCAATCCGCGTTCGATCCGTTCCGTCATCGATGAAGGTCTCGATAACTATGCGGGCGTGTTCGTGCCCGGCGGTCATCCGCCGATGGTCGACCTCATGCAGGACCCCGACCTGGGCGAAGTTCTGCGGCATTTCCATGCCACATCCAAGCCGACTGCGCTGCTCTGCCATGGCCCGATCGCCGTCACGGCGGCGATGCCGAAGGCCAGGGAATTCCGGCAGGCGCTCGTGAACGACGATATGGCAGCCGCGAGACGTGCGGCCGAGGGCTGGCAGTACGCCGGCTATCGCATGACCATCTTCTCGAATGACGAAGAACAGTATGTCGAGGAGAACATCATGGGCGGCAGCAAGGTGCCGTTCTACGTTGTCACCGCACTGGAGATCGCCGGTGGCAAGGTCGAGACCAAAGGCGTCTTCGAAGCCTACGTGGTTGAGGATCGCGAACTCATCACGGGCCAGAATCCGCCGTCCGACCATGGCATCGCGGACGTGTTCGTGAAGGCACTCGATCGTCACGTGGCTGCAAAAGCCGCCCGTTGACGTATCAGCACGACATGTCCGCGCTCGGCGTCGCGCCTACTTGTTTCGGAGGCATCCATGCTCTTTCACGTTCAGATCACCGTTCGCGTTCCACCCGAAGCGGACATGGAGAAAATCAGGGCGCTGAGTGCGGAAGAAGTCGAGCAAGCCAAGGCGCTTCAGCGCGCGGGGAAATGGCTGCATGTCTGGCGCATCGCCGGAAAGTGGGCAAACATCAGCATCTTCAACGTGGACAGTACCGACGAGCTTCATGGAATCCTCAGCTCGCTCCCGCTTTTCCCCTATATGGACATCGAGGTCACCGCGCTTTGCCGTCATCCGGCATCGATCGACGACCCGCAACAGGCGCCTTGATACCGGCGCCTGACGACAGCAGAGAGGCGCGGTAACTGCCCGGCCGATCAAGCCGCATGGCGTTTTTGCGGCCAGTGCGGGCTTGCGCATTGTTGCATCGACGGTCCGCACATTTGGGGAATGGGCGCGCGGCGGGCGATGGGCAAGAATGGGGCACCGGATCGACGTACCGGGACGCGGAGAAAGTTCTGCCGCTGACCGGGTCGCCCAGTCCCTTCTTACCCACCCCGGAGGACGCCATGTCCGATACGCTTGTCGCGCAGCCGGATCGCGCGCCCGCATCCTTCACCGCCGACATGTTCCGCGCCGCGTGGACTGTCACAGCCGTGTTCATGCTGTCCAACTCCCCGACTCCGCTGTATGTGGTCTGGCAGCGCGCGCTCGGATTTTCGTCGGGAACGCTGACCGTCATCTTTGCGCTGTACATCGCCGGACTGCTTGGCACATTGCTCGTCGCCGGACAGCTGTCCGACCGCCTCGGCCGCAAGGCGGTCTTGCTGCCGGGCCTCTTCGCAGCACTGGTCGCCTGCGCGCTTTTCGCGACTGCATCGTCCATCGCGATGCTTGCCGTCGCCCGCCTGCTGACCGGAATCGCGGTGGGTGTCATGGTGTCCGCGGGCATGGCGTCGGTAGGCGACCTTGGCGGAACGCGACGGCGTCGGCAGGCGGCACTGCTTGCGTCGGTGGCCATGGTGCTCGGCGCTGGCCTCGGCCCGCTGCTGGCCGGAGGTATCGCGCAAACCCTCGCGCATCCCGTGCGGCCCGTGTTCGCCGTCGAATTTCTCGTCTTGCTGAGCGCGTTCGTCCTCACCATGCGGCTGCCGTTGACACGGCCGGCCGAAGCGGCGCACGCCGGTGCACGCCTGCGTCTGCCGTCAGTTCCGCAAGAATATCGGCGCCACGTCTTATCCGGCATTGCCGTGTTCGGGCCCGGCATCACTGCCACATCGTTCGTGCTGGCGCTGGGACCGTCGCTCCTCGCGCGTCTGCTCGAAGTCCGCAGCCCGCTGCTCGCAGGCGGGATGGCCTGCGCGATGTTCGTGACGGCCACAGGCGTGCAGTTTGCTGTACGCCTGTGGCCGGTACGGGCGATATTCGCCGCGGGCTCCACTGCGACCGTCCTCGCGATGGGCGCCCTGTGGCTTGCGGTGCATGCGTCGTCGGCCCCCGTACTGGTGGTGGCCGCCTTGCTCGCGGGTGCGGGCCAGGGTCTGGGCCAGCTGGGCGGCCTGACGCTCATCAGCCTGCATGTGCCCGACACCCGCAGAGCCGAGGCCAATGCGGTCATGAACATGGGCGGCTATCTGCCGGCGGGACTGCTGGCGGTGTCGGCCGGCTATGCAATCGACTTTCTCGGCCTGTCGACCGGCACGGCGATGTTCGCGGCGGTTCTCGCCCTCAGTGCGCTCGTGTTCGGCGGTGCTGTCCTTCGCGCTGAGTCACCGCGCGGCGCGACTGCGACGTCATGAGCCTCGATTGGCCAGCACCGTAAGCGCGGCAACTTCAGACTGCGCCTGATCCGGCAGCGTGTACGGATCGGAAGACGCAGTCTGTCGACCGTCGCCAGAGGCATCGAAATGCCTCGGCGCGAGACACCGGATCAGAAGTTCGCGTGAATATTCACGAACGCACTCAGGGATTCGCCTACGAACGCACCGGCCGCATTGGCTGCGACGAAGTAGCGCCGGTCGGTGAGATTGTGCACGTTCAGGTCGATGCCCCAGCGCGGCGCGTCATAGCCGAAGGCCGCGTTCGCGATCACGTACGACGGGATCGAGTTGACGTTGGTGATGTCGCTATACGTCTTCGCCACATAGTTGACGCCCGCGCCAACGTGAAATCCCGGGATGCCGTCGATCGAGAAATCGTATGTCGTCCAGAGATTGGCGATATACGCCGGCGCGCCCTGCGGATGATGACCCTCCGACGTGATGCCTTGCGGATTGTCGGTGATGACCGCATCCTGCGCCGTGAAGTTCGCGATCACGTGCCACTGGTTCGTTAGGCTTGCATCGATCGATGCTTCGGCTCCTTTCGTCCTTTGACTGTCGAAGACGACAGACTCGGCGCCATTGATGGTCGTCAGCGCGGCAACGTTGTCGCGGGTCACGTCGAAGAGCGCGGTGTTGATGATGAACTTGTCGTCGAACAGGCCGAACTTGATGCCGGCTTCATATTGCAGCGCGGATTCCGGTGCGCCGATTCCGTTCTGCGTGTTCTCCGAATTGAAGTTCGCGAAATGGCTCTTCGAGATGCCGAAGTAAGGCGTGAGCCAGGGCAGCACCTTGTAAAGCGCACCGATGTTCCAGCTCACGGGTGCGTCGTTGCGCGTGTCGGTCACGCCGGCGAGCAAGGGTTGCCCGTCGGTGCCGAAGCGGCCGGGCACCGAAATCGACGGCGTAAGCGACGTGTCCCACCAGTCTTGCCGGATGCCTGCGCGCAGCTTGAACTTGTCGGTGACGTCGATCTGATCGGTTGCGTAGAGACTGTAGTAGTTCGCGACCAGATGATCGTTGTCGCACGAATGCTTCGCGTCGCACAGGAACGTCAGCCCGGCCACGCTCGTTTCGGGCGGCACCGGTGCGAACGCATCCGGAATGTTGGGCAGGTCGGCGGTGGCCCGCTCCGTATCGATCAGCAGATGCTGGTATTCGAAGCCTGTCACCAAGGTATGCCCGACGCTGCCGGTCGCAAATTTCCAGACCGGTTCGAGCTGGTAGTCGAAGCTGTTGTCGCTGTCGTCCTGTTCTCTGAGCTGGCGTCCGACCACCTCTCCGTCGCTGACCATGGTGCTGGTGCTGTCGCCGTTTGTCAGCACGTCGAGCGAGCGGTGCAGATATGAGAAGCGGTTGTTGATCGTCAGCACGTCGCTCACCTTCCACTTGTCCGAAAGCGTCGGGCGAACGTAGGTTTCTTTGGCGAACGCGAACGGGGTCGAGAACTTGGCATCGCGCGAGACGTCGCCGAGCGGCGAACCGTTGAAGTAGATGATCCCGTACGAATCGGGCGTTTCGTGCGTGTCGCGCAGATCGAGCGAGAAGTCGATCGTATGCTTGCCAAGTTCCCATTGCAGCGACGGCCTGATCTCTGAGTCGCGGCTGCTCAGGTCGCGAAATCCGTCGGAGCGCGCGAACGTTGCGTCGACACGATAGTTCAGTCCGGCGATGCCGGTCGGCCCGGTGATGTAGTCGCTGTTGGTGACCGTGCCGAACGATCCCGCCTGCACGCTGCCGCCATAGTGGAAATCCGGCGACGGCTCGTAGTGAACGATATTGATCGTGCCTCCCGGCGGGCCGCTGCCGAACAGCGCCGATCCCGGCCCCTCGAGAATCTCGATCCGCTCGACACCGTTGAGCGAGTGCGAAATGCCGCTCAGTTCGTCGCCGTCGGAAAAGCCGTCCTCGTAGATCTGCGCGTTCAGCCCGCGGATCAGGAAGTGATCGTAATAGCCCTTCGAGTCCTGGCCGCCCTGATTGACGCCGCTCGCGTTCGTGATGGCGTCGCGCAGCATCGTGCCGCCTTGCTCGGAAACCAGCTGGCGCGGGATGACCTGAACGCTGGCAGGCAAATCCTCCAGCTTCGTTCCGGTCTTGCTGGCCGCGACGCGCTGTTGCGGGTCGTTGACCCGATCGCTTTCAACGAGCGGCCCGTATCCTGTCGGAACGGTGCCCTCGACGCGAATCGCGGGCAACGTCGCGTCGGCCATGGCCGGATTCGATGATCCGGGCGCGGCCGGCGGTTGTTGATCCTGCGACTGCGCCCAGCCGGCCTGCGCGAACGCGAGTCCCGTGCACATCGCGGCCACGCGCACTTCCAGGCCGATCCGCCTCGTCGCAAGCGCGGCCAACGCCGCCTTGCGCATTCTCCTTACATACATCGCTCATCCCCTTTCGAACAGACTTCGGTTGCACCGTCTTGCATCGACGTTGCTTCTGGTGTCCTTCGCTTGGGCGTTCTTGAGGGATGTCGCTTCGTGGTCTTTCTGCTCGACCCCAACGCCAAATCGAAGGCATGCATCCGCCATGCGCGCAAAGACGCGTGGCGGGTGAAAGCTCGTTGTGGGGATGTGATCGAATGCGATCGCTGCATCGGCGATCGCGGTCAGATTTGCGCGCGCAAGGACCTCGGTTGCGTCGCACCGACATGTGAACGAAGAAGGTGCTTAATTTATTCCGCCGCGGCGCGAATAATTATCGCGGGGCTGTGTCTGGTGGCAACGTCGGGTCGATTCGCATGCGAGCGAAAGGCAACGGCCTTTACGCCGGTGCTTTCGCGTCAGTTACGGAATATTGACGTAGAGGCAATGAAGCAAGCCTGCGCTGTCCATGCGTTCATTGGCTCCGCTCAAGAGCGTGCGCGTTTCGACGTCGAAGGGTTTCATCCGGGAGCGCCCGCCGAGCGAGGAAGACGGACATCGACCGAGCCGTCCACGCACGCAGTTGACCAGACGATCGGCGATGCACATCGCGCGCACGCCGATGCGGCTGCGTGCGCGCGAACGCCCGACACACTAGAAGGGAGAACACGAACGCTTTCGTTGCGATCAGGAGCGAGGTCGCATGCGCAAACGCTGCTCAACGACCCGCGGATGCCAGCCGGATTCGCGCCGCGCATCGCTCGAACGTCGCGGCGAGTTCGACCAGCGTGGCACCGTCGGCGCCCGACAGGAGAATGCAATCGTCCACGAGCGCCGACAGGGACGCGAGTTGCTGGTCCACCGCATAGCGGCTGCCATCCGGCCGATGGTTCCACAGCTGATGCGACGGCTGCGGATTCGGCTGGGGCAGATAGACCGCGACGCAGGCGGGTTCCGCGCCCATCGGAGGCAGCAACTCGATCTCGACCGGCTCGAGCAGGCCGCCGTTTGCCTGCGCGGTGATCGTCATAGGGCCTCTTGTGCAAGTGGATACGCAATCCACCATCTTTCGGACGAAGACTTAGACCATCCTTAGACGGCCTGGAAGCGGCCGCCCAGCGAACGCTAAGCGGATGCTAAGGCTTGTCGGGAACCATCGCGTGGTTCGGCACGGGGGCGCGAGACTCGAGATCGCGTCACGCGATGCAGCCGCCACAAGCCGAATCGTCTGATCCGTCGGCCAGTAATCGAACGTTCGGACCTTCTTGGGCCAGGCGCGTCGGTGTACGTGGGGTGGCACTCGACTTCCCTCAATGATGCGACTCTGCTGCCGTCTGCGGCAACTCCCCTGAAGGCCGGAAAAAATTTAGAAGACAATGCGAGTCAATCCTATTCTTATTGACGTGCAGATGCGGACGCAGTAGTCCTGCCCGGCATCGGCTCACGTGCGCCGTCTCCTGCCTCCCGTGCCGTGCACGTCGCCCCAACACCATCGCCTTCAACCTGGAGTTCCCGCATGCTGTCGACTGCCATCATCGTGTTTCGCGAAGTCCTCGAAGCCGCCCTCGTCATCTCGATCGTGATGGCGGCGACCAAAGGCGTGCCGCGGCGCGGCTTCTGGGTGTCGAGCGGACTGCTCGCCGGCATCGTCGGCGCGACGCTCGTTGCCGTGTTCGCCGACGCCATCGGCACGCTTGCATCCGGCATGGGTCAGGAAGTGTTCAATGCGTCGATCATGTTCCTCGCCGTCGCGATGCTCACCTGGCACAGCGTATGGATGAGCAAGCACGGGCGGGAAATGGCGATGCATCTGAATTCCGTCGGCAGGGCCGTTGCAAGTGGGGCCAAGCCGTTGACGGGTCTGGCGATCGTGGTCGCGGTGGCCGTGCTGCGCGAAGGCTCGGAGACGGTGCTCTTCCTCTACGGCATCGCCGCGGGTGACCCGGGGCAGATGTCGCAGATGGTTGTCGGCGGTGTCATCGGCATGCTGGGCGGCATCGGGCTGGGCGCCTGCATGTATTTCGGCCTCTTGCAGATTCCCGTCAAGCGCCTTTTCAGCGTGACGAACTGGCTGATCATGCTGCTCTCGGCCGGCATGGCAAGCCAGTGTGCCGGCTATCTGCTGTCCGCCGGGCTCGTGCCCGCGCTGGGCGAGCAAGTCTGGGATACCTCGTGGCTGCTCGACGAAACCAGTATCGTCGGGAAGATGCTGCATACGCTGGTCGGGTATACGGCCCGGCCGGCTGGCATCCAGCTCATCGTGTATGTGGCGACGCTGACATGCACCGCCGCGTTGAACCGCTGGATCGGACAACCTGCCGCCGGAGCGGCGCAGCCGAAGCAGTCCGCGTAGTCCAATCCGCGCCGCGTTCGGTATCGCATCGGCTGCCGGCCGCCTCTGCGCAAGGACGCTGCTCGCGCTCGGCCGCCGGACGAACGGGCGGATTGCATTCGCACAGGAAACCGTCGCCGCGCAAGACAGCGCCCGCGCTAGTGGGCACGATGGCGCCGCAGGAGGCGTGCGCGGCGTCGAATCGATCTCTTTCTTACATCTGCATCACGATCAGGACCGACTTTGTCGGCACCGGGTACGGCCAGCGTGTTTCGCGCCTATTTGCTAAGCTCGCGCGAATCGCATGATCGAACACAAGGAGCGTGAAGCATGAGCGATTCGCACGAGTACGTACCGCCGAAGGTCTGGACGTGGAGCAAGGAAAACGGCGGCCATTTTGCAAACATCAACCGCCCGATCTCCGGCCCTACTCACGAAAAGGCGCTGCCGGTCGGCCGTCATCCGCTGCAGCTCTATTCGCTCGCCACGCCGAACGGCGTGAAGATCACGGTGATGCTGGAGGAACTGCTCGCACTGGGTCACCGGGGCGCCGAATACGACGCGTGGCTCATCAGAATCAGAGATGGCGAGCAGTTCGGCAGCGGCTTTGTCGAAGCAAACCCGAATTCGAAGATTCCGGCGCTGGTGGATCGCAGCGGGGACGCGCCGATACGTGTCTTCGAATCCGGTGCGATCCTGCTGTATCTCGCCGAAAAATTCGGCGCGCTGTTGCCGACGAACGCCAGCGCGCGCGCCGAGTGCCTGTCGTGGCTGTTCTGGCAGATGGGTAGCGCGCCGTATCTGGGCGGCGGCTTCGGGCATTTTTACGCCTATGCGCCGACCAAGATGGAATATCCGATCGACCGGTTCACGATGGAGGTCAAGCGCCAGCTCGACGTGCTCGACAAGCGGCTCGCTGACAACGCCTACGTGGCCGGGAATGAATACACCATTGCCGATATCGCGATCTGGCCTTGGTACGGCGGACTGGTCAAGGGCTGGCTCTACGAGTCGGCCGAGTTTCTCTCCGTGCAGGACTACAAGCACGTGCGGCGATGGGCCGACGCCATCGGCGAGCGTCCCGCCGTGCAGCGCGGCCGCATGGTCAACCGGGTCTCTGGGGAGGCGTCCAGTCAGTTGCACGAGCGCCACGACGCCGCCGACTTCGAGACCCACACGCAGGACAAGCTGGCGGCACAGGAATAAGGCGTTGCTCACGGCTGTCAGCCGCCGTGTTCCGAGGTAGCGCGCCGTAAGCTTCGACCTCACGGGGCCGAGCAAGGGCTATATTGCGCGCACGTTCTCTCTGCACGAAGGTCGATCCGCAACGCCTTCGTGCGGCGCATTTCATTGGGCCGTGCGCCGTGTCGAACGGTCCAGTCGACGCAATCCGGAGCTATCGCAGGTTTCCGGCTTGCTGTCGATCGCGCAGTCCAACATCGTGAAGGACAGGAATTTGGCGTGAACGCAGGACACCGGTGGCGGAACGAGTAAGCTCCAACAGCTGATACCGGCTGGTCTGTTTGCTACGGAGCCCGACCATGCATATCGCCAGTCTGATATTGCCGATTTTCGCCATCATCCTGAGCGGCTATGCGGCGGGCGCCCTGGGCTATCTGCCGCGCACGCTCGCCGGCCCGCTGATGCAGTTCGCCTATTTCGTCGCAATGCCGGCGCTGGTTTTCCTGACCGTTGCCGAAGAGCCGCTCGGCGCGCTGCTGGAGTGGCGCTTTATTGCGGCATTCGGCGGAGGCTCGCTGCTCTGCTTTGCCGCCGTGTTTCTCGCGGCACGCATTGGCTGGCGCGCAAGGTTGGGAACGAGCGCGATGCTGGCCGCCGTGGCCTCGATGACCAACACCGGCTTCGTCGCGCTCCCCATCCTGCGAGCGCTGCACGGTCAGCAGGGCATTCTCGCCGCAGCGGTCGCGACGGTGTTCGTCGGCGCGATCATGTTCCCCGCGCTCGTCGTTCTGCTCGAAATCGACCAGCGCACCGATTCGCGCAAGACACGCGCAACCGCACTTGCCAGACAAATCGGCACCAATCCCGTCATTCTTGCCACGCTCCTGGCTCTGCTCTGGTCGATCCTTGGATTCAGGTTGCCCGCGCCTGTTGCGACCTGCCTCGGCATACTCGGAGAAGCACTGACGCCATGCGCGCTGTTCGCCATCGGCCTTGATCTGTCGATCAGCGAATTGCGCGGTCATATGAGCCGTTACGCGCTGCTGACCGTGCTCAAACTGGTGGTGATGCCGATGGTCGTGTATGGACTGTGCATCGCCGTCGGACTGAACCACACCTTCACCATCGCAGCGGTGATCTGCGCCGCGGTGCCGACGGCCAAGAGCGCGTATGTGCTCGCGAGCGAATACGACGTCGAAAAGTCATTGGCGGGTGCCGCCATTTCAATGACGACGCTGTTTTCAATCGTGACCCTGCTGGCCTGGCTTTACTGGCTGTGAACGGCCCGGCGCGATGACGCTGCCGACATCACATCAGCCGTTTGCCTGCTCCCTGAGCCGCTTGCGGTGAGCCGCAACCTTCGCGCGGTTGCCGCAGATCGCCATGCTGCACCACCGGCGGACGTGGCCCCGCGTGTGATCAGCGAACATCAACGTGCATCCGGGTCCTTCGCACGCTTTTACGTGCGTGAAGTCCTCCTCACAGACGACTCTGGCCAGCGCTTCGGCTATCGGCATCAGCAACGACGCTGCTGACTGCCAGCGCCGATTCGCGCGCAGTTCGAATGGGGTCACGCCACCCGGCGCACCGGCGACGATTTCAGCATGCTGCTCATCCCGCTCGAGCAGCTGATTCAGGGGTTCGAGCGCCCGCACGTCTCTGGCGGTCAGCGGCCGGCCTTTCCTCTTGCGGACAAATCCTCTGAACCATTCGCGCAGCTCGCGCGCCCGCGCCGCCGCTTCGTCAAGCTCGGCAGGCGTCGACCGCACCCGCACGTCTTCGATCGCGCCGGAGGGCACAAGCCCGGCCTGGTCGAGCCACGCCAGCAGGCCCTCGCCATCGCTGATCCAGTCGACCGGCTCGTCCACCGGCGTCGCAACCGAGTTCAGGAAATCGAGCCCGGGCGCGTCGGCAAGGAATATCGCGGGTATCTGACGGTAGTCCATCTCTTGTGAAAAATGTGAAGTGACGGTGACGAAATCGTAACCACATAGAACGCACTTGACAAGTTACACCCTCCATTAGTAACCTCTATTAACGCGTTAGGCAGGTTACATAGAGCGCCCGCTGATCCGCGTCCGAAGCAGTAGCCACTTCATTCAAAGGAGCGACCAATGGAGACAGACAACGTGAGCGCGGTGCTTGTGCACGGTGCGTGGGCAGACGGCTCGAGCTGGAGCAAGGTCATCGAACGTTTGAAGGAACATGGCATTCGTGCGGTCGCGGCGCCGTTGCCGCTCACCTCGTTGCAGGAAGACGTGGCGGCGCTGGATAGAACGCTCGAACGAATCGACGGTCCGGTCGTCCTCGCCGGGCACGCGTATGCCGGCGCGGTGATCAGCTCGACACGCGCGGAGAACGTGGAGGCGCTGGTGTACGTGGCCGCGCTTGCGCCGGACGAAGGCGAAACCGTGGGCGACGTGTTCTATCGCGGTGAAGCACACCCGCAGGCGCCGAAGCTGGCGCCGGACCGCCACGGCCTGATCTGGCTGCCTGAAGAGGCATTCGCGGATGCGTTCGCACCGCAGGCGGCGCCGCACGAGTTGGCGGTGCTCGGCGCGGTTCAACGGCCCATTTCGGTTTCATGCATCGGCGAACCGGTCGGGCGTCCGCTCTGGAAGGATCGTCCGAGCTGGTTCCTGATCGCCGGGCAGGACCGGATGATCAGCAGCGACACGCAGCATTTCATGGCACAGCGCATGAACGCGCGCGTGCATTCATACCCGGCCGATCACACGCCGATCGTCACGTCTCCCGACACCGTGACAAAGGTGATCGTCGAAGCGGCCCGTTCGATTCCGGCTCGTTAGAAAGCGGGCGAGGCCGCGGAGCGCCGCGGCCGTGAGCAAGTTTCCTGTTCGCTGGCATGCGCATGCATTGTCGGCATTGACAACCGTATGTGTTCAAACTGAAGGAGAGAGATCATGCGTGCAATCGTTCTCGACAAATTCGGCGGCGTGGATAGCCTCGTGTACACGGAGTTGCCTGAACCCGAACCGCTGGCGGGCCACGTGGTCATCGAAATCAAGGCATTCGGCATCAATCATGCCGAGATGCACATGCGCCGCGGAGAGTGGGCCGAAGCGGCCAGAGTGAGCGGCATCGAATGTGTGGGTGTGGTGAAGTCGTGTCCCGGCGGCGAATTCCCGGTCGGAGCGAAAGTCGCCGCGCTGATGGGCGGCCTCGGGCGCACGATCAACGGCAGCTATGCCGAATACACACGGGCGCCCGTGTCCAACGTGGCGCTGATCGAAGCATCGCTGCCGTGGGCCGAGCTCGCGGCCATTCCGGAAACCTATGCAACCGCGTGGACGTGTCTGTTCCGCAACCTCGAACTGACATCGGGGCAGACGCTCGTGATCCGGGGTGCGACCTCGTCGTTTGGACAGGCGGCGGTGAAGCTCGCCGTCAACGCCGGCGCCACGGTCATCGCGACCACGCGCAGCGCATCGCGTTTTTCGATGCTGGAAAGCCTGGGCGCCACGCGTGTCGAAATCGAAGGCCCCGATCTGTCGAAGCGCATCGCCGAGGCGAAGCAGATCGACGCCGTGCTCGACCTCGTCGGCAACAGCACGATTCTGGATTCGCTTGCCATGTTGCGGCGCGGCGGCCGCGCCTGTCTTGCGGGCTGGCTCGGCGGCCTTGATCCCATCGCGGATTTCAACCCTCTTCTCCAGATGGCGAGCGGCGTCTACCTGACGTTCTTCGGCAGTTTCGTATTCGGTACGCCGGGCTTTCCGCTTGCCGACGTGCCGCTTCGAAAGATCGCCGAAGACGTTGCCGCGGGGCGGCTCGACGCGAAACCGGCCCGCGTGTTCGGCTTCGACGACATTCACGAGGCGCATCGCGTGATGGAAGCCAACCAGGCCGGCGGCAAGATGGTCGTCGTCCACTGAATCGATACACAGTCACTCCATACACGAGTCAAGGAGAAGGAAGATGTCCAGCAAAGTAGCCATCGTCACGGGCGCGAGCCAGGGGATCGGCCGTTCGACCGCCATCAGGCTGGCGCGGGATTTTGCCTCGGTCGTACTCGTTGCGCGCAACCGCGAGAACCTCGACCAGACCGCCGCCGACGTGACCAGGGCCGGTGCCACGCCTCTTGCAATCGACCTGGACCTGTCCGAGGCCGACGCCGCGCAACACGTGGTCGATCAGACGCTTTCGACGTTCGGCCGGATCGATGCGTTGCTCAACATCGCGGGCGCCGTGCCGCAAATCGACCTGTTCGACATGACCGACGAACAATGGGAACGCGGCCTCGCGCTCAAGCTTCACGGCGCGCGGCGATTGACGGTGGCGGCATGGCCGTCCCTGAAGAAAACGTCAGGATCGGTCGTGCTGATGTCGGGTAATTCGGCGCTGTTTCCGAAGGCACCGTACGCGGCCGTGGGCACGATCAACGCCGCAATCGTGGCGCTGGCGAAGGCGTTCTCGGACCGCGGCATCGCAGACGGCGTACAGGTGAACAGTGTGCTGCCGGGCCCCGTGATGACGGGTCGGCGGCAATCCTATCTGGACCATTGGGCGCCGCTGCACAACATGAGCGTGGAAGAAGCGACGGCGAAGTTTCCGCTCGAAGCGGGGATCGCGCGGTACGGCACGCCCGAGGAGATTGCCGAGTTGATGGCGTTCCTCGTGTCGCCCGAGGCGCATTGGATGACGGGATCGACGTTGAGGATGGACGGCGGAGAAGTCAAGTCGATCTGACGGACCGCCGGCCGGAAGCGACACGCCCCCGTGTGTTTCGCGTGATCGCTTCCGGCCGAATCGTCTTCGCCGGGCGACGAGCCTTCGTTGTGGTCCGAAAGGTCCGTGCGTCACGCTTCACGGCGGGCAAGCGCGCCTGGAATTCATTGCGCTGGAAGCTGAGCTTCGATGGCCGCCTTGTCGATGACTGACCAGACCTGCTCGATCTTGTTTCCCCGGAATTTGTAGAACACGTTCTCCGTAAAGGAGACTTTTTTCCCGTTCACAGCGAGGCCGAGGAATTTGCCGCTCGGCGTACAGGCGAACGCCAGCCGGCTCGCTATGTAAGGTGAATCGGAAACCAGAAGCTGAATGTCGAAGTAAAGGTCCGGAATTTCCCGAAAGTCCCGCTCCAGCATCTCGCGATAACCCGACAAGCCAATCCGCTGGCCGTTGTAGTGCACGTCGTCGTCGACGAACTGTCCCAGCTTCGGCCAGTCCTGCATGTTCAGGCACGCGATGTAGTTCCGGTAGATGCCGGGGAGGTCGGTGTCGGTCACGACGATTCTCCTTCCACGAGGCCCCTGCTGCAAAGCCGGGCGGTTGAAAACCACACCCGAGAATAGCATCCCGGATCGAATCGGTTTCCTCGTCGTGCAGCCCGAATCACCGCACCCGTGTCTACGTTGAAACCGCGCGCTGGACGCCCGATTCCCGCCGCCGGCCCGCCAGCATCCACACCGACCCCGCGATGACGACCGCCCCAGCCCCTGCCACGCAGAGCGCAGATGCGAAGCCGCTTGCGAAACTAGCACGCGCCGCGCCATCGAGCACGGCCCGCGCGGCGGCGGGCAGATGCGCGCTCGCATCCGCAAGATCGCCCGCGAGCACGCGCGACAGGAAGCTCGCGTCCAGATTTGCCCGCAGCGCGGGCATGCCGCCCAGGTGCGCGTCGAGCGCCGCATGCGTGCGCGCCGCGAGCACGGCGCCGAGCACGCCCACCGACGTGACGATGGCGGTGAACCGTGTCGTCGTGCTGATGCCGGAGGCCATGCCGGTGCGGCTCGCCGGCACGCAGGCCATGATCGCCTTTTGCGTGTCGCCGTTGAGCACGCCCGCCCCGCAGCCGGTGACGATCATGCCGAGCGCGATCAGCCCGTAGCGCGCGTCGCTCGCAACGAACGCCGTCAGCAGATTGCCCGCGCCGATCAGGACCAGCCCGAGCGTGAGCAGCGCGACGCTCGACAGGCGCTTCGACAGCGCCGCGCCAACGTACGGCCCGACGATCATCGCGATCGCGAACGGCAGCATGCCGACGCCCGCATGGACGGCCGAGAAGCCAAACGCGTTCTGCAGGTAGAGCGGCAGGAACGTCATCATCACCTGCGCACACGCGGCATAGCCGAACATCGCCAGCACGGCGGCGACGAAGCGCGGCTGGCGGAAAAGCTGGAGATCGATCATCGGGTGGGCGCGCAGCCGCTCGACCTGCACGAAGCCGATCAGCAGCACCGCGCAGCCCGCGATCCGGCCCTGCGTCTTCCAGCTCGCCCAGCCGTCCGCCTGCGCGCCGATCAGCGCCCAGATGCCGAGCGCGAGCGCGATGCCGAACAGCGCGCTGCCGGCGACATCGACGGGACCGGCGTCGGGGTTGCGGGACTCGCGGATCGCGCGCAGCGCGCACCACGCGAGCACGGCGCACACCGGCAGGTTCAGCAGGAAGATCCAGCGCCAGCCGAACCACTGCGTGATTGCACCGCCGACGAGCGGCGCCACGGTGGTCGCGAGCCCCATGCAGGTTCCCCACACTGCCCAGGCGCGGGCGCGTTCGGCGCCCTCGTGGAACGTGTTGGCGATTACGGCGAGCGCCGAGGTAAGCAGCATCGCCGCGCCCACGCCCTTGACCGCCCGGGCGATGTCGAGCGCCACCGCCGACGGCGCGATCCCGCATCCGAGCGACGCGACGAAGAACACCGCGAGCCCCGCGAGCAGCATCTTCTTGCGCCCGAAGCGGTCCGCCAGCGCCCCGGCGGGCAACAGGCAGGACGCGAAGGCGACCATGTACGCGCTCACCACCCACTCGACTTCCGCGAACCCCGCGTGGAACGAGCGCGCGATGGAAGGCAGCGAGACGGCGACGACGTTGGTGTCGAGCACGATCAGCGCGCAGGCCGCCGACGCAGTGGCGAGCACGAAGCGCGCCGCAGCGCGGCTCGATGCGGCGGGCGGCGCCGTGGCGGCGGAAGCGGGCACCGGGTTCTCCTCGGAGGTCTGGGACATGGCGGCGAACAGGAGATAGAGACAGGGATAGGGATGAATCGGGCGTCCAATCGGGGTCACCCGATACTAACTTTCTCCCTGTTTCGAGTCATTGCCATAGAATCGCAAGATAATTAACGAATTTTGAAATTCCATGCGCGCCGTCGAACTTCGCCACATCCGCTGTTTCGTCAGCGTGGCCCGGCATCTGCATTTCGCGCGCGCGGCGGAGGAACTCGGCATCGCCCCGCCCGCGCTCACCAAGCAGATCCAGGAAGCCGAGCGCCTGCTCGGCGTGCGCCTCTTTCATCGCACGAAGCGCTCCGTCGCGCTCAGCGCCGCCGGCGAGGCGTATCTCGCCGAGGCGCTCGCCGCGCTCGATCACCTCGCTCGCGGCGCCGAACTCGCGGAACTGGCGGAGCGCGGCGAACTTGGCCGGATCGCGGTGGGATACGTCGGCTCGGCGGTCTTCTCCGGCGTGCTGCAGAACACGGTGCGCGGCTTTCGCGCGATCCACCCGCGGATCGAGGTCGGCATTCGCGAGGTGGTGATGAGCGAGGTGGGCGCGATGCTCGACGACGGCCGGATCGACGTGGCCTACGTCCGTCCGCCGATCCGGCTTCCCGAAGGCGTTCAGGTGAGGACCGTGCATCGCGACACGTTCATTCTGGCGCTGCCGGCGGATTCGCCGCTCGCCGTGGCGCAGGCCGTGTCGCCCGCCCAGTTGCGCGACGAGTCGTTCGTGCTGCCGGAGCAGGAATACGGCACGCAGGAAGTGGCGCGGCGCGGGCGTTTCACGCCGAAGGTCGCGGCGCGGCCGGGCACGCTGGCGGCGGTCGTCGCGCGCGTTTCGCTCGGTGGCGAAGTCGCGGTCGTGCCGCACTCGGTCGCCGGCTGCGTCGTGCTGCCGGGCGTCGAGTACCGGCCGATCGCGGGCAAGCCGATTCTCTCGGAAGTGGCGCTGGCGTTCCGGCGCTTCGAGCGCGCGCCAGCCGTGCGGGCGTTCCTGCAGCACGCGACGAATGAGTGAAACAAGGCGCGTGGGGCACGTGCGGCACGTGCAACACGTGCGCCCCGATCACGGCAGGGCGAGCGCCGCGCGGATCGGCGCGAATCCACGGCGGTAGCGGATCACGAGTTCACGCGCCGTGCGCCGAAGCCGGGCGGGGTCCGCGGCGAGCGCATGGGCGATGCCGTCGGCGATGTCGTCGACATCGACCGCCGCCGGACTCACGGCGTCGTCCCAGGTGGCCGCGAACGCGGCCTGCTTGGCGGGCTGCGCGGCGGGCGCCGAATGCCGCAGATTCACGCGCGGCAGCGCGAACGCCATCGCGACGATCCGGCCGTGCAGGCTGCTTCCCAGATAAAGGCGGCTCGCCGCGATCAGCGCGCAGATGTCCCACACGTTCAGCGAGCGGAATAACTTCACCGGCGCCGCATGCATGCGGCCCGCGGTGCGCTCGTAGCACGCAACGTCGTCATGCCACGGCGCCGCGCCCGCCCGAAAGAACACCACGCCGAGCCCGCCGCGCTTCGCATACCGGTCCAGTTGCGCGGCGATTTGCCCGAGCGTGGCGTCGTCGCCGAAATCGGCGCTGAACTGCACCGCGATATATCCCCGGGGGAACGCTCGGGACAACGCGAGCAACTCGCCCCGCTGCGCGTGCTGGCGGATGTGCGCGCCGAACAGGTCCGCGACCATCACGGCAGGGTCGGGAAAGAGCCGCGCCGCAATGCCCGCCGACTCGAGCTGCGATTGCGTGCGCGCATCGCGCACGCTGATGTCGTCGGCGGCGCCGAGCTTCGCCAGCACTTCGGCGCGCAGTGCCGGCGCGCACGCATCGAGACCGGCGCCGCCGACTGCGTCGTAGATCACGCTCGCGGCATGCGGAAACATGTCCCGCGACACCGCGTAGGGCGCGAGCGCCGCGTGCCCCAGTGCGGCGCGCGCCCACGCCAAGCGCTCCCCGGGCGATGTGGCGAAGCGCGCGATGGTCTGCTGCGCCTCGTCTGGCGTGAGAAGCATGACCGCTGCCTCCCAGGCGTCACAGGTCAGCACCTCGCCGCCCACGTGCACGAGGTTGACCGCACGCTCGCGCAAGCGCGCCGCGAGCGGCGCGAGCGCTTCCACGCGATGTCCGCCCCAGGCGCGCAGGTCGCGCGCGGCCAGTCCGGCGAAGATGAAATCGCCGTGTCCGAAGAGGCGCGCGGCCACGTGCGGAAACAGCAGGTCGCCGAAGTTGTGGCGATCGAACGCGCCGAAGAGAATGGTCGGATTGTCCGGCGATCTGGCGTGAGTCACAAGCATGCGCCCCGAAAGCGAAAGATCTCGCAAAAGGATACGTCCGCGCGCATTCTCCCTGCCGGGCGAGCGGCCAGCGGACAGCGCGGAATAACAAGTGCGCCCGCGGCGCATCGCGTGCAGGCCGGCAATTTGCTCGACATGCTAGGATTTTCGCGAATCCACGGAGACGAGCATGCGATTCGACTACAAGACGTTTCACATCGACTGCCGCGCACGGCACGACGAAGACGGACGCTACTACGCCCGCGCCACGATCACCGAGGCGCCGCCAGCGGGACGCGCACACGGCGAGACGCACGATTCCGGCGAACTCGATGCCTTCCCGAACGAATCCGACGCGCTTCATTGCGCCCGTGCGTGGGCGCTCGAATGGTGCGACGAGATCATCACGTAGCGGCCATCCGGGCGACTTGACGCGACGCATGATACCGCCCGCACCAAGCGATGCAGTCTGACCGCGCCGCCCGCGCTTTTGGCGGAAAACGGCAGGTACCGCATTGCAAAATGATCTGATATTGTTTTCGTGAAGGAAACGATATCCGGGCTACATCAATCGTCTTCGTGAGTGCCGCCATGAATGATGCACGTCACCGCCTTACTCCGCGCGACCGCGTGGAACTGCTCTGCTGGCTGACCTGCGGCAGCCTCGGAAACTACTACCTGAACGAATCGTGGCCGACGCCCGCCTTCTACGTGCAGGCGTCGCGCAAGTGGCTCGAGAGGCATCAGCGGCACGCGGACTGGCTTTCCGTCGCGAAGCTGTCGGCGATCGCGGACGGACTCGCGAGACAGAACGCGGGACACGTGAACGCGGACTGGGCGCTCGACGCAGTCGAAGAGATTCTCGAAAGCGACGACCTGAACTACGAATCGGCACTCGTTGCGCGCGTGTTCGATGACTGCAGGCGCGCGCTGGCCGACAAGCGTCTCGCCGACTGAGAAGCGCTCGCATCGACAGCCTTCTCCGTGGGCCGCTTCCGTCTGCCCGAAGCTTCGGCATCTGCGATTGGCATGCAGGCGACCTGCGCGGCCGCCCGCCGTGCGCACGACCGGATGGACGAAAACGCCCGGGCCCATTCTCTTCGCGCGCGAGATCGCGGCTATTCGCGAATTGCAGCCTTTACGGACGCAATCAATTGCACGGCGCATAAAACCGGGCGGCAATTAACGGCTCGTATCGAAGCGCGAAATCCGGAACGCTCCGGAGCGCGAATGGCGATTATTGAAGAAGCGAATGAAGTGCTCCGATCGGGGACACGAATGCGCAATCGGACATATTCTGTATGAAGGCGCGCGGTCGCGTTCATGCGCCGGGAGAGCCAGAAATCTTCGCGATCTAAAACAACCGGTCACGGATACGGATTCGCTATCTCATGTGCCTTGCGGCCGGCGAGTATGCCTCGCCGGTCCGCCATGCGAATGCTTCCGCATTCATTAGCGATCCATTACGTTCGTACGCTAACGCACGCATTCCGATTGAACCCTGCGGCGATAGCGACTACGCTGTTAAGCCGGCGACGCCATTCAATTGATGCCTAGCGATTATCGCGGTGTCGCCGGTGGCGCGGCTCGGCGCGCTGCCCGAGCGCGTGGCGGCCTGAATGCCGCTCAGGCGCGGCGGGCCGCCACGCGCCCGGCGCTTCAGCTGACCCAGACGCGGTTCGCGCCCAGTTGCTCGGAGAGCGCCGCGGGCAGGTACTGCGGGGTCACGGCGACGCGCTGGCCCGTTTGCGGATCGATGCCCATCCGGCGCGCGATCGAGACATGGGCGCCGATGTCGGCGGGGAAGCGGATCGGCCCGCGCGGTCCGCGCGGACGCACCGAGAACGGAATCTGCGCCCACGGCTCGTGGCTGACACCGAAGAAGTCGGGCTTGAACGCCCACGGCTGGGGCTTCAGCTGCAGCCCGATCGCGGGATCGGCGAGGCGCCCGAGCATCCACTCGCACGCGATGTCGGACAGTCCCGATTCCGTGACCGGGTAGCCGCCGCCGACATCCGCATGCGCGCCCGCAAAGAGCACTTGCGTGATGCCGTCGCGGGCGTCCCAGAAGGTCGGCGTGAAGTCGGTGCGCTGTTCGTCGAGGCTGATCGCGTGGATGCCGAACTGGACCTTCTTGTTGAGCGCGGTGTCCGCGAAGCGGAACACGTCGATGTCCTTGTTCTCGTCGTCCAGATAGATCGGGATGCCGAGCGCGCCGACGGTGTCCCACACGCCGATCGCCTTGATCGTGTCCACGTCGACGGTTTCGCCCGGCTGCAGTTCGCCGAACGCGAAGGTCTGCCTCTCGCCCGCTCATGCGGCGCAGGACAATGTCAGCACGCTGTCGAATTTCAAGGAAACGGGCAACAAGACGCCCGCCGAGACCGTGCCGCAGACCGGCCAGCGCGCCGACGCGCTGCGCGAGAACCTGAAGGCGATCAAGCTGCCGCCCGGCTTCAAGATCGAGCTCTATGCGGTCGTGCCGGATGCGCGCCACATGGCGATCGAACCGTCGACGGGCGTCGTGTTCGTCGGAACCCGCAAGACGCGCGTCTGGCAGGTGACGGACCGCACGAAGCGGCGCGTCGCGGACGACGTCGTCTCGTTCGCGAGTTCCGTGACGTTCAAGGTGCCGAACGGCGTGTGCTTCTCGCCGGACGGCGTGCTGTACATCGTCGAGCAAAATCGCGTGCTCGCGTTCCCGGCCGCGCAGTTCTTCGGCGAAGGCGGTCCGGACGTGGCGGCGGCCGTCGTCGTGCCGCAGGGCAAGCTGATTCCGGCGGAGTTCGAGAGCTTCAACCACGGCGCGCGCGCGTGCCGGATCGGACCGGACAAGAAGCTCTACATCGCGCTCGGCCAGCCGTGGAACGTACCGCCGAAGGCCAAGCTGGGCGCACTCGACACGAACGGCCTCGCGGGCATCATCCGCATCGATCAGGACGGCAAGAACCGCGAAGTCTATGCACACGGCGTGCGCAACTCGGTCGGCCTCGACTTCAATCCGAAGGACAAGACGCTGTGGTTCACCGACAACCAGGTCGACGGCATGGGCGACGACACGCCGCCCGGCGAACTCGACCGCGCGACGAAGGCCGGCGAGAACTTCGGCTTCCCGTGGTACGGCGGCGGCAAGGTGCGCACGGCCGACTACAAGGACGCCACGCCGCCCGCCAACGTCGTGTTCCCGCAGGTCGAATTCGCGCCGCACGCGGCGGACCTCGGCATGTCGTTCTACACGGGCAAGATGTTCCCGGCGAAGTATCAGGGCGGCATCTTCGTGGCGGAGCACGGTTCGTGGAACCGCACGAAGCCGATCGGCGCGCGCCTCATGTACGTCACCGTCAAGGACGACGGCACGGCGGGCGAAACCGAGGTCTTCGCGGAAGGCTGGCTCACGTCGACCGGCGAATACATGGGCCGCCCGGTCGACGTGCAGCAGTTGCAGGACGGCTCGCTGCTCGTCTCCGACGACTACGCCGGCGCGATCTACCGCATTTCGTACGCGGGCGGCAAATGACGCAGCCAACGATGCGGCCCCTTAAGTGGCATCGCGTGGCGATGGCGGCGCTCGCCGCCGCGTGCGTCACGAGCACGTCGTTCGCCGCCGATGTCAAGACCGGGCGCGCCAAGGCGGTGCAGTGTCAGGCGTGCCACGGCATGGACGGCCTTGCCAAGGTGCCGGAAGCGCCCAATCTCGCCGGACAGAACGAGGACTACCTCGTCAAGGCGCTGAAGGACTTCCGCTCCGGGGCGCGGCAGAACGAAATGATGTCGGTGGTCGCGAAGCCGCTCAGCGACGCCGACATCGCGAATCTCGCCGCGTTCTATCACAGTCTCGGGCCGAAGTAGCCGGCGGGCGGAGCCGCGGGGCGCGCCTGCGCGTGCCCCGCGGCACGCGCTGATGTAATCGAAACGCATGGAACGCATAAAACGCGAAATACCGCATTTAGGGGTTGACGAAAACTCTTAAGGGTTTATACTTACCCCTGTCTCCTCCATGTCTCAACCGATATGGATTACGCCCGCTCAACGAGAGCGGGCTTTTTTTTGCCCGTCGGTTCTGGCCATTCCTCGCCCGCGCGCCGGCAAAAAAATTGGCGATGCCCCCGCCGCATCACCTATCCTGTAAGCGTGGTCCGTGTCAGGCATGTGACCGCAAACGGGGTGAAGGCTGAGCTGGCCGGAAGGTACGCCGCCTGTTTTCGCCCCGCCTCCGACTTGAAGCCCGCTCGCGCGGGCTTTTTGTTTTTCGTCGTGCGCCAACGCCTGCCTGGCCTCACTCGTCCGAGCCCCTGCGCTTCCTTTCCACTTCCTCGCGCGACCGTTCGAGTTCTTCGGCGATCAGGTGCTCGTCGGGGAGCACGGTCTGATATTCGGCGGCGAGAATCTTGTTCGGCAGATTGTCCAGCGCGTAGCGGGCCTCGGCGCTGCCCTTCGCGGCGCACAGAATCAGCCCGACCGGCGGATTCTCGCCGGGCTTCATCCAGTGCTCGCGCGCATAGTTCAGATAGAGGTGCATCTGCCCGGCGTCGGCGTAACTGAATTTGCCGACTTTCAGATCAATGATGACGAGGCACTTCAGCCGTCGATGGAAAAACACGAGGTCGACGCGAAACCACGTGTCGTCGATGCGCAGCCGCCGCTGCCGGCCGATGAACGCGAAGTCGTCGCCGAGTTCGAGCAGGAAGTCCGCGAGGCGGTGGATGAGGGCATCCTCCAGATCGGACTCGGAGTATTCGTCCTTGATATTCAGGAATTCCAGCACGAACGGGTCCCTGATCGCTTCCTCGGGGGTGATCGTGTCGCCGGGGGTGCGTTCGGACGCCTTCGCGAGCAGCGCCGCCTTGTTGCGCGACAGCGCGAGGCGCTCATAGAGCTGGCTGTTCACCTGGCGGTCGAGCTGACGGACCGACCAGCCTTCGCGCAGCGCTTCGCTTTCGTAAAAGCCGCGCGGCGGCGCTTTTCACGGAAAGCAGCCGGACGTAGGCCGACCAGGGCAGCGCAAAGCGCGCCGCGAGCGCCGTGAGGGCGGGCTCGGCGGCAGGCATCGCCGACGCCGATTTTCCAGACGCCGTCTGGACATTCGCGACGTTCGCGTCGTGAGGCAATTTTCCAGACGCTGTCTGGAAAATCTGCCCGGGCGGCCATTGGAGATAGAACGCCCGCATGTTGGCAAGATTCGCCCGGCCGAATCCACGGCCGAATCGCCGTGTCAGATCGGTTGCGAGCCTCGCGACGAGCGCGTCGCCGTAACCGGCCCGCTCGCTGCCCGCCTGCTCGAACTCGACGATGCGCCGCCCGATCTCCCAGTACGACGCGGTCATGATCGCGTTGACGTTGCGCGCCGCCGCACGCCGGGCGCTTTCGAGCACATCGACGATTCCCGCACGGATGCCGTCGTATTCGCTCGCAGAAATTGCACGCTTCGTCATTCGTCTCCCGTTCTCCCTCGTCTGGTGGCGTCCCGGTCCGGTCGCGGCGCGCCCGCCGGACGCCCGGCCGCGATCGAATGTTAGCGGAATCGGCCATGCGGCGGCCCTCTCCGTTTCGACACGGCCGCCTCGCCGATTCATATGAAATGAAGGAACGGCAAATGCTGCGAGGTTGGCGCACCGTTCCTCAGGAGGGGATATGGAGATCGAATCGACCCAGTGGTTCCCGCTCGACCAGTACGCGCCCGTTCGGGACGGCTGGTACGAAGTGCAGCTCGTGAGCGGCGGGACTGCGTTCTCGAAGTACATCGAAGGCGCCTGGACGGAAAAACCCGCGCTCGTCTTCACGCACTGGCGCGGGCTGAGCGCAGATCCGAAAGACGCCGGCGATCAGGAAAACATCGACGCCGAAGCGGCCGCCGCGCAAGGCGTGCGCGCCGTCTGGAACGCGTTTTTCCCGGGGCTGGAAGGCAACGACAAGGACAAGGCGCGCGGCGGCGCCTACCGCAAGGGCGCCTGACGAAAGGGGCACGGCTCGCATGCCCGGATGCCGCTCTTACCGCCCGGCGCAGAGCTGCCGGTAGACGCAAGCCGCATCCGGCATGCACGAGGCGAGCGCGGCGTCGAGGCGCTCGGACTCGGCGGCCTTCGACGGAACGTGCACGCGGTGCATCGCGGATGCGTCGGTGTCGAGGATCGCCTGCGAGACCGTCGCGCGGCTCAGTTCGTCGTCGGCGGACATCGGCAGCGCGAACGCGATCGTGCAGGTCGCCGCGAGGGCAATGGCGATCGATGTCAGCCAGGTGATGATGTACATGACCCATACCTCGAAAGTAGTTGCAACCGCGATGCCCTGTCGAAGCGCAAGCCGCCGGAAAGCGGCGCGCCGATTGGTCGTGTTTGGGTGTGGAATGTTTGCGCCGCTCGTGAGCGGCGGACTTCATGCGGTAGCGCCCGCCGTGGTACGGCTGCGCGCGAAATGCCGGCAAGCGAACCCGGCCGGGTGATGACGGGCTCGCTGGATAAAACGGATAACGCTGTGCCTGATGCTCAGGTTAGGCCCGCGATCCGGTTCCGACAGCCCTACTGACGTAGGGTCTTGAAGGAGGGGTCGCGCCTCGTGCGAGCACCTGAGTTCACGTAAAGCAGATGCATTAAATCCCACTGGAAGCGCCAGCCCCCGCGCTTCCATGTGCGGCACCTTCCGGCAAGGCGGCAAGAACCCTCGTCCCTATGCGACAAGGCATGCCCGTTCATCCCACGCGTCATATATTCGGCTATATTACGATGCTCGATTGAACGCCCAGTTGCCGTTTCATTCCATGTCAAGTCCGAGGAGGCTTTCGTGAAGTTTCGATTTTTCCGTCTTTTGCTGTCGATTGCGGCTGGTTTCGCGGCGGGTTCCGCGTTCGCCGGCGAGGTGCAGGTCGCGGTGGCCGCCAACTTCACGGCACCGGTGCAAGTGATCGCGGCGGACTTCGAGAAGGACACGGGCAACAAGGTCGTCGCTTCGTACGGGGCGACCGGCCAGTTCTACGCACAGATCAAGAACGGCGCGCCGTTCGAGGTGTTCCTCTCCGCCGACGACACCACCCCCGCCAAGCTCGAATCCGAGGGCATGACCGTGCCCGGCAGCCGCTTCACGTATGCGATCGGCGCGCTCGCGCTCTGGTCGGCGAAAGACGGCTACGTCGATGCGAACGGCGACGTCCTGAAGAAAAACGAGTTCAGGCATCTCGCCATCGCCAATCCGAAGACGGCCCCGTACGGCCTCGCCGCGACGCAGGCGCTCGACAAGCTCGGCCTCGCGCAGGCGGTCGCGCCGAAGATCGTCGAAGGGCAGAACATCTCGCAGACGCAGCAGTTCATCGCAACGGGCAATGCCGAGCTCGGCTTCGTGGCGCTGTCGCAGATCTACAAGAACGGCAAGATCACGAGCGGCTCGGCGTGGATGGTGCCGGAGTCGCTGCACGAGCCGATCAAGCAGGACGCGGTGATCCTCACGAAGGGCAAGGACAATGCCGCCGCGAAGGCGTTCGTCGAGTATCTGAAGGGACCGAAGGCCGCGGCGGTCATCAAGTCGTTCGGCTACACCCTGTAACGAATCCGCGATCGCGATGCCGCTGAACCAAGCCGACTTCGAAGCCATCTGGCTCACCATCCAGCTGGCGTCGCTCACGACGGTCCTGCTGCTGATCATCGGCACGCCGATCGCCTGGTGGCTCGCGCGCACGCGCTCGCGGCTCAAGGGACCGGTCGGCGCCGTCGTCGCGCTGCCGCTCGTCCTGCCGCCGACCGTCATCGGCTTCTATCTGCTCGTCCTGATGGGCCCGAACGGCTACGTCGGCCAGTTGACGCAGGGCCTCGGCTGGGGCCTGCTGCCGTTCACGTTCGCGGGGCTCGTCGTCGGCTCGGTGCTGTATTCGATGCCGTTCGTCGTGCAACCGCTGCAAAACGCCTTCGAGGCGATCGGCTCGCGGCCCCTCGAAGCCGCCGCCACCTTGCGCGCCGGCCCGTGGGACTGCTTCTTCTCCGTTGTCCTGCCGCTCGCGCGCCCGGGCGTCGTGACGGCCGCCATTCTCGGCTTCGCGCACACGGTCGGCGAATTCGGCGTCGTGCTGATGATCGGCGGCAACATACCGGGCGCGACGCGGGTCGTCTCGGTGCAGATCTACGACCACGTGGAGGCGCTCGAATACCCGCAGGCGCACTGGCTCGCAGGCGGGATGGTGGTTTTCTCGTTCATCGTGCTGCTGCTTCTCTACTCGACCCGCCCCACATCCGACTCGCTGCGCTGAAAACATGCCCGAAGCCCCCGCCCCGACCGTCCCGCATCCGAACACGCCCGAGCGCGCGTCGAACGTCCGCGCCGCTGCCGCACCGGGAGGCATCGAGGCGCGCTTTCGCGTGGAACACGAAGGCTTCTCGCTCGACGTCGATCTCGATCTTCCCGGCCGCGGCGTCACGGCGATCTTCGGCCATTCCGGCTCCGGCAAGACCACCGTGCTGCGCTGCGTCGCCGGGCTGGCGCGGCCGAGCGAAGGGCGCCTCAGCGTCAACGGCGAAGTCTGGCTCGATACCGCGAAGGGCATCTTCATGCCGACGCACCAGCGGCCGCTCGGGTACGTCTTTCAGGAGGCAAGCCTCTTCGCGCATTTGAGCGTCGCGCGCAATCTGCGCTACGGGCTGAACCGCATCGCGCCCGCGGCGCGCAAGGTCGATCTCGCGCACGCGGCGGGGCTGCTCGGCATCGGCCACCTGCTCGAGCGCATGCCGGCGGGACTCTCGGGCGGCGAGCGGCAGCGGGTGGCGATCGCCCGCGCGCTGCTCACGAGCCCGCGGCTCCTGCTGCTCGACGAACCGCTCGCCTCCCTCGACCTGAAGCGCAAGCAGGAGATCCTGCCGTACCTGGAGCGGCTTCACGACGAACTCGACATCCCCGTGCTGTACGTGAGCCATGCGCCTGAGGAAGTGGCACGGCTCGCGGATCATCTCGTGCTGCTCGAAAGCGGCCGGGCGGTCGCGAGCGGCCCGATCGCCGATACGCTCGCCCGCCTCGACCTGCCCTCGGCCATGGCCGACGACGCGTCGGTCGTCATTCAGGGCGTCGTAGCCGGTTTCGACCCCGGCTACGAGCTGCTGACGCTGAATCTGCCCGGCAGCGGCGCGTCGCTCAGGGTCGTGCACACGGCGGTGGCGTCTGGCCGCGCGATGCGCATCGTCGTGAGGGCGCGCGACGTGAGTCTCGCGCTCGCCGCGCAGGAGTCGAGCAGCGTGCTCAACGTGCTGCCGGCAACGGTGGCCGGAATCACCGGCGCGGCGAGCCCCTCGCAAGTGATGGTGCGGCTCGATATCGACGGCACGCCGCTTCTGTCGCGCATCACGCGCTATTCCTGCGACCACCTGAAGCTTGCCGTCGGCACGCGGGTGTGGGCGCAGGTCAAGGCGGTGTCGCTCCTCGCGTAACCGTGCTCCGCGCACGGCGGGACACGACGGTTTGTCCGCGCCGACGCCGTCCTGTCATGGACAAAATGGCCGCTCCGAAGCGCGCCTGAGCGCTGTTTTTGCACGATTCGCCACCCCGCCGCCATCGCGAACGAGCACGTCCGGGCGACCCGCGAACCACGCCGCACGACGCGTAACGCGGCGAAAAATAATCCCCTGCCGCTGTAATTGAATTTCGCACACAAGTGGCATAGCGTTCAATAAGTGCCGCCGGTCGGCGCGGGCAGGTTCCGCGACCGCTTCAGATCGACGGCGGGAATGTCCAACCAGGAGATGTCGTGAAGCGCGTGAAGAATTGCGTCACGCTGTCGGTGCTCGCTCTCGCCTGCGCATGCGGGCCGGCGGTCGCCGGCGGGCATGTCGGTGTGTTTATCGGCGGGGGGTTTCCTTACTACTATCCGTACGGCCCGGCTCCGTACGCGCCGTATCCGTACGCACCTTATCCGTACTATTCCTATCCGCCGGCCGTGGCCGTGCCCGCCGCGCCGCAGGCCTACATCGAGCAGGGGCAAGCGCAGGCGTCGCCCGCGCGCGAGCGGCCGAGCGGCTACTGGTACTACTGCGATGAATCGAAGGCCTACTACCCCTATGTGAAGCAGTGCGCGGGCAACTGGCGTCAGGTGGCGCCCCGGCCCGAGCCGTCCAACTGACGCGAAAGCAGAAGAGTCAAAAGCAATATGATCCATTCAAGGCTTGTTCTCCTCGCCGCGCTGAGCTGCCTGAGCGCGTGCGCCGTTGTGCCGACGGGGCCGACCGTCATGGCGCTCCCCGGCACCGGAAAAACCTTCGACCAGTTTCGCGCCGACGACGGCGCCTGCCGGCAGTTCGCCTTCCAGCAGGCAGGCGGGGTGTCGGCCAATCAGGCGTCGACGGCGAGCGCGCTCGGCAGCGCCGCGGTGGGCACCGCGCTCGGTGCCGCGGCGGGCGCAGCGTTCAACGGCGGCACCGGTGCCGCCGTGGGCGCGGGCGCGGGCCTCCTGGCCGGCAGCGTGGTCGGCCTGGGCGCCGCGCAAGGCTCGGGCTACGAGGTGCAGCGGCGCTACGACTACGCGTATATCCAGTGCATGTACGCGGCCGGTGACCGCGTTCCGGTGAGCGGCCGGATGTCGGTGGCGCCGGGGCCTTCGCACTACGCGCCGCCGCCGCCTCCGCCTCCTCCGGGCCTGCCGCCACCGCCGCCGCCGGGTTGACAGCGGGCGTGCCCTGACTCACCGGTCCTGAACGACACGAATGCCGCGCGGGTAGCCAAAGCGAGCGGGAAGATCCGCCCGGCACGCGACCCGCGCCAAAGCGTCAACACTGCGAGCGATGCACGCGCCGGGCGAAGCCGGCGCGAATGACCGAGCGGCAGCCGCTGCGCAACGACCCGGACGGAAAACCCGCGTCCGATCAGAAATCGCCCGACCCGGGCGTCGGCGGTGCAGCCGCAACCGCGGCGCGCAGCGCCTCGTCCACGCGCTCCGGCAGGCCGGCGCGGACGGTCGTGCCCTGCCGCGCCAGCGCCTGCGCGACGCTCACCACCTTGTCCGCCTCGTAGTGCCTCCCGCTGCCGAGCATGGCTTCGAAATCGTTGGCGCGACGGTTGATCTCGACCGGATCGGCATCGACGAGCAACACCGCGTGCGCCAGCACCACGTACAGGGCACTCGATGCACCGGCGGCCTGCGCAGGCATCTGCCCGTCCGGCACGCGGCGCCAGTACTGCGCGGTGCCCGCGATCTTGCGCGGATCGTCGGCGGCGCCCCATGCCAGATTGAAGCGGCCGTCGCAAAACGACCCCTCCACTGCCTGCCAGTGCGTCTGTACGTCCACCGAGCGCAGCGCTTCGGCAAGGATCTCGCACAGGTGCAGGTAGACGGCATCGGCGAGCGTGCCTATCGCGCCGCGCACCGGATAGGCGAGACTGAGGTTGAGGATGCCCGGCCCCTGCGGCACGAGCCCGCCGCCCGACAGACGCAGCCAGACCGGACAGCCGCGCCGCGCGAATTCGGCGCGGGCGGCGTCGAGGGTCGCGTGCCGCTGATAGCTGCGCGGCACCACCAGCGACACCGGCGCCTGCCACAGATGGGCCACCGGACCGCCCGAAGCGGCCTGCGCGAGCAGGGCCTCCTCGGCGTCGAGAGGATTGGCGGCGGCGGTATCGAAATCGACGAAATGAAAGGGCATGGGCAAACGTAAGGAGCCGGCCGCCGCCGCGCCGCCGATACGAGGCAGCGGCACAGCGGCATGGCATTGGTACGGCCGCAGTTGCGGCGCCCGGCGGCTCAGTGGAACGTAAAACCGCCGTCGACGTTGACCGATTGGCCGGTCACGTTGTCCATGGTAGCGAAGAACAGCGCCATGCGGCCCATGTCCTCGGGTGTCTGCGCGCGGCCCTGGGGAATCAGCGTGAGCTGGTGGCGCGCCCACGAGTCCTCGACCGACTCGCCTTCCGTTTTCCACTCGTCCGCGAGCCGGTCCCACATGTAGGTGCGCACGATGCCCGGGCAAATCGCGTTGACCGTGATGCCGTCGCGCGCCACTTCCTTCGCGAGCGCATTGGTGAAGCCGACCACCGCGAACTTCGACGCGCTGTAGTGCGCGAGATTCGGAAAGCCTTCCTTGCCCGCGATCGACGCGACGTTGATGATCCGGCCCCGGCCTTTCGCCTTCATGTGCGCGAGCGCGGCCTTGCAGCCGAGAAACGTGCCCTTCGCGTTGACGTTCATGACGAAGTCCCAGTCCTGCTCGCTCAGTTCTTCGACCGGCCGGATGGTGATCACGCCCGCGCAGTTGACGAGGATGTCGAGTCCGCCCAGCTGGCCGAGCGCCTGGGCGACCATGTCGGCGTGCGCTTCGGCGCGCGTCACGTCGACCTTCAGCGTGCTGGCGCGGCGCCCGAGCGCCTGTATTTCCTTCGCCGTCTCGCGCATCGGCTCTTCCAGCAGGTCTGCGATCAGGATGTCCGCGCCGGCCCGCGCCAGCGTGAGCGCGATGCCGCGCCCGATGCCGCGGGCGCCGCCGGTGATGACGGCCACCTGGCCGCTCAGGGGTTCGTTCATGTTCGTCTCCGGTTGATCCGATGTTCTTTCAATCGACGCAAGGATCGCTCGCGCTACTGGCTGAGCGCATCGAAGTAGGCGAGCGCCTTCGACGCGTACATCGCGCCGGGCCCGCCGCCCATCTCGACGCTGACGCCCAGCACGTCGGCCAGCTGCGCCCGCGTCGCCTGATGGCGCAGCGCCTGCGACGTGTGGAACAGCACGCAGTCGTCGCAGCCCTTGTTGACCGCCAGTGCCACGGCGACCAGTTCCTTGAATGCGGCGGGCAGCGCGCCCTCCTGCGCGGCCGCCTTCATCACTGCCTGAAAGCCGCTCATCACGGGCGGCTGCGCCTGTCCGAACGCGGCGAACTGCTGGTTGATGCGGCCGAGCCGGCTCTTGAGATCGGTGCTCGTTTCAGTGCTCATATCGCGGGAATTGCCTGAAGTGGGTGGAAGACGCGCGCCGCCGTCTGCTGCACGTGGGCAACGGATGGCAGATGACGGCGACGCGCGTGCAGGAAAGGGCTCGGCGATTACCCGCTCACATGCTGCTTGAGCAGGCTGTTGACGTCGTTCGCCTTCTCCATCTGGCTCATGTGACCGGCGTCGTCGAAGACCTTGACGGTCGCGCCCGCCGGCGCGTTGCCCGCGTGCGCGGCGGGAATGATGCGGTCCTGCGCGCCCCAGATCACGAGCACCCGCTTGCCGCTTTCCGCAAGCCTGCGCCCGGGCAGCTCTCCTTGCCGGCCGCCCGCGAACAGGCCGCCGCCGAGTGCGCCGAGCGCGTCGCTCACGCCGTCGAGCCGCTTGTACTTCAGCAGGTCCTCGAGCATCTGGCGGCTCACGAGCCCCGGGTCCGCGAAAAGCAGTTCCACCACCGGCTTGAGATCGCGCCGCGACTGCGCGCTGACGAAGCCCTCCGTATAGGCGTTGTTCACCTCCTCGCCGAGTCCCGCCGGCGAGATGAGCGCCACCGACGACACCCGCCCGGGCGCATCGACCGCCATCTGCGCGGCCACGCCGCCGCCCATCGAGTGGCCGACCACGTGAGCCGCACCGATCTCGAGCGCATCCATGAACTTCACGACGAACTGCGCGAGATCCGCGAGCGTCGTGCCCGGCAGGCGCGGCGAGGACTGCCCGTGCGCGGGCAGATCGAGCGCGACGACCTTGTGGCGCTCGGCGAGCGCGTCGAGGTTGAAGAGCCAGTTGTCGAGATCGCCGCCGAAGCCGTGAATGAACAGCACCGTCTCGCCGCCCTCGCCCCGGCTCGCGTAGCGCACGCGAATGCCGTCGACCTCGACGAAGTGATACGCCGCCGCGGCTTCGTCGTCGCCGCTGGCGTCGTCGACGGGCGTTTCGTACCCGGAGATGTAGGCGTCGATGTCGGCGTCGCTGACTTCGGCCGGCGCGAGCACGCCGAGCAGCGCCTTGACCGGCAGCACGTCGCCGGGCGCCGCCACCTTGCGCCGCAGCGTGCCGGCGTCCGGCGCCTCCACCGCGTTGGCGATCTTGTCGGTTTCGACATCGAGAATCGGCAGGCCGACGGAAATCTGCGCGCCTTCGTCGACAAGCCACGCGTTCACCGTGCCTTCCTTCATCGACAGTCCCCACTTCGGCATGACGATCGGAGTGATCTCGGACATTAGTGCTTGCCTCCCTTCATGGTCTTGCGGGCCGCATCGGCGATCTGCGCGGCGCTCGGGATATACAGGTCCTCGAGCGTGGGCGAGAACGGCACCGGCGTGTGCGGCGGCGCGACCATCTCGATGGCCGCCTTGAGCGCGCCGAAAGCCTGCTGTGCGACCTGGGCCGAGATGTCGGTCGCGATGTTGCAGCGCGGGCTCGCCTCGTCCACCACGACGAGCCGGCCGGTGTTCTCGACGGTTTCGAGCACCGTATCCATGTCGAGCGGCGAGAGCGTGCGCAGGTCCACCACTTCCGCTTCGATGCCTTCCTTCGCGAGCGTCGCCGCGGCTTCGAGCGCCCGGTGCACCATCAGCCCGTAGGTGACGATCGACACGTCCTTGCCGTCGCGCACGATATTGGCCTCGCCGAACGGAATCGCGTACGAGTTCTCGGGCACTTCGCCTTCGAAGCCGTAGAGGTTCTTGTGCTCGCAGAAGATGACCGGGTCGTTGTCGCGGATCGCCTGGATCAGCAGGCCCTTGGTGTCGTAGGGCGTGGACGGGCACACCACCTTGAGGCCCGGAATGTGCGTGAAGAGCGGCGTGAGCATCTGGCTGTGCTGGGCGGCGGCGCGAAAGCCCGCGCCCACCATCGCGCGGATCACGACGGGCGTTTCCGCCTTGCCGCCGAACATGTAGCGGAACTTGGCGGCCTGATTGAAGATCTGGTCGAAGCACACGCCCATGAAGTCGATGAACATGAGCTCGGCGATCGGCCTCATGCCGCAGGCGGCGGCGCCGATCGCCGCGCCCACGTAAGCGGATTCGGAAAGCGGCGTGTCCAGCAGGCGGTCGCCGTGCTTGGCGTAGAGTCCCTTCGTCACGCCGAGCACGCCGCCCCATGCGTCCTTTTCCCCATCGGCGCCGGCGCCGCCGACGATGTCTTCGCCGAGCATGATCACGCTCGGGTCACGGGTCATTTCCTGGTCGATGGCTTCGTTGATCGCCATCTTCATGCTCAATTTGCGGGCCATGATTCGTCTCCTGTTCGTATGTGATCCGTGCGGGTCCGGGGGTCAGTAGCTGACGTAGACGTCGGTGAGCAGGTCGGACGCGCTCGGCAGCGGCGCATCCTTCGCTTCCTGCACCGCACGGTCGATCAGCGCGGCGACTTCGCGGTCGATCGCGTCCAGCTCGGCCCGGGAGATCACGTCGGCCTGTGTCACCGTCTGCGCGAACTTCTTCAGGCAGTCCTTGTTCGAGCGGATGTCGTCGAGTTCGCCGGCCGCGCGATAGGTCTGGGCGTCGCCTTCGAAGTGGCCGTAGAAGCGGATCATCTTGCATTCGAGCAGCGCCGGGCCGCCGCCTTCGCGCGCACGCCGGATCACCTCGCCCGCCGCTTCGTGCACGGCGAAGAAGTCGGTGCCGTCCACCGTCACGCCCGGAATGCCGAAGCCGGCCGCGCGGTCGACGTAGCTGTCCACCGCCGTGCCGTACTCGCGCGACGTCGATTCGGCGTAGCCGTTGTTCTCGATGACGAAGATCACCGGCAGGTTCCACACGGCAGCCAGGTTCAGGCTTTCGAGGAACGTGCCCTGGTTCGACGCGCCGTCGCCCGCGAACGTGATGCCCACTTCGCCCTTGCCGCGGAACTTGGCCGCGAGCGCGGCGCCGCAGATGAGCGGCGCGCCCGCGCCGAGAATGCCGTTCGCGCCCATCATTCCCTTCGACAGATCCGCGATGTGCATCGAGCCTCCCTTGCCGTTGCACGAGCCGCCCTTCCTGCCGTAGATCTCCTTCATCATCGCGACCGGATCGACGCCCTTGGCGATGCAGTGGCCGTGTCCGCGATGGGTGCTCGCGATGCGGTCGCCGTCGTTCAGGTGATGCATGATGCCGACCCCGGCGGCTTCCTCGCCCGCGTACAGATGCACGAAGCCCGGAATGTCGCCGCGGCCGAAGTCCACGTGCAGGCGCTCCTCGAAATCGCGGATCGTGCGCATCTTGCGGTAGACGCTGAGCAATTCGTCCTTCCCTAGCGGCAGCGCGCCCGGGTTTTGCTGCGTTGAGCCGACTGTCATCTCTGTCTCCTTCTCGGTTGGTGGGCCAAACTCGTTGAATACATTCAGGACCGGACCGGCATCGGCATCGGCATGCCGTGACGCATCAGTCCGGCGCGTGCCGCGTAGCGCATGCAGGCGGCGACATCCAGGCTGTGAAAGGCGCCTTCGCGCAGCGTGACGGTCACTTCGTCGCCGGGGGCGAAGGCCAGTTCGCGCTCCCCGTCGAGCGCGACGATGCCGGCGCGCTGGCGCACGCGCTGCGGCACGCCGTCGGACAGGCGGCGCCAGCCGTCTATCGGCACCGAGCACATCAGGCCGGGCGCGATCGGCGCGCACAGTTCGAACTCGCCGCAGCCCGGCGCGGCGAGTTCCACGGCGAGGCCGCCGGATTCGTGGCGCCCCACCGGCTCCAGCAGCCCGGCGATGGCCGACAGGCCGATCGCCTGCGGATCGGCGTAGGAAACGTAGACGGCGGCGAGCGTGTCGGTTTTCCACAGCGCCCGCGCGCCGATGAAGTGTTCGTGCGAGATCACCGCATCGACGAGCGCGATGTCGCTGCGCACGCCGCCGCGCGCGTCGCGGATTTCGATGTCGAGCCGCTTGTTGCGCACGAGCGCGTCGGCGGCGGGAATGCGCCCCGCCGCATAGAGCCCGGCCGCCAGTCCGGCGATGGTCGGCTCGCGCATCTCGGGAAATGCGTTGTTGGTGCCGGTGGACAGGCCTGCAACGGGCACCGCGCCGCATTCGCGCACGACCGCGCGATGCGTGCCGTCGCCGCCGAGCACGATGATCGCGGCCACGCCCGCCTCGCGCATCATGTGCGCGGCGCGAAAGCTGTCGTCCACGCGTGCGGTCACGGGCATGTCGAGATAGTCGACGGCGGCGAGCGCGGCGTCCGGGCCCTGGCGCCGCGACAGGTGCCGCTCGAGCATGACCTTGAGCCCTTCGCGGTCCGGCATCATCAGCACCCGCCCGATGCCGCACGCCGCGAGCGCGGACAGGAGCCGCAGCACGATGCTCACGCGCTCGGCCAGTTGCAGGCCGCTCGCGTTGGCGACCACGCGGCGGATGTCGCGGGCGGAAATCGGATTGGCGATGATGCCGACGAGCGGCGTCCTCGGCGGCGCGGGGTTGCGCATGCCTGTCTCCTGTATCGTTGTTGCGGCAATACAAGGCAAGCGCTATGCCAATCCGGCAGACGCGAAAGCACGGCCGGACGCCGAGGGATAACCCCGAGAAAACAGGCGAAAAATGCGGGAAAGTGCCGTTGTTCGCGGCGTGCAATGACTGCCGCTGTGACAGGTGTCACAGCGGCAGGTGTCTCGGGGTGAACAGGCGTATCGCGGTGAGGGACGAGGCGCTCAGCGTTCCGACGCGTCGCGCTGGTTCGGCGAGCGGATGCCATAGCGCGCCATGCGCCGGTAGAGCGTCATGCGGCTCACGCCGATCTGGCGCGCCACCGCGCTCAGGTTCCAGCTCGCCGCGCGCAGGTACTGCATCAGCAGCATGCCTTCGGGCGGCAGGAGATGCGGATCGAAGTCGGCCGCAAACGCGCCGTGGCCGCCTTCGCTCGCGCCGATGGACAGCACCGCCGGCATGGCCTCCTGCGCTGCCGTATCGCGCCCGGGCGGCAGCGCGGACAGGCCCTCCGGAAGATCGTCCACCTCGATGTGCCCGTCCGTGCAGACCGCGCGCGCGTAACGCAGCACGTTGCACAGCTCGCGCAGGTTGCCGGGCCAGCGGTGCCGGTGCAGCCGCTCGCGCGCCGCCGGGGAGAGCGTGATCGCGCGCTCGCTGCCGCGCGGGGCGCGCGTGTCGCCGACTTCGAGGAGCTTTTCGATCAGCCAGTCGAGGTCGGTGCGCTCGCGCAGCGGCGGCAGCACGAAGCGCGCGCCGTTCAGGCGGTAGTACAGGTCCTCGCGAAAACCTCCGCTGCTCGCGAGTTCGTCGAGTGGATGGTGTGTCGCCGAAATCACGCGCACGTCCACCGAAACCGGCCGCGACGCACCGATCGACAGCACCTCGCCCTCGGCCAGCACGCGCAGCAGGCGCGACTGCAGTTCGCGCGGCATGTCGCCGATTTCGTCGAGAAAAAGCGTGCCGCCGTCGGCTTCCTGAATCAGCCCGCGCTTTGCCCGCGACCCGGCTCCGGAAAAACTGTTGGGCAGATGGCCGAACAGTTCGCTTTCGATCAGCGTCTCCGGAATCGCCGCGCAATTCACCGCGACGAACGGACCGTTGCGGCGCTCGCTCGCCTGATGCAGCGCCTTGGCGAAATACTCCTTGCCGGTGCCGGTCTCGCCGGTCACGAGCAGGTTGATCGGCGAATCGACGAGCTTGGATGCCCGCTCCAGCTGCCGCTCGAGCGTGGCGTCTCCGCCGCACAGCGCGGCGAGCGCGGGCGGCACCTTGACCGTGCGCTGCGCTTCGCCTGCGGCGCTCGCGCGCGCGTCGGGACGCCAGCACGGCGCGGGCGGCATCACGCTCAGGTAGAGCAGCGCGCCGCTCTTCGCGAGCGCGACCGCGCGCAGCTCGCTCGGGCGCGAATAGACGAAACGGCCGAGTTCCGCGAGCCGCGCGTCGAACAACGACTCGAAAGCCGTGCCGATCAGCGGCGCGAGCGGCTCGCCGGGGGCCCCGGGCACGCCGAGTTCCGCCGCCAGCATTTCGTGCGCGCGCCGGTTGTGCCCGACGATGCGCCCGAGCGAATCCAGCGCGACGAGATAGTCGGGATTGACATCGACGAATTCCGGCGACGCATTGAGCTTCAGAATCCAGTCCTGCCGGTGCGTGCGCAGGAAGTTTGCGTTCTCGATGTGGCTCGCGTAAATCCTCACCAGCTGCAGCGCGAGGCTCTGGCTGTCGCGCGCCTGGGGCGAAGTGAGCGCGGAGATGTCGAGAATGGCGGTGAGCGCGCCGTGCGAGTCGAAAAGCGGTGCTGCGGTGCAGGTAAGCGGAATGTGGGTGGCGTCGAAATGATCGACCTGATGCACGGTCAGCGCCTGGCCCGTGGCGAGCGCCGTGCCCACCGCGCAGGTGCCGGCGCCGCTTTCGCTCCACTCCGCCCCCAGATAGAGGCCCGCGCGGCGCAGGCTGGCGTCGGTGCTGGCGTTGCCGAGATAGTCGACGGTCACGCCGAGCGCGTCGGTAAGCAGCACGACGTAGCCCATGCCCGCGACCTGCCCGTACAGCGTCTGCAGGCCGTGGCGGGCGATGCGCGCGAAGTCGTCGATGCGCTGCTGGTGCTCGCGCAGCCGCGTCTGCGGCAGGATGCGCGCCTCCTGCATGCGCGCGGGGTCGAGGCCGTACTGGTGCACGCAGCGCCGCCACGACGACTGGATGATCGCCTCGTGCGTGCGCGCCGCGATGACCGGCTGGCCGCGGGTGGTCGCCTCCACGACTGCGTCGATGTGCTTGCGTTGCCGCATGTCCATCGTGCTCTCCTTGGTGTCTCCTGGCCGGGTCCGGCGCGCGCGGAGCGCGGCCGGCGCACGCGGCGGGCGCCTGCTGGGTGCGCCTCGGAACCGCGTGTTCGTTCTCGTGCCCGATTCCCGGAACCGGACTCCTACTGTATCCGACAGCGCGGTTATTGGGCAAACCGGGCGACCGCACGGCGCGCATCCGGTGCCACATCATGCGGGAAGCGCCGCGTGGCGCGATGCGGGAAGCGCGCGAACGCCGTTGCGGCGCGCGCTCGCACGAATGCGCGTGCGGTTGCGCACCCGCATTGCGCCCTTCCGCAAGCGCCTTTGCTAGACTGAAGACCCGAAGCGCGTTGCCGGAAACGCAGGAGACAACGATGACCAAGATCGCCTTCGAAGACTTTGAGCGGCGGGTCCTTCAGCACCATCTGATCAAGGGGAACGTCTATGAGAACGGGGCCGCGCTGGTCGAACGGGCCAACGCGTGGATCGCGGAGCGCGGCATCGACGTGCTGAACGTGGAAAGCCTCTCCACCTTCGGCGCCGGCGACGATACGAGCGTCAGCCACTGGTATTCCGGCATCCGCGTCTGGTACCGGACCGAATAGCGCGCCCCGGCGCGGCCCGGCCGCTCAGCCTCGCCCGACGAAAGGCATTTTCGTCGCCATGACGGTATGAAACAGCACGTTGGCGTTGAGCGGCAGGTTCGCCATGTACAGCACCGACTGGCCGACCACGCTCACGTCGATCATCGGTTCCGACGCAATCTCGCCGTTCGCCTGCGGCACACCCTTCTCCATGCGCTGCGAAAGCTCGGTGCGCGCGTTGCCGACATCGATCTGGCCCACGGCGATGTCGTATTTGCGTCCGTCGAGCGAGGCGGACTTGGTCAGTCCGCCCACCGCGTGCTTGGTCGCCGTGTACGCGATCGAATTGGGGCGCGGCGCGCTCGCCGAAATCGAGCCGTTGTTGATGATGCGACCGCCCATCGGCGTCTGCGAGCGCATCACGCGAAAGGCGCTCTGGATGCAATAGAACATGCCGTTCAGGTTGATGTCGACGACGCCCTTCCACTGCTCCACCGACCATTCCTCGAACGGACCCGGCGGGTTGCCCACGCCCGCATTGTTGAAGAGCAGATCGAGCCGGCCGAAGCGCGCCGTCACCGCCGCGAAAAGGTTCGCGACCGAGCGCGGGTCCGATACGTCGGTCGGAACCGGGTAGGCGCGCGCGCCCGCGCCCGATTCGCTCGCCACCGCTTCGAGCGGTGCGGACCGGCGGCCGGCGAGCGCCACTGACCAGCCGTCGCCGAGCAGGGCGAGAGCGGCCGCACGTCCAATGCCCCTGCCCGCCCCGGTGACGATTGCGATGCGTTCGGTCTGGCCGGTTTTCTCTGACATGATTGCGTTCTCCTTTCGTATGAATGGGTGTCTCAATCGCGACGATAGCAATAATGCGCGCGGGCGAGTGCGAAACGACGCACGGAGGGGCTCGGCGGGATGGTGCGGCGCAGAACGATCCGCGCGGGCATTCGGGACGGATCATGCCGCCACGTGCGGGGAAACGGCACGCGGCGCCACTATTTGTAGAGCGTGGCGGGCAGCCACAGCCCGATGCCGGGGAACAGGTAGAGCAGCACGACGGCGAAGATCTGGATCGCCATGAACGGAATCATCCCCGCGAAGATCTGGTTGAGCGTCACGTGCTTCGGGGCGACGCCCTTCAGGTAGAACGCGGCCATCGCGACCGGCGGCGACAGGAATGCCGTCTGAAGATTGAGCGCGACGAGCAGCCCGAAGAACAGCGGGTCGATATTGAAGTGTGCGAGCAGCGGAATGAAGATCGGCATGAAGATCACGATGATCTCCGTCCATTCGAGCGGCCAGCCGAGCAGGAAGATGATCACCTGCGACAGGATCATGAATTGCAGCGGAGTGAGTTCCATCGACAGCACCCAGCGCTCGATCAGCGCCTGTCCGCCGAGCAGCGCGAACGCGGCCGAAAAGATCGACGCGCCGACGAAGAGCCAGCACACCATCGCGGTCGTCTTGGCGGTGAGGAACACGGACTCCTTCAGCACCGTGAAATTCATCTGCCGGTACAGCACCGCGAGCACGGCGCCGCCGAGCGCGCCGACGGCCGCGGCCTCGGTCGGTGTTGCGAGGCCGAAGACGATCGAGCCGAGCACGGCGAGGATCAGCGTCGCGAGCGGGAAGAACGAAGTGAGCAGCATCTTGAAGACTTCGAGCCGCGCGAAGTCGAGCCACGCATAGAAGCCGACGAGCAGCACGGCGGCGATGCCGATCGCAATCCAGAACCCGGGTTGCGGCGCGTTCGGCGTGCCGCCGGCGAGCGCAGCGGGTGCGGCGGGCGTAGCGGGCGTAGCGGGCGTAGCGGGCGTAGCGGGCGTAGCGGGCGCGGCCGCGCCGCTCGCGGCGGGCGGCGCGCCTGGAGGCGGCGCGAGCGTGTCCGGCACGGCGTCGGGCGCGGGCGTAGCGAGAACCGCGCCGGGTTCGTCGGGCGGCGCCTGAAGGCTGTCGGTTCCGGCGACCGGCGCTTCCTCGACGAAACCTCCCGTGGTCATCTCAGCCGGCCCGCCGATGCCCGCGACGGGCGTCGGCAGCACGGCTGCCCGGTAGCCCAGAACGGCCACGCCGATCACCAGCACGACCGGCATCAGCGCGACGGCGAGCTGCCCGATGAGCGTGCGCTTCGGCGCCGGAACCGTCTGGCCGCCGCGCAACGCGCCGATCAGGCCCCCGAGCGCGCGCGCACGGCGTGCGCCGCCCGTCTGCTTCGCATACGCGGGCAGCGGCACCTCGCGTTCAGCGTCGCTCAGAGGCGGCGCCAGGTCGGGCCGCAGCTTCGCGAGAATGATCGTGTAGACGATATAGAGCCCCGCGAGCATGAGCCCCGGAAAGAACGCCCCGGCATAGAGCTGCACCACCGAAACGCCCGCCGTCGCGCCGTACACGATCAGCAGCACCGACGGCGGAATCAGGATGCCGAGGCAGCCGCCCGCGGTAATCACGCCCGCCGAAAGCCGCACGCCGTAGCCTGCCTTCAGCATCGCCGGGAAGGCGAGCAGCCCCATCAGCGTGACCACCGCGCCCACGATGCCCGTCGCGGTCGCGAACACCGCGCACGTCACGAGCGTCGCGACGGCGAGGGAGCCCGGAATGCGGGCGAGCGCGAGATGCAGGCTCCGGAAGAGCTTCGCGATCAGGTTCGAGCGCTCGATCAGGTATCCCATGAAGACGAAGAGCGGAATCGATATCAGCACGTCGTTGGTCATCACGCCGTACGCGCGCTGCACCATGAGGTCGAGCGTCTGCTGGACGGCGGTCGCCGGATTCGCGCTTCGATAGGCGAGCCACGCGAAGATCACGCCCATGCCCATCAGCGTGAACGCGGTCGGAAAGCCGAGCATGATGCCGATCACGATCAGCGCGAGCATCAGGAGGCCCAGGTGCTCGCTGGTGATCGCGGACGGAGACGGCATCACGTAGACGATGCCGATCAGCACGAGCGCCATCAGGGAGAGGCCGAACCATGCTTCCTTTCTCATGGCGCGCTCCGCCCGGTTTTGCTTCCCGTGACGAGCGGATCGAGCCGCTCGATGTCCTCGTCGCTCACGCTCACCGACTGCTTGAGCTTCTCGACGTCCACTTCCTCGACGTCGCCCGCGCGCAGCGGCCAGCTGCCGCGGCGCAGGCAGATCACGCAGCGCACGATCTCGGCTGCGCCCTGCAGGAGCAGAAACGCGCCCGCAACCGGCAGGAACGCCTTGAACGGATAGATCGGCGGGCCGTCGGCGGCGATCGACGAATGCTCGTTCTGCGCGAGCGAGTCCTGGAAGAAGTCGATGCCCGCCCACACGAGCGCGACCGTCCCCGGAATGAAGAAGACGATATAGAGCACGAGATCGATCGACGCCTGCACGCGCGGCGAGAAGAAGCCGTACAGCACGTCGCCGCGCACGTGACCGTTCTTCGACAGCGTATAGGCGCCCGCCATCATGAAGAGCGTGCCGTACATCATGTTCGCCGCGTCGAACACCCACGCGTGCGGCGTGCCGAGCGCGTAGCGCGAGAAGACCTCATAGGTGATCATCAGCGTGAGCGTGACGATCAGCCACGCGAAGGCCTGACCGGCGAACGTGCTGATCGCATCGACGCGCAGCAGCAGTTTTTGCATGGCGTGGCCTCGTTGAACGCGGCTCCCGGGCAGTAACGCGGCGCGCGCCGGCTCAGGTCTTCTTGGTGAAATAGCGTGCGGCGGCGATCCGGTAGTCGACGTTCGTGTCGCTCTGCCAGCGGGTCGTGCGTTCCGCGAAGGCGCGCATCGAATCGTTGACCTTCTTGAACATCGGATTTTCCTTTTCCTTGCGCGCGACGATCTCGTCCCAGATCCTGAGCTGATCCTGCAGCACCGCATTGGGCGTGGCGTAGAACTTCACGCCCTGCTGCTGCAGGGCCTGGTAGTCCTTCGAGTAGCGGTCGATCGCCTTCCACGACATGTCCTGCGACGACGCTTCCACGGCATTGCCGATGATCGCCTTCAGGTGCGGCGGCAAGCCGTCGAATTTCTGCTTGTTGAACAGCACCTCGAAGGTCTCCGAGCACTGATGGAAGCTGCGCAGCATGCACACCTTGGAGACGTCGGGGAAGCCCAGCTGGCGGTCGGAGCTGGCGTTGTTGAATTCGGCCGCGTCGAGCAGGCCGCGGTCCAGCGCAGGAACGATCTCGCCGCCGGGCAGCGCGTTCACCGCCGCGCCCATGCCGCTGAAGATGTCGATTGAAAGCCCGACGGTGCGGAACTTGAGGCCCTTGAAGTCTTCGGGCTTCGTGACGGGTTTCTTGAACCAGCCGAGCGGCTGCGTGGGCATCGGACCATACAGGTACGACACGACATTCAGGTTGAGGCTGCGGTAGATCTCCGCCAGCAGCTCCTTGCCGCCGCCGTACTTGTGCCAGGCAAGCAGCATGTTGGCATCCATGCCCCAGGCGGGGCCGGAGCCCCACAGCGCGATCGCCGAATTCTTGCCGTACCAGTACGCGCACACGCCGTGACCGCCGTCGAGCGTGCCCTTGCTGACCGCGTCGATCAGATCGAACGCCTTGACCACCGCACCCGCCGGCAGGACCTCGATCTTCAGGTCACCGCCCGTCATCGTGTTCACCTTGCTGGCGAAGTCGCCGGCGTACTCGTGGAAGATGTCCTTTTGCGGCCAGGTGCTCTGCCAGCGCATGACGATCGGACCCTGCGCCTTGACGATCGCGGGGAACCCCAGCGTCGCAGCGCCCGCCGCCCCCGCCGCGGCTGTCGCTGTGGCGCGCCGCAAAAATTTTCGGCGCAACGATTGGGTTTTTCTTTCCGGCTTTGTCATGGCGGTCTCCCCGAGCTTCGCTGATAAAACGAACGTACAGACGCAAACCGTTTTTTGCATTCTAGGCATGCGATTTTGTAGTGACAATGAAAGGTTAACCATTAGATTTTGAAATCTACGTGCCCGGTGTTTCAGGAAAAAGCGTGCCAGCCGGCATGAGGCGTTGAAAATGCGCAGCCGCAAACGTGTGCGTGGCACAAGACGTTCGCGAGCGCGCCTGAAAGCACCGGTGATCGCCGCAGGATGTGAAATCGCGGCCGACGGCATCGCGCACCCGCGAATCGCCGCTCGCGGATCGCGCGCTGAAGTTGCGCGCTAAAGTCGCGCGCGAACGCGGTCGTTATAAGAGGCGTACCGACGCCTCCTTCGCCGCGCGGCAGTGGCACGCGGTCCGGGCAATCCGGGCGGGGCGGAAACGGAAATCTTCAAAGGAATACCCGATGTTTGCGAGTAGCTATAACAGTTTGCTCGTCCTGTTCTCGCTACTCGTGGCGATTCTGGCGTCGTACACCGCGCTCGACATGGCAGGCCGCATTTCCACCGCAAAGGGCCGGGCGGCGCACTGGTGGCTCGCGGGCGGAGCTTGTGCGATGGGCACCGGCATCTGGTCGATGCACTTCATCGGCATGCTCGCGTTCAGCCTGCCGATTCCGCTCGGCTACGACCCCGCGATAACCGCGCTCTCGCTCCTGCTCGCGATCGCCTCGTCGGCGTTCGCGCTGTGGCTCGTGTGCCAGGAAAGCCTGCCGTGGACCCGGATCGCCTGGGGAGCGGTGCTGCTCGGCGCGGGTGTCGCAGGCATGCACTACACCGGCATGGCGGCGATGCGCATGTCGCCCTCGATCGTCTACGTTCCGTCGCTCTTCGCGCTGTCCGTCGCGATCGCGATGCTTGCGTCGGGCGCGGCGCTCTGGATCGCATTTCGCCTGCGCCGCCATTCGCCCCTCGTCAGACCATTGCGCGCGGCCGCCGCGCTCGTGATGGGCGCCGCCATCGTCGGCATGCACTACACGGGCATGGCCGCGGCGCAGTTTCCGGTGGGCAGCGTCTGCGGCGCGGCGCGCAGCGGCGTGAACGCCGGATGGCTCGCGCTCGTGATCATCGTCGTCACGCTCGCCGTGCTCGCCATCGCGCTGATCGTCTCGGTGCTCGACCTGCGCCTGGAAGCGCGCACGTCCGTGCTCGCAGTGTCGCTTGCCGAGGCGAATCAGGAGCTCACCTACCTCGCGCTGCACGACAACCTCACCAAGCTTCCGAACCGCATGCTGCTCACGGACCGGCTCGACCGGGCGCTGCATGGCGCGGACCGGAACAACGGACGCTTCGCCGTGATGTTCATGGACCTCGACGGCTTCAAGACGGTCAACGACGCCTACGGCCATCACATCGGCGACCTGCTGCTCGTGGAGGTCGCCCGGCGCATCGAGTCGAGCGTGCGGCAGGAGGACACGATCGCCCGCGTGGGCGGCGACGAATTCGTGCTGCTCGCGCGAGTCGGCGAACCGGCGGACGCGGCAACGCTCGCCGACAAGGTGCTCACCGTCATTCGCGAACCGTTTCAGGTGGCCGGGCGCACGCTGCGCGTGTCGACGAGCATCGGCGTGGCGATGTATCCCGGCGACGGCATCGATCAGCACGACCTGCTCACCAACGCAGACGCCGCGATGTATCACGCGAAGGCGCTCGGCCGCAACGTCTACTGCTTCTTCGAGACGTCGATGAACGCCAACGTGCACGAGCAGTTGCAGCTTGTGCAGGACCTGCGGCTCGCGCTCGAACGAAACGAGCTGATCCTGCAATACCAGCCGAAGCTCGCCGCGCCCAGCGGTCCGATGCTCGGCGTGGAGGCGCTCGTGCGCTGGGCGCATCCGGCACGCGGGCTCATTGCGCCCGACCAGTTCATCCCGCTCGCGGAAAAGACGGGCCTGATCGTGCCGATCGGCGCGTGGGTGCTCGACGAGGCCTGCCGGCAGATGCGCGTATGGCACGACGCGGGCCGCCGCGACTGGTCTGTCGCCGTCAACCTGTCCGCGCTGCAGTTCGGCCATGCGAGCCTGCTGCAGATGGTGCGCGACACGCTGGCACGCCACGCGCTGGAGCCGGGCTGCCTGACGCTGGAAGTGACCGAGTCCACGGCGATGCGCAATGCCGACGCGAGCCTGCGCATTCTCCAGCAACTGAGCGACATGGGCGTGCGCATTTCCATCGACGATTTCGGCACCGGCTATTCGAGCCTGCTCTACCTGAAGCGGCTGCCGGCGAGCGAGCTGAAGATCGATCGCGGGTTCATCCGCGATCTCGCGCGCGACACGGAGGACGCCGCGATCGTGTCGGCGATCGTCGCGCTCGGTGAAACGCTCAATCTGAACATCGTCGCGGAAGGCGTCGAGACGGCAGCGCAGCAGGAATTCCTGACGCGTCTTGGCTGCGACTCGCTGCAAGGGTTCCTGCTCGGGCGCCCGATGTCGCCGGACGATCTCGTCGAGGCACTGTCACAGGACGGGATGTTCAACCGCGCCGCATGAAAGTGACGGACCCGGTCGTGCTTCGATGGGGTCCGATCCGGCGATCCAACGCTCCGGCGCCCCGGGCGCCTCAGTGTCCGCCGCAGAAGACGGCGGTCAGAAGCATCGGCACGACCTGATGCACCACCGCGTCGCTGCCCGCTTCCCGCACGCGCGCCTCCACCGTTTCCGACGCGCCCGTCACGACGACACCGTACGACGAGTTCTTGACGGGCTTGCCGCTGCCTTCCTTGAACATCGCATCGCCGTGCTCATAGCCGAGCACCGCGTAGACGCGAAAGCCGAAAGCCGTGAGGTTGCTGCCGCGAGTCGGCCGAAACGCGTTGACCGAGTTCGCTTCGACACGCATCGGCGTCGATTCGATGTAGCGATAGTTGACGAGGGGGGCAATGAAGCCGTGGGCGTTCGACTTGCAATCGAGTTGCGGGTCGAGCGCATGGGCGTGGCAGAGCGCGGGCGCAAGACAGGCGCCTGCGGTGAGCGCGGTCAGCGAGCTTAGGAAACCGTGTTTCATGGCGGCAGCGTAGGCAATTCCTGACGGTACCAGACGTCACGAACGGAGCAATTAACGCGCCAGACACCGGTGCATCGGATGTCGTGTGGTACGAGGCGTTCGTTCCCGAAGCGGACTGCTGGATTGCGCTGCTGGCAAGCAACCCGCGCGTTCCGCGTGGGAGTCTACAGAGTGCTGGCTTCCCGCGCCAGCGTCTGTACGCGACGCCTCAGTCCCCTTTCTCCTGATAGGGACGGCTGGTGATCCGTCAAGCCGGTAGGACGAGCGGTGTGAAAAAATCCGCTGTGCGCGTGAAGAAAATTCCCGCTCTCTGATTCTGCGGCGCAGCATGCGCACTACGTGCGCGCCATGCACCACTATGCCGCAAGCCGATAGCCGTTCATGCACGGACGCGCACGGGTGGCGGGAAACACGCACCAGCATCCGTCGTCGTGGCGAAAGAAGAAGATCGCGCGAGAACCGCTCGAAGCCGACGCTTCGACATGCACGTAGGGCCTCTTTTCGGAGCCCAGCCTGCCGAACCGGACCACGCGGATGCGCATTGCCGCGCTGGGCGCGAGCCATTTCTCGACGAGGAAATGCAATGAGTGCGCAGAGGTGTCCATGTCCGTCTCCTTCAGTCTTCGCCCCGCTCATGCTGCTTGCATGTTTCGAAGGGCTTGATAAAAGAGTAGGACCGGTTATCGATCAATGATAGTTAATGTTTTTCATGCTCACGATAACCGGCGCGTTATGGATTCGCCTGGTGTGTGACTCGGCCTGGTCAGCCGACGCGCAAGCCCGCGCGATAGGTCGCACGCGGCACCGGCAGGCCATCGGCCGATGCCACACGGACCAGGTCGGCGCGAAGTCCTGGCGCAATGGCGCCGCGATCGTCGAGGCCCGCCGCCCGCGCGGGCGCCGACGAGACGGTGGCGATCGCGCGCGGCAGCGTCCAGTCCGCCTTGCGCACGAGGTCGAACGCCGCGATCAGCAGGCTCGACGGCACGTAGTCTGACGACAGGATGTCGAGCAAACCCGCCTGCGCGAGTTCCAGCGCCGACACGTTGCCCGAATGCGAGCCGCCGCGCACCACGTTCGGCGCGCCCATGATCGTCGCGATGTTCAGGCGCCGCGAGGCCTGTGCGGCCACGAGCGTCGTCGGGAATTCGGCGAGCACGATGCCGTCGCGCGCGGCTTCCTCCACGTGCTCGACGAGCGTGTCGTCATGGCTTGCGAGCGACATGCCGAGCGAGCGGCAGCGCTCGACGATATCGCGCCGGTGCGCGTGCGCGTAGCGGCGCTGGTCTTCGGCGAGTTCCTCGAGCGCCGTGCGGGCGCGCTCGTCGGTCCACTTGCCGTGACGTTCCTGATAGCGGCGCCATTGCACCGGATCGTGCCACTGGCGCTGGCCCGGCGTGTGGTCCATGACCGACGCGAGGCGCAAAAGCGGATGCGAACTCAGCGAATCGAAAATCTCGACGACGTCGGCCGTCGCGACCTCGCAGCGCAGGTGCAGGAAGTGATCGGCGCGCAGGAGCCCGCGGCGCGCAAAGTTTTCGATCGACTGCGCGCACTTCGTCTGGATCTCGCGCCCGCGCACGCCGACATCCGGCCGCGAGCCGATGCCGAGCGCATCGAATACGGTCGTGATGCCCGCGCATGCGACCTGCTGGTCGTGTACGAGAATGGCGGCCTCGTGATTCCACAGCACGCCCGGCCGCGGCGCGAGATGCTTCTCGATGTTGTCCGTATGCAGTTCGACCAGCCCCGGCAGCAGATAGTCGCCTTCCCAGTCCTCGGCCTGCGCCGCCGACGTCGTGCCGGGCGCCACCTCGTCGATGCGGCCGTCCGTCACGCGGACCACGCCGGTGAATTCCTCGTCGCGCGTCACGATGCGCGCATTCTTGATCAGCATGTCTGCAAGATTCCCGTGTTCGATGGAGATTGCTTCGTTAGTTCGTCCAGGCCGACGACGCGCGTCGCCACGCGCTCGCGCGTGTCCTCGTCGTGAAAGATGCCGACGATTGCCGCGCCCGCTTCGCGCGCCTCGACGATCAGGTCGGCGACCACGTCGCGATTCTCGGCGTCGAGCGACGCGGTCGGCTCGTCGAGAAGCAGGAGCGGCTGGCCCGCGATCAGCCCGCGCGCGATGTTCACGCGCTGCTGCTCGCCGCCCGAGAACGTGGCAGGCGCGAGCGCCCACAGGCGGCGCGGCACGTGAAGGCGTTCGAGCAGCGCGCTCGCCCGCGCCCGTGCGTCCTCTTCGCCGACGCCGCGCGAAACGAGCGGCTCGCTCACCAGATCGAGCGACGACACGCGCGGGATCGCGCGCAGGAACTGGCTCACGTAGCCCATCGTCGTCCGGCGCAAACGGATCACGTCGTGCGGCGAGGCATGCGTGAGCGAAACATGACGCGACTCGCGGCTGTCGTCGCGAATCGCGATCGTGCCGCCCGTCGCGAGATAGTTGCCGTAGATGCAGCGCAGGAACGTGCTCTTGCCCGCGCCCGATGCGCCGGACAGCACGACGCATTCGCCGCGCTCGACATCGAGCGACACGCCATGAAGCGCCGCGATGCGCGCCCCGCCCTGCTGGTGCAGCGTGAATGTCTTCGCGATGCCGCGTGCGCGCAGCATCAGTGCATCGCGGCGTGCGAACGCGAGTTCGTTGGAGAGATCGGCATTGGCATTCATCGTCTTACCTCAGACAGGCAGCACGGACGCAACCAGCGTCTGCGTGTAGGGATGTTGCGGGTCATCGAGCACCTGGTCGGTCAGGCCGCTCTCCACCACGCGCCCGTCCTTCATCACCATCAGGCGATGCGCGAGCAGCCGCGCGACGCCGATATCGTGCGTGACGATCAGCGCGGCGAGATGAAGCTTGCTCGTGAGCGTGCGCAGCAGGTCGAGCAGGCGCGCCTGCACGGACACGTCGAGGCCGGCGGTGGGCTCGTCCATGAAGACGAGGCGCGGTCCCGTCACGAGATTGCGCGCGATCTGCAGGCGCTGCTGCATGCCGCCGGAAAACGCGGAGGGAAGCTCGTCGATGCGCGCGGCGTCGAGTTCGACCCGCGCCATCCAGTCCGCTGCCGTTTCGCGCAGCCGCCCGTAGTGGCGCGCGCCGATCGCCATCAGCGGCTCGCCGATATTGGCCCCCGCCGACACGCCATGACGAAGCCCGTCGCGTGCGTTCTGATGAACGAAGCCCCATTCGGTGCGCGACAGCATGCGCCGCTGCGGCTCCGCCAGACCGATCAGGTCGAGCGTCGCGGCATCTCTCGTGCGATACGTGAGCGTGCCCCTGTTCGACGGCGTGCGCAGCGCGAGCGCGTTGAGCAGCGTGGATTTGCCGGAGCCCGATTCGCCGACGATGCACAGCACCTCGCCGGGATAGACGTCGAGGTCGATCTCGACGCAACCGCCGCGCCCGGCATACTGCTTCGAGAGTCCGCGTGCGCTCAGGAGCGGCGCGACGTGTGCCGATACCGTCATGCGGCCTCCTTCGCTGCGTCCCCGGGTGCATCCTGTGCAGCGCGGCGGCTGCTGCAGTAATCGCTGTCGGAGCACACGAACATGCGCGAGCCGGCGTCGTCGACGATCATCTCGTCGAGGAAGCTCTCGCGCGAGCCGCACAGCGCGCACTGATGCTCCCAGCGCTGCACGCTGAACGGATGGTCCTCGAAATCCAGGCTCTTCACTTTGGTGTACGGCGGGATCGCGTAGATGCGGCGCTCGCGGCCCGCGCCGAAAAGCTGCAACGCCGGGTTCATATGCATCTTCGGATTGTCGAATTTCGGAATCGGCGACGGCGAGGTCAGATAGCGGTCGTTGACGAGCACCGGGTAGTCGTAGGTCGTCGCGATGCTGCCGTGCTGCACGATATCCTCGTAGTATTTCACGTTGATGAGACCGTAGTCCGCGAGCGCGTGCAGTTTGCGGCACTCGGTCACGCGCGGTTCGAGCCGGTAGAGCGGCTCCGGCATCGGCACCTGATACACGAGTATCTGCGCTTCGGTGAGCGGCGTCTCGGGAATGCGGTGGCGCGTCTGCACGATCGACGCATCGGCGGTGCGTGTCGTGGTCGCGACGCCCGCCGTGCGCGCGAAGAAGCGGCGGATATTGACGGCGTTGGTGGTTTCGTCGGAGCCCTGGTCGATCACCTTCAGCGTGTCGCTGCGGCCGATGATCGCGGACGTCACCTGAAGGCCGCCCGTGCCCCAGCCATAGGGCAGCGGCATTTCGCGCGACGCGAACGGCACCTGATGGCCGGGCACGGCCACGGCCTTGAGCAGCGCGCGGCGGATCATGCGTTTTGTCTGCTCGTCGAGATACGCGAAGTTGTAGCCTTCGGCGAGTTCGGTTCCTGCTTCACGGGCGCTCATGCGCGACCTCCTGTTCTTCCTCTGCGGCCAGCGCAGGCGCGGGCCGTGACGCAACGCCGCCCGACGTTCGCAGACCGCGCAGCAATTCGAGCTCCGACTGGAAGTCCACATAATGCGGCAGTTTCAGATGCTGCACGAATCCGGACGCCTCCACGTTGTCGCTGTGATACAGCACGAATTCGGCGTCCTGCGTCGGCGATGCGATGGTTTCCCCCAGTTCCTGCGCGCGCAACGCGCGGTCCACCAGCGCCATTGCCATCGCCTTGCGCTCGGAATGGCCGAAGGCAAGGCCGTAGCCCTGTGTGAACGCTGGCGGCACCTCGCCGCTGCCGGCGAACTGGTTGATCATCTGGCACTCGGTCACCTCGATGTCGCCGATCTCGACCGCAAAGCCCAGTTCGTCGAGTTCGAGTTCGACCGCGACTTCCCCGTTGCGGATCTCGCCCGCGAACGGATGACTGTGCGCGTAGCCGCGCTGCGTCGCATAGCCGATGGACAGCAGGAAGCCCTCGTCGCCGCGGGCGAGATTCTGCAGCCGCGTCGCGCGATCGACGGGAAAGGTGAGCGGCTCGCGTGACAGGTCACCGGGTTCCGGGGCATCCGGGCGCGCCCTCTCCTGCTCGATCAGGCCTTCCCGGTCGAGCATCGCGAGCACGCGCGGCATCGGCTCCGCGTGTGTCGCCGGTGCGGTGTCTTCGTCACCTGCACCGGTGCCGCCTTCGGCGAGCAACGTGAAGTCGAGCAGGCGCTGCGTGTAGTCATACGTGCCGCCGAGCATCTGCCCGCCGGGAATGTCCTTGAACGCGGCGGAGATGCGGCGCTCGGCGTGCATGGCCTCCGTATCGATCGGCAGCGTGTAGCCGAAGCGCGGCAGCGTCGTGCGATACGCGCGCAGCAGGAAAATCGCTTCGACCAGATCGCCCGCGGCCTGCTTGATCGCCAGCGCAGCGAGTTCCTCGTCGTACACCGAGCCTTCGGTCATCACGCGCGCAACGGCGAGCCTCAGTTGCCCGCGAATCTGCGCGACGGTCAGCTCCGCCACCGCGCGATCGCCGCGGCGCTTTTCAGCAAGCAGGTCCCACGAACGCTCGATCGCGCGTTCCCCGCCTTTGACTGCGACGTACATTAGCTGTTCTCCACTCGGGTCGTGCGCGGCAGGCCGACAAGCGAGCCACCCGCGACGAAATAGCAGTCGATGCCGCACGGAAACCGCGAGGCGAGCGCAGCACGCTCGTCCCAGAACTTCCCCGGCAGCCCTGCGATGCCAACGGTCGACGCATCGCGAATACCGGGGCCCTGCCACGTGAGAGGCGCGCCGTCGGTCAGTGAATCGACCCGGATGAAAAGCGTCGCTGCGTTCTCGGGCGCTTCGGGTTCGCCGAGCGAAAACGCATCGAGCGGCGGCATCGACGCGGCGTCGTGCACGTAGGCGAACGTCGCCTGCGCGCAATCACGCGTCAACGTGGCGCCCGCATGAAAGCGCAATGCATCGGCGAGCGCGCGGTCGTCCCGCTGCACGAACACGGGGGTCGAGTAGTCGGCGAGCGCGAGCAGCGATGCGAACGCAGCAAGCGGGGCACCGTTCGCGTCGGCCTGGTAGCCGGGCAGCAGAGACTCGACGGATACGATGCGGCCAGGACGCGCGAGCGCATCGAGGAGCGCGCGAAAGACGCCCTGCGAATCGTGCACCGCGTCGCCAAAGCCCGGCATCAGCAAGGCCATGTCGATTTGCTCGCTGTGCGGGCCGTGAGCGGAATTGAAACGGTCGGCTGGCTGCATCAGTCCCCTCGCACCATCGTGAAGAATTCGACCTTCGTACGGGCCGCCTGCGCCTGTCTGTGCGCGCGGCGCTCGGCGATGCGCGCGGCGAGCGGCCGAAGCAGGCGTTCGTGCAGCGGCGCTTCGAGCGCCGGCACGTGCAGCATCGCGTCGATGAGCGCGGCGAGCTTCGCGCGCTCCTTGTCGCGGCCCATGTGCACGGCGACTCCCACCGGCGCGCTGCCGTCCGGCATGCGCAGCCTGAGCGTCGCGCGCGTTACGGTGACTTCGCCGGCATTGAAGGGATCGCCCGTGCCGCCGATGCGCCCTCGCACCATCGCGAGCCCGATTTCCGGAGCGCGCAGCCAGTCGAATGCAGGCGGCGACGCGGAACCGAGCGCCGCGTCGAGCGCTTCCCTGATGTGCTCGCGCGGCGTGCGCGCAAGCACCGCCATCCACTCTCGCCGAGCCATCCGCTCAGCCCGAACTGGCGGCTGCGGAGAAGAATTCATTCGCTTTCCTCGTCGTAAAAAGGCGCGGCGCCCGCGCCGCGGCCGGCAGGTCCAACACCGGATTTCCGGCGACCTATGCTACCAGTCGGTACATCTGGTCGTCTAGACGTATCGAGATGTGGATAATCACGATTACGATCATGCTCCGCTTTCATATTTCCATCATGAGCGGCGCACTATAATGTCCAGAACGCTATTGAAACCGACAGGAATGACAGCGACATGACATCGAACGAAAACGCGGCGCCGGGGCTCGCCGTGGAGCGCGGCGCGGGTGTCGCCGTCTGGCGGCAGATCGAGCAGATCCTCTCTGCGGAGATCGCGGCGCACGGCTTCGGCGACGAAGGGCGGCTGCCGAGCGAAGCAGAACTTGCGAAGCGCTTCGATGTGAATCGCCATACGGTTCGCCGCGCGATGCTGCGGCTCGCCGCGACGGGTCTCGTCAGCGTCGAGCAGGGTCGCGGCACGTTCGTGCAGCCGGGCGCGATCGATTACCAGATCGGCCGCCGCACGCGCTTTACCGAGAACCTGCGCCGCCAGAACCATGCGACGGCGGGGGCCATTCTTTCCGCCGAGAAGGTGAAGGCCGATCCGGTCGCCGCGAAGGCGCTCGGCATTCGCGTGGGGACGCTCGTCTATCAGATCGAGTCGCGCCATGATTCGGACGGCGTGCCCCTCACCTATGCGCGCAACTGGTATCCCGCGCTGCGCTTCGCGGACCTGCCCGCCGTGCTCGAATCCTCAGGCGGCATCTCCGCCGCCCTGGCCCAATTCGGCGTCGAGGACTACACGCGCAAATGGAGCCGCATCGGCAGCGTGCTTCCCAGCACCGACGTCGCGCGCCGCCTGCAGATCAACCGGCAGCAGCCGGTGCTGTGGGTCGAAAACGTCGATGTCGACGAAGCCGGCGTGCCGATCAAGTACGGCATCACGCACTTCGCCGCGGACCGCGTGCAACTCATGGTCGAGCACGACGCATGACCGGCTACGCGCAGCACACCGATTTCGCCCCGCAGGCGCGAATCGCGCTCTACTATGCGCCGCCGGCCGCGTCGGCATGGTGGGACGCCGGCTGTGAGTGGCTGGGCCGCGACCCCGAGCGCGCGCATTCCATCGATACGCCCCTGCCCGATCGCATCGTGGCCCTCGGCTCGAACGTGGAGGCGCTGACACGTGCGCCTCGCCGCTATGGATGGCACGGCACGCTCGTCGCGCCGTTTCATTGCGCGGAAGGTGTCAGGCCGCTCGACGTGCTGTCGGCTGCACGCGACTGGGCTCGCCACTTCGGGCGTTTCGACATGCCGGTCGGTGTCGCGGAAATAGGGCGCTTCGTTGCGCTGCGTCCGGCGAATACAGGCCACGACGACATCGTCCGCGAAATCGCCGCCAGCGCATTGCGCGCGATGGCGCCGCTGCGCGCGCGCCCTTCCCCGCAGCAGATCGAGAGCCGCATCGCGCCCGGCATGAGCGAGCGCCAGATCGGGCTGCTGCGCGAATGGGGCTATCCCTACGTGCTCGACGAGTTCCGCTTTCACATGACGCTGTCGGACTCGCTCGGCGAAGCCGCAGCCCGCACGGCCATCGCCTCGCATTGGACAGAGCGCATCGAAGCGCTCGGCCCCCTGCCCTTTCACGGCGCGTCGCTCTTCGTCGAGCCGCAGCCCGGCGCGCCATTCGCGCTCTGGCAGCGCCTTCCATTCGACACGGCACAGGACCCCGCATGACCACCGAAAACAGCGCACGGCTCATCTACGTGATGGGACCCTCGGGCGCGGGCAAGGACTCGCTGCTCGGCTTCGCGCGCGAACGCATCGGCGCAAGCGTGATGTTTTCGCATCGATACATCACGCGGGCAGTTTCCGAAGGCGAGAATCACATCGCACTGAGCAACGAGGAATTCGCTACGCGCCTTGCGAACGGGCTGTTTTCGCTGCACTGGGACAGCCTGGGGTTGCGCTATGGCATCGGCGTCGAGATCGACACCTGGCTCGCGCGGGGCATGTCCGTCGTGGTCAACGGCTCGCGCCAGCATGCGGGCACCGCTCACGCGCGCTATCCGCACGCGCGCTTCGTCCATATCGACGCCAGTCCCGCAGTGCTCGCGGCAAGGCTCGCGAGGCGCGGACGCGAGGACGCAAGGCAGATTGAAGCGCGGCTCGCGCGCCGTCCGGCACTCGCGTTGCCGTCAGCGGCGCAGTGCATCACCATCGACAACTCGGGCCTGCTCGCCGACGCGGGCCATCAATTGCTCGAGGCCATCGGACACGCGGCCCGCTGAACGCGCGGGCCGCGTGTTCCGGATCACGGCTTCTCAGATCACGCGCTCGCGCACCCATGCCGAACCGAGGTCGATCAGCGTCACGATCACAATGACCATCAGCATCACCGCGGCGGTCTGCGCATAGTTGAAGGAGCGGATTGCCTCGTAGATCACGACGCCGATCCCGCCCGCCCCCACCATGCCGACGACCATCGCGGAGCGCACGTTCGACTCGAAGCGATACAGCGCGAACGAGATCCACAGCGGCATGACCTGCGGCAACACGCCGTAGACGATTTCGTCGATGGTGCTTGCGCCGGTGGCCCGTACGCCTTCAGCCGGCCTCGCGTCGATCGCTTCCACGGCTTCGGCGAAAAGCTTGGCGAGCACGCCCGTGGTGTGGACCCAAAGCGCGAGTACGCCCGCGAAAGGACCGAGCCCCACGGCCACGATGAACAGCATCGCGAACACCATCTCGTTGATCGCCCGGCAGGCATCCATCACGCGGCGCACCGGCTGCGTGACCCAAAGAGGCGCAATGTTGCTCGCCGACAGCAGCCCGCACGGCACCGCGCACACCAGCGCAAGCGCCGTACCCCACACCGCGACGGCCAGCGTGACGATCATCTCGTGCACGTAGGCGCGCCACTCCGTGAAGTCCGGCGGGAAAAAGTCGCGCCCGAACTGTGCCATGTTGCCGGAATCGCGAATGAGGTCGAGGGGCCTCATGTCCGCACTCTGCCACGAGAGTCCGAGCACCGCGATCACGGCGATCCAGCCGAAGGTCGACGCCCAGCTGCGCTTCGGGTCGCCCGGTACGGACACGTGCTTCGCGGCGCGGCCGCTCGCCCCGTCGACCGGCGATGCGTTGACCGGACTCATTACTTGGCCGCCAGCTTGTCGAGCGCCGAGAGCTTCTGATCCAGCGCGGCGAGCTGCGCCTTCTTGTCGGCGTCCGAGATGTGCGCGTTGTTCTGCACCTGCTCCTTCTTCTGGAACAGCGACATCTGACGGATCGGCACGAGTTGCGCGTCCGACGACTGCGCAAAGCCCGAGTATCCTCCAAGCGCCGCCATCACGGCTTGCTCGTGAGGATCCTTCTCGCCGTAGTGGTCGAAGAAGTTGCGCAGCTTGTCCTTCGTCGCCTGCGGCAGATCGCGGCGCCAGACGAGCGGGTCGGAAGGGATCAGCGGCGATGTCCACAGCACGCGCACCTGTGCGTAGCGGTCGGCGTGATCGGCCTTGAGGTGATCGAGCATGTCGGTGTTGTTGGTCGCGACGTCCACCCGGTTGTTGATGACGGCGAGCAGGTTCGCTTCGTGGCTCGACGGCAGCACGCTCTTGAACGAGGTCCTCGTCGACACGCCGTTCTTCGCGAACAGGTAATACGACGGCACGAGCGTACCCGAAGTGGAGTTCGGATCTCCAAAGCCGAGATTGACATCGCTGCTGTTCTTCAGCACCTGATCGACGCTCTTCCACTTGCTGTTCACGTTCGTGATCAGCACCGAGTAATAGCCGCCCTGCCCGTTCTTGTACTTCATCTTGGCGAACACTTCGCCATTCGACCGGTCCACTGCCTCGATTGCCGAAGCATTGCCATAGAAGGCGAACTGCACCTTGTTGAAACGCATCGCTTCGATGATGCCCGCGTAGTCGGTGGCGAAGAACGTCTTCACGTCGAGGCCGGTCTGCTTGTTGAGATCGTCGATGAGCGGCTGCCAGCGCTCCTTGAGCGCCGACGACGAATCGGTCGAGATGATGCCGAAGTTGAGCGTTTCGGCGCGCACGGCCTGCGTCACGAAGCACGCGGCAAGCGCCGCGCCGGCCAGAAGGTAACGGGCTGATTTCATCGGTAAGTCCAGTGTTGAAGTGAAGATACGACGGCGCTCCTGCTCCGGCGCCATCAGGATCAGGAGCCGGCCGCCGGCGCTATCGAGGCGAAGGCGGCGGAGCGTGTCGAGGATTCGCTGGCGCGTGGTTGCACCTTGTCGGGACGCAGTGTGCCTTCCGGCGCGTCATCGCTCCCGGTCGCTTCCGCGTCCGCCAGCAGCTCGCTCGCGGCGGCGCCGTAGAGATCGCGCAACACGGCGGGCGTGAGATGTGCGGAGGGACCGTCGTACACGACGCGCCCATCGCGCAATGCGACCGTGCGCGAACAGTATTTCATCGCGATGTCGATCTGATGCAGGGACACTACGACGGTCAGGCCGTGGTCTTCGTTCAGCGACTGCAGCAGTTCCATTACGCGGCGCGACGACTCGGGATCGAGCGATGCGATCGGTTCGTCGGCAAGCACGATGCGCGCGCGCTGCACGAGTGCGCGCGCGAGCGCCGCACGTTGCTGCTGACCGCCGGAAAGCGTGCTGGCGCGTTCGTTCACGTGCTCGCCGATACCCATCGCCGCGAGCGACTGCATCGCAAGCGCCTGCTCCTCGCGGGGAAAGCGTCCGAACAGGCGCCGCCAGAGCGGCACGCGCGAAAGCGCGCCGATCAGCACGTTCGTGCGCACACTGAGGCGCCCGACGAGATTGAACTGCTGGAAAACGAACGCGACGTCGCGGCGGATCCGGCGCACCTCACGGACGACCTTGCCGTTCTGCTGAATCGGCCGGCCGAGCAGCGTCACATGCGACGGCTCCGGATCCGACGCGGTAAACCCCGCGATGTGACGCAGCAACGTGGACTTGCCCGAACCCGATGCCCCGATCAGCGCCACCATCTCGCCTTGAGGCACTTTCAGGTCGATGGAATCGAGCGCCTTGCGGCCGTTGCTGAACGTCTTCGACAGACGCTCAATGCGAATTGCATCCATAGGCTCCTCGAGATTGCATGGCAGATGCGATGAAACGTCCCGAAGATTCTAGAAATGCAACATGACGCGCCAGTGACGATGGCGAGACGTCTAGATGAATATATCAGTGTCGAGCAAGGTTCCAGCCCACGCTTAATGGGGTCGGGTTCTCGCGAGGTTTTCTGGCGGCAATGGGGAACGAACACGGGCCAGCGACGATTCTGGCAACTTTCGTTATCCCTGATCGAACTTTTCGCGCGCGTAGCGGAGGTGATCGTGATGCTGCTCCGCCCAGCGATCGAGCGCAATCAGCGCCTCGCTCAACGATCGCCCGAGCGGACTCAGATGATATTCGACATGCGGCGGCACCGTGAGATGGTCCGTCCTCACGACCAGTCCGTTTCGCTCGAGTTCGCGGAGTGTCTGGGTCAGCATCTTTTGCGAGACGCCTTCAATCCTTCTCAGCAAGTCATTGTTGCGTACCGGCCCGTCGACCAGCATCGGCACGATGAGCAGCGCCCACTTGCTCGATACCAGTTCCAGTGCGGTTCGTGAGGGACACGTCGCACTGAACACGTTGCCGGATGCGCGACCGGGTTTCCTGATCGAAGCCATAGGCACCTCCGGGTGCGTACTTGCCGTCGGGTAACTGTAGGGTCAAACTCGGGTCCATTCAATCTCCGGGGAGCGAATCGTGGCCTGGATCCTGTTGCTCGGCGCGGGTGCGATCGAGATCGGAATGGCGGTGGCATTGCGTTACGCAGACGGCTGGTCTCGACCCGTTCCGAGCATGATCGGCATCGTGCTGGCGCTCGCAAGCATCTTCCTGCTCACACACGCACTCAAGTCGCTGCCCGCGGGAACGGCGTACGCGGTGTGGACCGGAATCGGCGCGATCGGCGTGGCGGTAGTCGGTGTTCTCGCGTTCGGGGAGAGCACGGCTCCCCTGCGGCTCGTATGCATCGGGCTCGTCGTGACGGGCGTGGTGGGATTGCGCTTGCTCGACGCGTAAGTGCATCGTGCGCGTCGACGCCGTCGCGAAACGAGGCGCGAACGCCCGACCTCGGGCCAGTCGGGACAGGAATGACGGTAATGACTATATTTACGGCCTGACACACCGCATTCACGACACGCAGACATTCAACGAAGGTATCCACCATGACCGATCTGTCCGCCTTCCCCATTACGAGGAAGTGGCCCGCGCAGCACCCCGACCGTCTGCAACTCTATTCACTGCCGACGCCCAATGGCGTGAAAGTTTCCATCATGCTTGAGGAGAGCGGGTTGCCGTATGAACCGCATCTCGTGAGGTTCGACGCGAACGACCAGATGTCGCCGGAGTTTCTGTCCCTCAGTCCCAACAACAAGATTCCGGCGATCCTCGATCCGCACGGGCCGGACGGCAAACCGCTCGCCCTGTTCGAATCGGGTGCGATCCTGATGTATCTCGCCGACAAGACGGGCCAGTTCATGCCGCGCGACTCCGCGCGCCGCTACGAAACGATTCAGTGGCTGATGTTCCAGATGGGCGGCGTCGGCCCGATGTTCGGCCAAGTGGGTTTCTTCCACAAGTTCGCCGGCAAGGACTACGAGGACAAGCGCCCTCGCGACCGCTATGTCGGGGAGTCGAAACGACTTCTTGGTGTGCTCGATCAGCGTCTCGCTGGCCGCGACTGGATCATGGGCGATGACTACACAATCGCCGACATGGCGGTTTTTCCATGGGTGCGCAATCTGATTGGCTTCTATGAAGCGCGTGAACTCGTGGGGATCGAGCGCTTTCCGCATGTCACGCGCGTGCTCGACGTGTTCCTTGCGCGGCCCGCGGTCGTAAAGGGACTCGATATCCCGAACAGGAATTGACGACTTTCAGATTGGAATACTGGAAAGGAAATTGAAATATTTCTGGTTTCTGCGGCCGGTTCTTATCGGCACCTGACTGCTCCGCTTGAGCTTCGGTTGATACAGGTGAGGTGCGCAACAAAACGGTAAAACGTGCTTCGTTGCAAGCCTGATCGCAGCCGATATGTGCGCTAGCCCACATTCAGCGTTCGAGCGTATGCTAGGTTCGCGCTAAGGTGCCGAGCGCGATGTCTACACTCGCCTCGGCGTCGATCGCTTACCGTAGGTGGCGCAGATGAAATCGTTCCTCGACATATCGCCGGGCCGTCTCTGGCGAGCGGCTGGCTTCATTGCGATTCTTCTTTCCGCGAGTACGCAGGCGCAGTCCGCTTGTCCGAACTGGGTGGAGACGGCCTCGGGCAGCGTGTTCAACGTATCGGCGCTGATCGCGGACACTGGCTCACCGGAGTCGGCATTGGAGAAGGTTCGCACAGCCCTTTCGAAAGTGGATGCGGGCGGAGGATGCGCCGCATTCGGAAACACGCGCGCATGCGATGAAACCGTCACCCTCGCGCGAAAGGCAATCGGCGCACTGGAGGCGTGCACGGCTTCCGCGACGTCGAAAGCGCCGCGCCGTTGAATCACGGCGCGGCGTTTTTTCGGCTCAACGATCGAGGAACGGCCTGAGTTTGTCGGCGCGGCTCGGATGCATCAGTTTTCGCATTGCCTTGCTTTCGATCTGGCGAATGCGTTCACGAGTCACGTCGAACTGCTTGCCCAGTTCTTCGAGCGTGTAGTCCGACGCGGTGTCGATACCGAAACGCATGCGCAGCACCTTCGCCTCGCGGGGCGAGAGCGCGTCGAGCGCATCGTCGATCGCGGCGCGCATGTTGGCATGAACCGCAGCGTCCGCCGGCGACGCGGCCGTCGGGTCTTCGATCATGTCGCCGAGCGTGGCATCGGCGTCCTCGCCCACCGGCGTCTCGAGCGACACCGGTTGTTTCGCGATTTTCAGAATGCCGCGGATCTTCTCTTCCGGCATCTCCATGCGCTCGGCGAGCACGGCGGGA